>JAAYCB010000199.1 GCA_012744395.1 Pirellulaceae bacterium
ATGTGGATATCATAAGGCGATTGATGTACTTATAGCGTTGACGATTCAAAGCGTGGCATAATTTCGTTCCGTGGATTATCTATCCAAAGCATTTTGCCCGGCGCTGGTGACCGCGCTGGCCCTGCTGGCAGCGCTTGCGCCCGGCCCGGCATGGGGGGCCGAAGCCGACTGGTCCGCCAGGCTCGAGTATCGGCTGTTTCTGATCAGCGAGACGCAGCTTGCCAGCGACGCGGAGCTGGCACGCGCCGGCGAGCGATTGCGCGAGGCGGCGATCAGCGGTTACAATGGAGCGGTGCTGGCTCCGTCGGTTAACCTGGTTCAGCCGCAGCGGGCAGGCAAGCAGTATCTGGCGCGGCTGGTTGCGCTGCGGAAGGAGGCCGAGCGGCACGGGCTGGCGCTGATCCCGGGCGTGTTTCCGTTCGACGCGGGCGACCTGGTCCTGCCGTTCGACCCGCATCTTGCCGAGGGGCTGCCCGTCAGAGACGTGCTCTACGTGGTCGACAAGGACGAGGCGCGACTCTGCGCGGATCCGCCGCTGGCGCTGGTCAACGGCGATTTCGAGACGGCGGCTCGGGGCGGCGTGCCTGGCTGGGAGGTTGTCGGCCTCGAGCCCGGCCGGAAGATCGAGGTCGATTCCAGCCAGGCCCAGTATGGGAATTCGTCGCTCCGCTTGGAGAATGCGGAGGAAAAGTCGCGGCTGATCAGTTATGGAGCGGTGCAGAAGGTCTGGCTGCCGCCGTTCCGGCTGTTCCGGTTCAGCGTCTGGGTCAAGACGGACGATGCCCAGGCCGGCCGCTGCTTGTTTCTGGCCGCCTCCGTTCAGAAGCGGTACCTGGACTATCGCCACACGAGCCCGAGCGAAACGCTCGAGTGGACCCGCCACGAGCTGGTCTTCAACAGTCTCCAGGGGGGCGAGGTGGAGCTGCGGCTGGAGATGCGCGGCAGGAGAGACCCGAGAGCCCGCAGACTCTGGTTCGACAGCGCCGAGCTCGAGCACGTGGGGCTGATAAACGTCGTCCGCCGGCCGGGCTGCGAGCCGATCGTCCGCAATGAACGGGGGCGAGCCTACGACGAGGGGCGCGATTACCGGATCGTCGGCGGCCAGACGGAGGCCGCGCCGATGCGCGGCACGCTCAGCGCTGACGGTGCGCCGCGGTTGATTCCAACCGGGAACACGCGGATGCGGGTCGGCGAGCGGCTGCGCGTGAGTTTCACCGCCTCGCTCCCCTTGAGCTATCCGGCCTCGCTCTGCATCAGCTCGGGGCACGTCGACGATTTCTTCGCCGGCGGGATCGATTCGCTGAATGCCGCCCTCGCCCCGCCGGGATATCACCTGGCGACGAAATTTCTGACGAACGCGGGCTGGGACCCGGCCTGCCTGGCCGCCAGGGGGACGCTCGGCGCGCAGTGGGGCGACTGTCTTCAGCGGCAGATCAAGCTGCTCGGCCGCCGCCGCTCGCAGCCGGTCTGCTTTGCCTGGTCCGACATGTACGAGCCCTGGAACGAACCCTATCGGGGACACTGGCAGCGCAACGGAACGATCGAGGACGCCTGGAGGTATCTGCCCAAGGGGGTCGTCGTGATCACCACGGCCTATGAGGCCGAGGAAGCCAAGAGTCCGCGGTTCTTCGCCGCCAACGGCTTCCGCCAGGTGATCGCGGGCGACGCCAAGGTCGGCGACTGGCTGCACGCCCACGGGGAGATTCCCGGCATTGTTGGCGTGATGAATCTCGACGC
>JAAYCB010000200.1 GCA_012744395.1 Pirellulaceae bacterium
GCCGAGCGATTCGACCGCTTCGAGGGACGAATGGCCGTTGGCCGCCAGGTTGCCGGTGTTCAGGTCGATCCCGATGATCCCTTCCGGCAGTTGCTCGAAGAGCTGGGCCAGATCAGCGACCGGCTGTTCGCCGGTCTCCGCCGCCAGAAACGCGCCCGCACGGTTGCCGAAGTGGGCCAGATCGCTGAGCACTTCGACGAGCAGGCGATTGTCCGCCGGCCGATTTTTGCCGGCAATCTGGCCGATCCGCGTGATCACCGACCGCGCTGCGAGCCGGGCCGCCAGCTCGATGGCGGCCTTGGCGGCTTCGATCCGCGGCTCGAGGTCGGCCGGGGCGCTGAACCCGCGCCGCGTGCGAAAGCTGACGGCGCAGACCCGCAGCCGCAGATCGTCCAGTGTTTTGCGGAGTTGGCGGAGGCCGGTCTGGGAGAAATTTCCGGGGGCGAAATCCCCGCGAGCGTCGAGTTCCACGGCGTCGGCCCCCAACCGGGCCGCCGCCGCCAGCGCCTGCCTGGCGGGGAGCCGCAGGCCGGCAAGTTCAATCCCGATCTTCAGGTGCGCCACGCCGTCCTCCTTCCGCTTTTTTGACTCTCCTCATTCTAGCAGCCGATCCGGCCGCGCCCATGCCGGACGGCGACCGGCAAGCCGTGCCTCGCTGCGCCTGCGACGAGCCGTTGCGCTTCTGCTCTTTCCGGCAGATGCGCGTGGACCTGGGGCAGATCCGCCTCGAAGCGCGGACGCAGCGGAATCAGCGCGACGAACTGGAGATTGAACAGCAGTTGATCAACGATGCCGACGAGCCGGTCCGCTTCCGATGCTCCGCTCTATGTCTCCAATCACCGCCACCGCAGGGGCTTGGAGCGCCTGGCGGGGCTTTGGTAGAATGATGAGGCTGACTAAGGGGGGGAGCGCGGCTTGCCAGACACCCCTTTCGAGCGGTTGGCGTTTCCTGTTCCGATAGTTGAGTGAGAGACAGATCGATGACCAGCGACCCGAACGATCGCTTGGAGAACCCGTCGGAGATGCCCGCGGAACAGCCCGCTGGCCCTGAGTCTGCGTCGTCTGCCCCGGCCGCGGAAGGAAGCGAAGTGCCGCCCGAGTCGGAGGGCGGCGACCAGGCTGGCCAGTCCGGTCGGCGGCGAGTCTTGATCGGGTCGCAGCGAAATCCGGACGCCTATCGGCCGAAACCGAAGCGAGACTGGGAGCCGATCGTCGAAAAGACGCCCCAACAAGCGAAACCGGACAAAGCGAAACCGGACAAAGCGGCGACGGACAAAGCGGCGGCGCTCGCCCAGTCGCCCCCTGCCTCGCAGCCAGAACAGCAGGAACAGCAGGAACAGCAGGAACAGCCGCCGGCCGCGGCGGCAGAAGAGACCGCGCCGGCGGCTGTCCCACCGCCCGCTCCGCCCGCCGCTCCACCGGTTCGAGAGGCCCCGCCCGCGGCGGCGATCGAGCCGGCCGAGCCGCGGCCCGACGTCTCCGCGCCGGCGGCAGCCTCAGCCCCGATCCGGATGGCGCCGCTGCCGGGCTCGTCGGCGGTCGAGCCGCCCGAGCCGCCGGCTGCCGCCGAACCGGCGATCGATTCGGCCAGGGAACCGATTGCGGAGGCCCCTTCGACCAGGCGGTTTCCGCCTCCGAATATCCGCGGCCGGCTGCCCGCCGATCTGGAGGAGGAGTTCCAGCAGGCCCTCGGGGGGGTCGAGTTGGGTGCGCTGATCGACCAGACGGAGGCCGTGACGAAGCAGGCGATGCTCGAACCGGACACCCGCTGCCGGGGCCGCGTTGCGCTGATTCGCCACCGAGACGTGTTCGTCGAGCTGGGCGGCCGCGAGCAGGGGATTCTGCCGCTGGAGAATTTCGAGGCGCCGCCGGAGATCGGATCGGAGATCGAAGTCCGCGTCGCCCGATTCAATCGCGAGGACGGGCTCTATGAACTCTCGCTGCCGCACGGGGCGACGTCGGTCGAGGACTGGTCCGACCTGGAGGAGGGAATGGTCGTGGAGGCCAGGATCACCGGGCACAACGCCGGCGGGCTGGAGTGCGACGTGAACCACATCCGCGGGTTCATCCCGATCAGCCAGATCGCCCTGTACCGGGTTGAAAACATCGAGGAGTTCGTCGGCGAGAAGATGCGCTGCGTCGTCACCGAGGCGAATCCCGCCCGGCGGAACCTCGTCCTCAGCCACCGGGCCCTGTTGGAGCGCGAGCGGGAAGAAGCCCGCAAGCAATTGCTGGCCACGCTCGAGCCGGGGCAGGTCTACGAGGGGACGGTCCGCAAGTTGATGGACTTCGGCGCGTTCGTCGAGCTGGGAAGCGGCGTCGACGGGCTGCTCCACGTCAGCGAGCTGGGCTGGGGAAGGGTCAGCCATCCCAGTGAAGTGGTCAGCGAAGGCCAGGCGGTGAAGGTCAAGATCAAGAAATACGATCCGGCCACCGGGCGGATCAGCCTCGCCTACCGCGAGATGCTGCCCGACCCGTGGGAAGAGGTCGAACAGAAGTATCCCCAGGGGGCCCAGGTTCCCGGAAAAGTCACCAAGCTGATGGAGTTCGGGGCGTTTGTGGAACTCGAGCCGGGGGTCGAGGGGCTGGTCCATATCTCCGAGCTTTCCCACAAAAAGATCTGGCGCGTCAGCGATGTCGTCCAGGAAGGCGAACCGGTCGAAGTCCGGGTCCAGTCGATCGACCGGGCCGCGCGGCGGATCAGCCTGTCGATCAAGGACCTGACCCCAGCGCCCGAGACCGAAACGAAGGGCAAGGGTGACAACGAGCCGGGTGAGCCGGCCCAGAAATCGAAGGTCCAGCGATCGGCCAAGAAACCGCTCAAGGGCGGGGTCAGCCGCTCGTCGGACGGCGACAAGTTCGGACTGAAATGGTGACCCTCCGCCTATGCGCCGCAATGACATCCGAAACGTCGCCATCATCGCCCACGTCGACCACGGCAAGACGACCCTCGTCGATTGCCTCCTCCGCCAGAGCGGCGAATTCCGCGC
>JAAYCB010000201.1 GCA_012744395.1 Pirellulaceae bacterium
ATCAGAACCAGCGGATCCACCTCCCTTCGAGCGAGTTGGCCAAACCGCCCGACGCCCCCCTGGAGTCTCCGATCACGATCAACGTGATTTCTGAGGAGATTGCCATCCTTGGAGCCCAAGAGGTCCCCATCGCGGGGCTGACGCGCCTGTTGACACTCGAGCACCAGGTCCTCGTTCGCAAGGGCGAAGGCAAGGCCCGCGAGGCGACGATCATCATTCGAGCGGACGGGAGCTCTGAACACGGAGTCGTCCAGCAGGTGATCCAAATCTGCCAGCAAGTCGGCTTCGAAAGATTCGCCCTCCGCGCGAAACAGCAAGAACTCGTCACCACGCGCCTGACGGATACCTGACCGATGAGAATCCGCAACGCCGCCCAGTCGGAGGAGACCAGCGGACTACAGATGACGTCGATGATCGACGTCGTCTTCCTGCTGCTGGTGTTCTTCTTGTTGACGTTCAAGATCGTCGCTCCGGAAGGCGATTTCAACGTCAAGATGCCCGCCCAAGCCGCCGCGCGAGGCCTGCCCGACCCGAGCGCGATCCCGCCGATCAAGGTCCGCATCACGGCAACGCCGACCGGCCGGATTGCGAGCATCCGCTTCGCCGATGTATCGGTCCCGAATCTCGCGGACTTGCGAAAGCGAATCCGCGGCGTGGTGGGCGACGCCCCCGGGCCCGGCGCCCTGGAGAGCACGGAAGTTGAATTCGACTGCGACTACAATCTCCGCTACGAGTACGTGATCCAGGCGATCACGGCCGTCTCGGGCTATATCGAGGGTGGGCGCGTCGTCAAGCTGGTCGAAAAGATCAAGTTCACGCCACCGCGAAGACCGGACTGACCCGGCCCGGCCGCCCTTCTCGTAGAACCACAATGCATTCCGTGTCGGTGCCAACGGCCAGGGACGGAGTGGATTCCCTGCCACCTAAGCGCGGGGGTGGAATTTCTTGTGAATCGCCTTCAGCCGCGAGGCGTCGACGTGGGTGTAGATCTGCGTCGTGGCGATGCTGGCATGGCCGAGCATCTCCTGGACCTGCCGCAAGTCGGCGCCGCCGGCCAGCAGGTGGGTGGCGAAACTGTGGCGGAGGGTATGGGGGCTGACGTCGGACGAAACGCCGATCCGGCGGACATACCGTTTCAGGAGTTCCCAGATCCGCTCCCGCCGCAGGCGCCGCCCGCGATACGACAGCAGCGCCCAGGGCGGCTTTTCGGCGGCCCTGGCTGCCAGGAGTTCCCGTTCCTGGTCGAGCCACTCGCGGAAGCAGTCCTTGGCGCGAGCGCCCAGGGGGACGATCCGCTGCTTGTCGCCCTTGCCCCGGCAGAGGCAATATCCCTCGTCGAGATGCACATCCTGCATCTTCAGATTGGAGAGTTCCGACGCCCGGCAACCGGTGGCATACAGCAACTCCAGCAGCGCCCGATCCCGCCGCCAGAGAGGGTCGTCGGGCGTGGGGCTTTCCAGCAGGACATCGACCTGTTCGGGGCTGAGCACCTGGGGCACCCTTTGCCACAGCTTCTGACTGCCGAGCAACTCGGCCAGGTTGCGCGCCAGGACACCTTCCAGTTGCAGATAGCGAAAGAAGACTTTCAGCGAGACGAGATGCCGGGCGAGCGTGGCCGGCTGGAATCCATGCCCGTGAAGCCAGGTTGCGTAGTCGCCGAGGTCCTGGATCGTCAACTCGGCCAGGGGCCGGCCAGCGCACCATTCCAGGAACCGCTTCAAATCGCGGCGGTAGGCCGCCACCGTGTTCTCGGCCAGGTGGCATTCGCCCGAGGCGTAATCGACGAAGGCGTCGAGCCAGACCCCCTTGACGCTTGGGGGCTTGAGCGGCTTGGGAACGACGCGTTTTCGCCGCGCATTTGCCATGATTCTCGGATACCCGGGCAGGGAGGACGGAGTTCCTTGCGTGCTGCCCGGCCTTCTGATGATTTACCGCCCGAGGGGGAGCTTCCAGTACGTTTCGGTTGAAAAGCCGGGCGGACTTCAACCGATTCGCAGCCATTTGGCCCTTCAGGCCGCAAGCGGCTACAATCGAAGCCGAACTGCCGCCCCGCTCCCGACCCGGCCCGGAGGTCCCCCTGCCGTGATGTGCCCATCCGCAATTCCCGTGGTGCGATTGAGCGAAATGACGCCCGGCGCGGAGGGCGATCTGTTTGTGCTCATGACGCTCAAGGAATCGTTGACAACGCGCGACGGGAAGCCCTACTTCCGGGTCGCTTTTCGCGACGCTCGGCGCGAGGTGGCATTCCCGATCTGGGCCAATTCGCCGCTGGCCGCCGATTGCCGGGATCAATGGAGCCCAGGCCGCTTCTACAAGCTCCGAGCCGTCTATCGCGAGACCCCCTTCGGCCCCCAACTGGAAATCCGCAAGATCCGCGAAGCGGTGGATGCCGACGCCGCCGACGGGTTCGACCCGACCCTGTGCCGCCCCGCGTCGCGGTTCAACAGCGAGGAGATGTTCGATGAACTGCTGGCGTTGGCAACGGCCGGGATCCCGCAGGGCGGCCTGCAACAACTGGTGCTGCTCCTGCTGGAGCGGAACCGCTCCTCGTGGCTGTCCTCCTATGCGGCCCGGCGGCACCACCACGCGTTTGCGGGAGGGCTGCTCGAACACACGCTCGGCGTCGCCCGCAACTCCGCCTTCCTCGCCGATCGGTACGCCCGCCTTTATCCGGAAATGCGGCCGCCGCTCGACAGGGGGCTGGTCGTCGCCGGCGCGATCCTGCACGACATCGGCAAGCTGGAGGAGCTGGCATCCGGTCCGACTGGCGCCCAATACACGCCGGCCGGGCAATTGATTGGCCACCTGTTGCAGGGCCGCGACATGGTCCGCCAGGCCGCCGCCGAAGTCAACCTGGAGCCGGATACGCTGTTGCGGCTGGAGCACATCATCATCGCCCACCAGCGGCTTCCCGAATGGGGCTCGCCCAAGC
>JAAYCB010000202.1 GCA_012744395.1 Pirellulaceae bacterium
ACACCCTGGTCACCTGCGGGGCGTTCACCGCCGAGGGCGAGTTCCTGGACGTGCCCGAACGCGACCTGGGCCGCCTGGAGACCGACTGGCAGGAGGCCGTGTTCGCGCTCTACCTGGCCGAGGAGAAGGTCACGCCCCGAGGTGGTCGAGAACCTGCGGAGTTGGCCGCACGGCGGCTCCAGTGTCGACCAGTCCGGGTGTACCTGCCGGCGGGCGAGCGGGCTGGCATCGAGCGTCTGGTTGGCTACATGACCCGCTGCCCCTTCAGCCTCTCGCGGCTGGCCAGGGTGACCGAGACCGGGCAAGTCGTCTACAAGGCCGAAATTACGACAGCCCGCGAATCGAGTGGCCCGACTACGTGAAGAACCGCCGCCCGGCAGGCAAGAAGCCGGTCAAACAATGACGGTGGGCCTTGATCGCATGATTGCCAATTGCCGTCATGGCTAGCAAGCGCGGGCCGGGTGAATTGTCCCCACCACAGGTTCCTTCCCCATCCGCCGTCAACTTTTCTTCACCGCGAAGCGGTCGATACAACAAAGCCCAGGGTCGCGCAGCGCACCCTGGGTAACCTTGCGATCAAGGCCGTGACGGTGCAACGGCCGGCCCCGGCGTTTTTCAGCCGCCGGAACTCGCCCAGGCCATTTCCAGCAGCATCTCCACGAGCCGGGGAAAGGGAATTCCGGTGTGGGCGGCCGCCTTGGGGAGCAGGCTGTGGTCGGTGAAGCCGGGGAGGGTGTTGATCTCGAGCAGTTGCGGGCCGGTTTGCCGATCGACGATAAAGTCGACCCGCGACAAGTGGCGGCAGCCGAGCACTTCGAAGGCCTTGACGGCCAATTGCTGGACGGCCTGGCAGGTCGTGCCATCGATGGCCGGATCGACGAGATAGTCGGTGTCGTTCCGCTCATACTTGGCGGAATAGTCGTACCAACCGGCCGCCGGGCGGACCTGGATGACCGGCAGCGGGTCGTGGCCCAGGATGCCCACCGTCAGCTCGGGGCCATCGAGTCGCTTCTCGACCATCGCGCGGCCAAAGCTGGAGACGGCCTGGCGCACCGCGGCCTTCAGCTCCGCCGCGGTGTCGCAAAGCGTAACTCCGATGCTGCTGCCCTCGGCCAGCGGCTTGACCACCAGGGGCGGATCGAGATGGCCGAGGGCCGGGTCCGAGTCGGAACCGGCGATCACCCAGGGAGCCGTCGGCAGTCCCGCCGCCCGCCATTTCCGCTTGGAGGCGTCCTTGTCGATCGAGATGCGCGAGGCCTCGGAGCCGCTGCCTACGAAGGCCAGCCCCCGCTCTTCGAGGATCTTCTGCAAGTGGCCGTCCTCTCCAAACCGGCCGTGGAGCACGGGAAAGATGATGTCGGCCGGCACGTCGAGGGCCGAAAGGTCGTCGGGCCCGATGTCGCCCTCGGTGACCAGGTGCCCAAGCGAGCGGACGGCGGCAGCAACGGCGCGCCCACCGGCAAGGCTGACCTCCCGCTCGGCCGACGGGCCGCCGCGCAGGACAGCGACTCGCCATGGGCGCCCGGGCGAGTGTGAACGATCAGACATGGTTCTCTCCTGTGGTCGAGGCATCCCAGAGGTACTGCCGCGTTTCTGCCGCGATCACTCCGCTCAAGGCCAAGAGCGAGATGAGGTTAGGAATGGCCATCAGCGCGTTGGCGACGTCGGCCAGCGACCACACCAGCGGCAGCGTGAGAACCGACCCCACCATGACCGAAACCGTCCAAAGGTAACGGTAAGGCTGAATCACGGCCCTGCCGAACAGGTACTCGACCGCCTTTTCGCCGTAGTAGGACCATCCCAGAATCGTGGAAAAGACGAACGTCAAGAGGCCGACGACGAGGATTGCCGGACCGATCACCGGCAGGCTGTCGAAGGCTGCTTTGGTCAGGAGCGCCCCTTCCGTCGCCTGGTCGGTCCAGACGCCCGAGTTCACCAGCACGAGGCCGGTGATGAAACAAACAACCACGGTATCCCAGAAGGTGCCGCTCGACGAGACCAGGCCCTGGCGGACCGGGTTGGTCGTCCGGGCCGCGGCGGCCACGATCGGTGCGCTGCCCAGACCCGACTCGTTGGAGAAGAGGCCCCTCGCGATGCCGTAGCGCATGGCGGTCATGACGCCGGCGCCCAGGAAACCTCCAGCCGCGGCCTGGCTGGTGAAAGCGCTCTTGACGATCAGGGCGATCGACGCGGGTACGGTCGACCAACCGAGGGCCAGGAGCACCAGGCAACCGCTCACATAGGCCAGGGCCATGAAGGGAACCAGGATCCCGCAAACACGGGCGATGCTGCGGATGCCCCCGAGGATCACCAGGCCCGTCAGGACCATCAGGACGACCCCCGAAACCCACTGGGGAACATTCAAGGTCTGCCTGAGCAGAACGGAAATGGAGTTGGCCTGGACCATGTTGCCGATGCCGAAGGCGGCAATCGCCGTAAACAGGGCGAAGACGATGCCGAGCCACCTCCAGTTCAGCCCGCGCTCCAGCACATACATCGGTCCGCCGGCCATTTCACCCCTGCTGTTGACGGTGCGATACTTCACCGCCAGGACCGCCTCGCCATACTTGGTGGCAATGCCGAACACTCCGGTCAGCCACATCCACAACACGGCCCCGGGCCCGCCGGCGGCCACCGCGGTGGCCACGCCGACGATGTTGCCCGTGCCGATCGTGGCAGCCAGGGCGGTCATCAGGGCGCCGAAATGACTGATGTCGCCTTCGCCTTCCCTGGTTCGCTGCAGCGAGAGCTTGATGGCCTTGGGGATGTAGCGCTGAATGAAGCGGAGCCGGACCGTGAGGAACAAATGCGTCCCCATCAGCAACAGGAGCATGGGCGGCCCCCACACCCAGTTGCTCATTGCGGCCAGGAATTTTTCGACGGACTCCATGGGCTGGTCCTGGAAAAAAGCGGTTTCCGATCGGCCTATTCCGCGGCGAGGCGCCGACTTGGCGGCGTATTATAGTGGGCCGATCCGGGGCCTTGAAGAGAGCGCCGGAAAAAGCCGGAAACGGCTTGTCTCGAATTGCCTTTGGGAATGGTGTACACTCGCGGAATAAATTCGACGGATTCCAGAATCCGCCGGCTGCCGGTCTGCCAGCGAAACACCGATCATGGAAGGCGGCATCATATCACGCCGGACGTCGAGGACGATTTCCGCATCATCACACCTGCCATCATTGCGACGTGGCTTTTCGCCTCGGCAGCCCACGATCTCCGGGCGGACGCTCGGGGTGCTGCCCGACCGATGCGGCGTTCTGCTCCGAGGCGTAGGTCGTCCCGTCTGCCGGAACTCCTGGCCGACCGTCTGTAACCTTCGCCGAAGGGGAATGCTGCTGGGCAAGCTCTGCGCGGCCGCCTGGAGGTGCATCCTGGCCGAAGTCCGCCGCCTGCTCGGGCGCGACGACGTCGTGCCGGGCATGATCGCCGCGATGCAGACCCGCGGCGAACTCTTGCACGGGCACCCGCATTTTCACACCCTGGTCACCTGCGGGGCGTTCACCGCCGAGGGCGAGTTCCTGGACGTGCCCGAACGCGACCTGGGCCGCCTGGAGACCGACTGGCAGGAGGCCGTGTTCGCGCTCTACCTGGCCGAGGAGAA
>JAAYCB010000203.1 GCA_012744395.1 Pirellulaceae bacterium
ACGAGCCGATCCCCGGCGGGCTTGCCGCGGCGATTCGCGCTGGCGGCATATACCACCAGGTTGAAGGCGGCGACAAGGCGGACGTCCTCCGCCGTGCCGTGGGGTTGATGCCCTTGCCGGAGGAAGTCGATCGGAATTTCGTCCTCCAGTTGTTCCTCGCCCGGGAATCCCTCGGTTCGACCGGAGTGGGCCATGGAGTGGCCCTGCCGCACGTCCGCAGCCCGGTGGTGATGCACGTGGCGCGCCCGATGGTCACCCTCTGCTTTCTCAAGCGGCCGGTTGCCTTCGGTGCGATCGACGGGCGCCCGGTGCACGCGTTGTTTACGATGCTCAGCCCCACGGTCCGAGCGCATTTGCAGACGATTGCGCGTCTCTCCCATGCCCTGCGGCAACCCGGGTTCGCGGCGGTGATTTCACGTCACGGAGCTCCGGAAGAGGTTCTGGATGCCTGCGAAGCGGTAGACGGCGGCATTCCCACATATCCTTCCGCCGCTTAGAGAGTGTTTGCCATGTGGCCGTTCATCGCGGGTCTGGCGTTGTTGCTCGCCGGGGCACTGCTGGCGCTCACGGCGCAGAGGGCGCCCCGGCTGAGTTCGTTGCTCGGCGCTTGGGGGGCGGTCTGCGGGAGTCTTCTGGCGCTGGCCGGCGCGGCGGGCGTGCTCTGTTCGGGCCGGGCCGCCGACCTGGACGCCCCCTGGCCGATTCCGCTCGGCAGCTTTTCGCTCGGGATCGACCCGCTCGCGGCGGTCTTCATCGTGCCGATCACCCTTGTCGTCGCCGCGGCGGCGGTCTATGGCCGGCCGTACATGCACGGCGCCTACCAGCCCTCGAAGATCGGGCTCTCGTGGTTCTTTTTCAACCTGCTCGCCGCGGCGATGCTGCTCGTCGTCGCGGCAAGAAACGGCCTGCTGTTCCTCGGCGCCTGGGAGGGCATGTCGCTGGCGTCGTTCTTTCTCGTCTTGACCGACCACCAACGCGATTCGGCCCGCCACGCGGGCTGGGTCTACCTTGTAGCGATGCATCTGGGGACCGCCGCGCTGCTGGTGCTGTTTCTACTGCTGGGCCGAACCTCGGGGACGCTGGACTTCGAGCGGTTTGTCTGCCAGCCCGGTCTGGCCGGCACGCTGTTCGTACTGGCCGTCGCCGGTTTCGGCGCCAAGGCCGGCCTGATTCCGCTGCACGTCTGGCTCCCGGAGGCCCATCCCGCCGCGCCGTCGCACGTCTCCGCCGTGATGAGCGGCGTGATGATCAAGACGGGCATCTACGGCCTCGTGCGGACGATCACGTTTCTTCCGGAACTGCCCGGCTGGTGCGGCTGGATGCTGTTGGCCCTGGGGGCCGCCTCGGGCATTCTGGGCGTGCTGTTCGCCCTCGCCCAGCACGACCTGAAGAAGCTGCTCGCCTACCATAGCGTGGAGAACATCGGGATCATCACGCTCGGGCTGGGCGTCGGCCTGCTGGGGCTCGCCCACCAGATCCCCGTGATGGTTTTTCTGGGTTTTGCGGGCGCCC
>JAAYCB010000204.1 GCA_012744395.1 Pirellulaceae bacterium
ACGTGCGGACGTGCTCCGGATGACTTGCCTTCCAGACGTCCGGCAGCAGGACTTCCAGATTGTCCTCGCCTTCGGCCAGACGCTGGAGAACGTCGCGGAGGTAGGCCCAGACGTCGAGGTCGTGCCGGTGAGCGCTGGCGACCACCGTGAGGATCACGGCTGTACGCTCGCCGCCGTTCCGGCTTCCCACGAACAACCAGTTCTTTCTTCCGACAGCGATTCGCCTGAGGTCGCGTTCCGCGTCGTTGTTGACCACTCCCGAAGCCAGGATCCGCTGTGTTTCGAGCAGCGCCAGGGGACGCATCAACTCGACGCTGTTGGCGATGATCTGGCTGAGCGTGGAACGGCTCGGCGTCCATACAACCGGTTCATCAGTTCCTTGATCGTCTCTTCGAGCGTTTCCTTGGCGGGCAGACTCAGCATGGGTTCACCGCCTGACACGCATCGCCCGCCGAAAGGATCGCCGTCCGCAACGCCTCCGTGTTCGCCGCGGTGAGACGCGAATCTTGATCCCGCCGGGAATCTCGATCTCTGCCCAAGTCAACCCGACCACGTGCACGGGCAGAAAACGCTGCCCTTGGAGAGGGAAAAGTAACCACACCCCTCCAAGGTAACCCAGCCGTCAAGGACGGTTGTATTGCGCGCTTACGAGGAGTCTGGCGTGCGCGCAGCGTTCCCGAGCTGGAGCTTGGGAACGAGTAATGAGCAATCAGGCGCGTCTGCCGCTGGCTCCCCCCGTTGGAGTGGGTCTCCAGCGAAGATTCTCATCCCAAAGTTCCCAGCTTAATTAAGATGAATTTTCCTTTTGTTTTTTGCTGTTGCTTTAACCGGCAAGGTTTGAGTAATCCTCAAGAACGAAAAAGTCGAGGCCGATAAACGCTATCGACAACGCCGCCGCGCGCCGGCTCGTCTGCGGTGGCGAGGTGGAAGAAAACCGCAAAAAGGAAGTTGCGATGAACAATTATCAGCCCTATGAAGGATCGCAAGGGGACCCATGGTCCACCGAGCCGGTTCAGGAACCGTCGCGAGGTCGGGGTGACGCGTCGGCTGAGTCGTTTTACGACCGATCGCCGGAGGTTCTGGCACGGATGCCGGATCTGGAGGGCGAAGGCCGTGGGGATTCCGAGCCCGATTCGAGGCGGCGGAGTCACGGCCAGGGGGCAAAGCGGCGGAGTCCTCGGCCATCGGGGATACCGACGTCGGTTTGGGCTTTCGGCGGCCTGGTATTGCTGGCCGTCGCGCTGATCCCCTTCTTTCTCAAGGGCAACAGCACAAGCGAAACGGCCCTTGAGGAACCGAATGTCTGGCAGCCGGAGATGCCGGCTCCGGACGCTCCCCCGGCGCCGTCATGGTCCGCCACCGCCGATTCGCAATGGGAGCAGGCCGGCACCTGGCCGCAAGGTCCGGCCGTTCCGGCGACGGTCAGCGCCGAGCCCGGCGTCCCGGGATCGTGGAATGCGACGCCACCGACCGCCGACTGGATCGGCGCCCCGGCAGCCGCGCCTTACGCGGGCAACGCGGCGGGCGGATTCAACCGGGACGGCCAGCCGAACCCGCACTCCGAGGCGGCGCAGGCGGCGCCTGTCATGAATCCGCCGTTTTCGGACAATACCTCTTCGCCGAATTGGGGCAGCGGGCGAACGCAGGGTGAGGCCCCGGCGCCGAACAACCGCGACTATCCGGGTGCGGCCGCGCGTGCGGCCGAGCCGATCGCACCGCGCGAGGCCGCGGCGAGCACGGCCCGCTACGACGGGACCTCCGCGTACGGCACCAGCGGTCCGGCAACCCAAGTTCCTGCCTGGTCCCAGCCGGGGGCGGACGGAGCGCTCGGTGTTCCGCAAGCGGATACGGTCTCGCCCGGCTACGGAGCCTATCCGGTGCCGGCGACTCGCGCAAGCCAAGGTCAGCCGCTCTCGGCAACCACGACGACACCCCCGATGCACTACGAGAGCACCCGGGCGAATTCCTACACCTCCCAGCCAGCGGCCTCCTACCCATCGACGGCATCCCCCGGACAATACCCCGCCGCGGCCAAGCCGCTTGCGGGCGAGCAGCCGGCCACCGGAGCGTTCGCCAGGCAGGCGCCGGTTGGCTCATTTTCAGCGGCGGCCGAGGCGACCGTCGCGCGGCGCGAGGCCTATGCGGTGGGCACGCTCTCGCCCGGGCCGGCGGCTCCAGCGCAGGCAGCGGCGTCCGGTGCGACAACCGATTGGGGCGCGCCGGCGGCATATCCTGGGCAGCCGTTGCAGCAGGGGGTGCAGGCTGGCGGGGCCTATCCGGCCGCCACGGCACCGGCCGATTTCCGCTCCGCCGCGGCGGCCAATCCGGCAGCGGCCTACCCGTCGACGACCTACCCGTCGACGACCACGTATCCTTCCGCGCAGCTGGCTTCCCCGGTGACGGGCCAGCCGAATTACAGCGGCGCGGCGGCGCCGCAGGCGAGTGCCGCAAGACTGAGCGGCGTGATCCAGGAACCCAACAGCAGAGCCGCTTACGATGACCGCGCTCGACCAAGCTTTTATTAAGGCCTACCTGCGGCGGCGACCAGGCCGATCGCGACCCTTCCCCTCGGCCGATCCGGACCCGTCTGGCGAGAGCCGGCGGGAACGGGAGGGAACTCCGGCCGCCCGGAAGGAGTCGCGGCGTGGCGAGGAAGCGATCCGCCAGTCGGCTTCGTTGCCGATCGACGGGCGACAGCCCGGCGGCGCGGAGATTGCCTCGGAGATGGTTGCGGCGATCGCCGCTGCCGGCTCGCCGCCGTTTGATCCGAATTGGCCGTCCCCGGTCGCCGGGGGGGACGAGGCGCACGGCCCGATCACTAAAGCCAGTGCGGTTTCCGCGCCGCCGGACGGCCGAGCGTGCCCGGCGGACGACGCGGATGCCGGCGACCGTCTGGAAGCCGAGCAGCCGGACGGCGCCCGGCAGACCGGTTTGGCGGGCGGGCCCGCTTCGGAAGCGGGGGACCGCGGCCAAGGGCCGGGGGCCGGATATCCGCCGGTTGCGGAGGCATTTCAACCGAGTCTGCGGATCGACGCGGTGGCCTGGCCGGAGGCGAGCGAGCGGTTGTGCCGTGTGGCCGGCGAGCAGATCAAGCGGGTCGCCGATGCGATTCAAACCGCCGCCCAATCCGGCAGCAGGCTGGTCGGCCTGGCCGGTTTTTCCCTGAGCGAAGGTTGCACGACGGTGTTGCTGGCGCTGGCCAGGAGGCTCGTCGAAGTCGGCTGCAAGACGCTCTTGCTCGACGCCGACGTGGTCAATCCCGGCTTGCCCGAGAGGCTCGGCTTGAAAGTCGACTTCGGCTGGCGGGATGTGGCCCTGGGGCAGATTGCGTTGGCGGAGGCGGTCGCCGAATCGGACCACGAAAGCCTCGCCCTGTTGCCCTACTGCGCAAGTCACGCGCAGGAGGCCGTGGACTTGCCGCAGAACGAGGCGATCGATTGTGTTCTGGCACGCCTTCGGGAGCACTACGGCCTGGTGCTGGCGGACCTGGGCAGTTCGCTCACGGCCGGCGGGCGGAACGGCGTTCTGGCGGGCGAACTGGCCAAGCGGATGGACCTGGTCCTGACCGTCCAAGACGTGCGGGCGACGTCCGCACCCCGGCTGGCAATGCTCCGCCAGCATATCCGACGGCTTGGAGTGGCCGAGGCGGGCGTAATTGAAAACTTCACGGAAGGTTGAAATGTACGAGTCCTATTGGCAACTTGACGAGAAGCCTTTCGAAACCGGATGCGATCCGAAGTACTTTTATCCGGGCGAGTTCCACCAAGGGGCTCTGCTGAAACTGCGGTACGCGGTGGAGAGCCGGCGCGGCGGAGCGATGCTTGCGGGCGCTTCAGGGCTGGGCAAGTCGCTGCTGGCGCTTCTGCTCCGATCGATGCTCCCGGAGAAGGCGTTCCGGGTCGCCCAGATCGTGTTTCCGCAGATGCAGGCGTCCGAGTTGCTTGCGTACCTGGCCGACGAGCTGAGCGGGCGGACCGAGGCGGTTCCGGGGACGCCCGGCGTGAACGAGTCGGTGCGGCGAATCCAGACCCTTCTGGCTCGGAGCGCCGAGGAGGGCCGCCACACGCTGGTCGTGATCGATGAAGCCCAATTGATCACCGAGGCGGAGTCGCTCGACGCGTTGCGGCTGCTGATGAACTTCGAGGTCGCGGGCCGCCCCGCATCGACGCTGCTGCTGGTCGGGCAGCCGGGGGTGTTGACCACGCTCGATCAGACGCCCCAGCTGGAAGAGCGGATCGACGTGAAGTGTCTTCTGCGCCCCTTTTCGCCTACGGAGACGGCCTCCTATGTTGGGCACCGCCTGAGGGTTGCGGGGGCATCTCGCGACTTCTTCACGGAAGAGGCCTTGGAGGCGGTGCACGACCTCTCGCATGGGGTGCCGCGGCGGATCAATCGGCTCTGCGATCTGGCCCTGCTGATCGGCTTTGCCGAGGAATTCGATTCGATTGCGGCGGAGCACGTCGAGTCGATCGAGCGCGAGCTGGTGACGATCGCGCCCGAGTAGCCGCCACCGCCCGCGGCGGCGGGGGCGTGACGGATTCTGTTCCGCGGCGTTTCTTGCCGTTGGGTCGGCGGACGAGCGCGGCGACTGCGAGGCGGCTGCGGCGGGCTTGCGTGATTCTGGCGGCCAGCTTGAGTTGGCGGCAAAAGGCGTTATCATAAGGGGTGCCGATTCGGCCGCTCGAAAAGGGCGGTTGATGCAGCCGAAGGGCAGGGGGGGAAAGGGGCATCTGGCCGGCCTGGCGCCGTGTCGCGTCCTGATCGAGCCCGGTCGTGAGGATGGTGCGAGGGAATCGCAACGGCAGGCTCGTAAGGGGAGCGGGCCGGCGCGGTTCCGAGCATGGAAAAAGGTCGCAGACGGGGGCGCTCCCCCCAGTTGAGGTCCCTTGCCAATGACCACGGTACTCGTAGTCGACGATTCGGCGATCGACCGGCGTCTGGTTGGTGGTCTGTTGAGCAAGGCATCGGACTGGAAGATTGAATACGCGGCCGACGGCGCCGAGGCACTGGAGCACGCCAAGCAGGCGTTGCCGGACCTGATCGTCACCGACTTGCACATGCCGCGGATGGATGGTCTGGAATTGGTCCGCGCGATGCGCGTGCATCATCCGGAGGTTCCGGTGATTCTGATGACGGCCTACGGCAGCGAGGCATTTGCCGTCGAGGCCTTGCAGCAGGGGGCAGCAAGCTATGTCCCCAAATCGCAGTTGGCGGACAAGCTCAAGGACACGGTCCGGGAGATACTCGCCCGGGCCCGGGCCAGCCGCAGTTACGAGGCCCTGTTGAGCCGTCTGAATCGCAGCGAGTTCACGTTCTTCGTCGAGCTGGGCAACGACGCTTCTCTGATCGATCCGTTGGTGGACCTGGTGCAGCAGACGGTGGCTCGTGCACGGCTCTGCGATTCGAGCGGCCAGTTGCGGATCGGGGTCGCTCTTCGCGAGGCCTTGCTCAATGCGCTGCTGCACGGCAATCTGGAGATCAGTCTGGAGCGGATGGATGAAGCGCGCGA
>JAAYCB010000205.1 GCA_012744395.1 Pirellulaceae bacterium
CATGGCAAACCGCGCTCCCCGCCACGGAAGCCCCGTTAGAATAAAACGTTATGCTCAGAAGCGCCTTCGCGGGGAAACGCTCGTTGGCTCGCAGGATGCGACGGGAGGCCCAAGCGAACCGTCGCAGAATGCGAACTGCGCCAGGTGGCGCAGTCATCCCGGTGATCCGGCGTTCTTCAACCTGCTACGGCCATCCGTGTCGGGCAGCTCAATGCCCAGTGATTTGATCTTGCGAAACATCGTGCTGACATGGATTCCCAACGCCCTGGCAGCAGCTTTGCGGTTTCCACCATGCCGTCGGATGGCTTCCGTGATGTGCAGCTTTTCCAACGACTTCAGGCTGAGCGCGCCGCTATGTGAAGTGCACTGCGGCCGCAAGCGCGCACGCAGCGTTGCCGGCAAATGGCGTAGTTCAATCAATCCGTCGCGGCAGAGGACGAAGGCATGTTCGACGATATTCTGTAATTCGCGAATATTCCCTGGAAATTCATGTTCGAGCAAGATGGCCATGACTTCCTCCGACACGCCGGAGACGTTCTTCTGTTGCAAGCGGTTGAACCTGGAGACGAAGTGTTCGACCAACAATGGAATGTCTTCTCGGCGGTCGCGGAGGGGAGGCAGTTGAATCCGAATCACGTTGACGCGGTAGAACAAATCCGCACGAAAAACCCCTTCGGCAACGAGGGACTGGAGATTTCTGGCGGTGGCGGCAACGATCCGCACATTCGTCCTGACCGGATCGACGGCCCCGAGGGGCTCGAACGCTTTTTCCTGCAATACGCGGAGCAATTTGACCTGCATCGCCGGCGTGATCTCGCCGATCTCGTCGAGGAACATGGTTCCGCCGTCTGCAACGGCAAAACGCCCCGGTTTGTCGCGTCGCGCATCGGTAAACGCTCCCGCCGTGTAACCGAAGAGTTCGGATTCCAGCAGCGTATCCGGAAGAGCTCCGCAGTTGACCGCGACGAACCGTTTCATGCTGCGGGGAGACAGGGTGTGGATCGCTCTGGCCACCAACTCCTTTCCCGTGCCGCTTGCGCCTTCGATGAGGACCGTGCTGTCGCTTTCGGCGAGTTGCGGCAGGGCATCGAGCACCTGTCGCATCGCCCCGCTTCGAGCGACGATATCGGCAACCGTATACTTGTCGAGAAGCTCCTTGCGCAGCTCCTCAATCACGCTCAGGTCGCGAAAAGTCTCTACGCCGCCAATCACGTTGCCTTCGTGGTCTTTCAGGGCGGTTGCGGAGATGCTCACGGAAATCCGGCGACCATCCGCTCTGACGATGTAAATTGGCTTGCAGACGACGGGATCACCGGTCTGCAGCGATTCCTTCAGCGCGCACTGGTTTTCGCAAATGCTGGCATGAAAGACATCGCAGCACCGTTGGCCGATGGCGTCCGCGCTGGCAACGCCCGTAATCTCCTCGGCCGCCCGGTTGAAAGACGTTATCTGCCACTCCTCGTCGACCGTGAACACGCCATCGACAATCGAGTCGAGAATCACATCTCGCGTCTGTTTCTGAAGCGTTATGGACATGGGAATCGCGTGGGGAACGTCCGCAGCCAGAGTTCGCGGTGCGGATTACGGCAAACGGCCTGAGGGGAAGCAAGCAAAAACCATACCCAAGCCGAAGGCCGACCGTTTGCAGCGCAAATGTTTATCCAGATTAGCGTTGTGCAAAATGGCCCGAAAATGAAAAGTTGCTTCCGAGAGCGGCAGACGTGCATTATGCAACTCAATCCGGCTCCCGCAATTGCAAAATGCGACGCATGCATTTTGCACATGCTTCGCAAGAGGGCGGCAGGCGAGTCGTCGCCACCGCTTGAACGCCGCGCGGATTCGTCCTGGCCGTTGAAGATGCCATCTCCGTTGCGCCGTCCATCACCACAACGGCCGGGTTGGCTTCATCCCTCGGATCACGACGAAACAACCTTCACCGTAACCTGGGTGGATCGGTTGGGGGCTTGCCGATCCCAGCGAAGGATCGCAGATGGTTTGAACGGAGGCGAAGTCTCCAAAACCCGCGGATGCCAATCGGGAGACAACTTCACCAGCGGGATAGAACTGGGCTTCCCCGTAGAATCGGCTCTCGGTTCTATGTCGCTGATACGCCTGGCCACACCGGCTCTGTGCATCAATGAATCCCACGAGGAAACATCCACCGGGTTGAAGCACTCGGTGCGATTCCTGGAAACAAAGCTCGACGTCGTCCAGGAAGCATAAGGTGGTGATCAGGAGCGCGACGTCGAATGCCTCGTCTCTGAATGGAAGCTTCTCCGCGACGGCGCGGACCACTTGGATCCCCCTTTGTCGGGCGATCACGGCCATTGCTGTGGACGGTTCGACACCTATCCGGACACCCAACGGGGCGGCGAATCGCCCGGTGCCAACACCGATTTCAACCGCCGATTCATGTGGTGGCAACAGGCTCCTGACGGCTTGAAGTTCCGCTTGATAGACAGACCGGTTGCCCGCGAACCAGCCATCGTATCTGTCCGCGTATTCCTCAAAAGGCTTGGTACGTGCCATATCGGGCTCAACGCTCCAAATTCGCTGCACATCGTGTTGGATCCGAAGTCGCAAATGGGGTGCCAAACCGGCGAGGGCGTCGCAAAGCACGCGCAGGATTGCATTCTGCGATTACGTGCCTGGGATATGAATCGCATTGTGCGACTCGGGCGATTTCTCGTCCTCACCGATTGCATACGCGCAAGTGGCTGTGCGAACACGACTTGCGATCCGAAACCTGCTCCGGCCTTGTTTGGGCATGACTCTTGCACCCTGAACCAGGTGACGGTCGGCACGGATGCCTCTTTCGCAGTGGTAGGAGCGGTTCAGCAGCCAGTTCGTTTCTTATCGTACACCCCACCGCCGATCTGTGCACGGCGCGTGGCCGTATTTGCCATGAAGGTCCGCCAATGTCGATTTCCACTGCGCGCTATTTGGCGTCATTCCATCCCAAGAAGGTTCCCCATTTCTTTACCGATATTCTCGTCGTCGGCGGCGGCTTGGCTGGTATGAGGGCTGCGCTGGAGGCGGCGCACAGTCTTTCGGTACTGGTTGTGACCAAGGATGGCCTGCAAGCCTCTAATAGCGCGCACGCCCAGGGCGGGATTGCCGCCGTGCTCGGGCCCGAGGATCGGTTTGAGGACCACGCTGCCGACACCTTGATCGCGGGGGGAGCCCTCTGTGATCCAGAGGTGGTCCGGAGCGTCGTTGAGGAGGCCCCACGACGAATTGTTGAATTGGTGGAGTGGGGGACCAAATTCGACCAAATCGGCAGCCGGCTGGCCCTCACTCGCGAAGGGGGGCACCGTCACAACCGCATCGTACACGCCCTTGGCGATGCAACGGGCAAGGAGGTGATGCGGGCGGTGACCGAGCGGGTCCTTCAAACCCCGAACATCAGCATCTGGCAGAATACGTTCCTCATCGACCTCGTGACCGACAACGCGAGTTGCGTCGGTGCGCTGGTCTGGAACCGCCAACACGGCAAGACGCTGATTTGGGCCAAGCAGACGATTCTCGCCACCGGTGGCGCAGGACAGATCTATCGCGAAACCACCAACCCGGAGGTGGCCACGGGTGACGGATTGGCCGTTTGCTATCGCGCCGGCGCTGAACTGCGCGACCTGGAGTTCATGCAATTCCACCCTACCGTCCTCTATATGGCTGGCAGCAGTCGTCACTTGATCACCGAGGCGATCCGCGGCGAAGGCGCGCACTTGATTGACCGCCACGGAGACCGCTTCATGCTCGGATATGACGCACGGGCGGAACTTGCGCCGCGAGACATCGTGAGTCGGGCAATCGTCGCGCAGATGGAGAAGACGCGGCACCCGAACGTCTATCTCGATCTGACTCACCTCGATCCGCAGCGGATCCGCGGCCGCTTTCCCGGAATCACCGCGCTCTGCGCGGGGTTCGGGTTGGACATCACCCGCGACCGCATCCCGGTCCGGCCTGGCGCCCATTACATGATGGGTGGTGTGACCGTGGACTGCGCAGGCCGCACGACCCTCCCGCATCTCTGGGCGGTCGGTGAAGTCGCCTCGACGGGCCTGCATGGGGGAAACCGGCTGGCCTCGAACAGTCTCAGCGAAGCGGCGATTTACGGCGCCCGCGCCGGCCAGGCGGCTTCGCAAGAGGCCGCCAAACGCGACGCCGGCTTGTGTCCCCTGCCGCTGGAAAATCCACAGGTGGAGTGGAGCGGCGAACCGCTCGACATCGCCGATATCCGTAACTCGCTCAAGAGCCTCATGTGGCGCGCATGCGGTGTGCAGCGCGACGGCCAGGATCTGGCAGAGGCGGCCACAGACATTTCCGGCTGGTGCCGTTACGTCCTCGCCCGGCAGTTCTCCAACCCCATCGGGTGGGAACTCCAAAACATGCTGACATTGGCCAGCCTGATGATCGAGGCCGCGTCACTCCGGGCCGAAACCCGTGGCGGTCACGTCCGTACCGACTACCCCGATCAAGACGACGTGGCCTGGAACCACCACCTTTGCTTTCACCGTGACGGCGCTCCTTCCAGCAAGGCATCGCCTGATCGGCTCACGGAGGACCCGTTGGACTCCGCGGACCGGTCGAGGGCGCCGCGCGTGGACGATGTGTTCATTGTTGAATGAGCCTTACGTCATGAAACCGCTGGTGCTTGAATTCATTGGGGGGCACTGGGACGGGAGGATTTTGCGCACCGACTCGTCCGACTACGAAGAGCAGCTTCTGGCCGCCGCGTGTTATGAAATGTCTCATCATGGCGCGGTCGGAGGAGGATGTGTTGGGCTCGCGAACGATGCCGGGAGCTTCGCTAGGAGGCATGGTTGGGCGGTGGCCGACGATGCCGTTTCGTGGGAAGGTGATCGGTATTCGGTCGCCGAGCATCGAGAAACGGAAACAGAAATCATCCTGACGGTTTGCCAAAGGAGACATGCCATGAGTGCCTTGGATCAGCCAAAGATGCATGAAGAACACCATGACGCGGAGTGTGAACACGTGATGTGGTTGGAGGACATTGGACGCTGGCGCTCAGAGCATCGCCGCGCGGCGGCGATGCTTGCACAGGCCCAGGCTGCGTTGCTGGAGCACGAGGCGGCCTTAGAATCGCACGCCGAGAACGTTCGCGGCCACGAGTTGCACGTGCAGCGGCACGAGCGGGCACTTGCCGCCCAGCAGCGGGCGGCCAACGCGGCCTCCCGTGATGTGCTGGAAGACTCGCATCTGGAATTGCAGAACAAACACGATCAGGCCCGCGAGGCCCACCAACGAATCAAGGAGCATCATCATGTGGTTACGGCGGAGATCAGGCGGCTTTCCGAAAAACTTTCGGCTTCGATGTGACTGCCCGCGTTGACTTCCGTGCAACCTAGGGCCCACTGTGGCCAATCGGGGCACGACAAACCGGCGTTGCGATACGGACAAGCAAGAACGGTGGCCATGAAGCAAATCCTCTTCGCTACCGATTATTCGGAACCGAGCCGGCACGCTCTGCATTTCGCGACCTCGCTGGCCCGGGATTGTCATGCCAGCCTGCTGATTGTTCACGTCGCGGACCTGGAGTGCTATCCGGTCGGGGAGCTCGTGGATAGGGACCCGGGACCAAGCGAGATCGAGTTGAGGCAAATCGAAACCGCCGTCCCTGACGATCCCGAAGTGTCCTTCGAGCAGAGAGTCGTCTGCCCCGTGCCGACGAGCGAGAATGTACGCTTGGCCGAGGAGATTGTCCGAGTTGCCGAACAAGAGGACGTGTATGCGATTGTCATCGGGACACATGGTCGTACGGGGTTGATGCGTCTTCTGCTTGGCAGCGTAGCCGAGTCCGTGATGCGGAAGGCGGCATGTCCTGTGATAACCGTCAGAGCCCCGGATCGGTGATCGGCTTGCGAGGGATTCGGGAAAATAGTGCAATAGGGGAAAGTCGAAGTGGCCGTATTCTTTGAAATCAACGAGGCGCGAAAAGTCCTTGGGCTTGGAGAGGCGGCCAGCAAACGGGAGATCGAGGCGGCGTATCTGAAAATGTCACTCGATTTCCACCCCGATCGGCGGAAGCCGAAGGACCGAACGGAGGCGGAGCGAAAGATGAAGGATGTCAACTGGGCGTACGCTCTCCTCAAGGAGTACTGTTCGCACAGCGAGTGCAAGTACCGTTTCACAGAACGGGCTGTCGCGGAGACCTACCCACGCGACGCCCATGCAATGCGCTGGGCGGAGTTCATGGCGGATGATTCCCATGTATAGCCAACAAGAACAGAGTATGTTCAGTAGGAGGGAGTGCGATGGGAGACGATCTGACACGACGCGGATTTATCCGAACCGCAGCGGCCGGTTCCGCCGGATTGGCCTGGGGCGGCCACCGGCCCCGAAACGCGTTTGCCGCCACAACGGACAAGCCGGCCCTGTTGGGCGGTGCTCCCGTGCACAAGTCCGGCTGGCCGCAATGGCCCGAGTGGCGCGAAGCCTGGGAGCCCGAAATCGTTGAAGTCCTGCGGAGCGGGCGATGGTCCTCTTCCGGCGGCGGGGGGCAAGTGGCCGACTTCGAGACCGCCTACGCCAGACTGCTGGGCGCCGATCGCTGCCTGGCCACGTCCAGCGGCACGACTGCATTGACCACGGCGATGCACGTCATCGGGGTTGATGCCGGCGACGAGGTGATCACCTCTCCGTTCACCTTCATCGCAACCTACAACACGATCCTCATGCTCAAGGCTCTGCCCGTGTTTGCCGACACGGATCCCGCCACCCTCACAATGGACCCGGCTTCGATCGAGAGCCGGATCACCGAACGAACGCGGGCCATCGTGCCGGTCCACATCTATGGCATGCCCTGCGACATGGACCCGATCAACGCGATTGCCAAGAAGCACAATTTGGCTGTGATCGAGGATGCCTGCCAGGCATGGCTGGCCGACTACAAGGGCCGCAAGTGCGGCACGCTCGGCGACCTGGGCTGTTTCAGTTTCCAGAATTCAAAGCACATCCCAGCCGGGGAGGGGGGGGCCATCACCGGCATGCGCGATGACCTGCTTGACCGCTGCCATGCGTTCCACAATTGCGGGCGTGCCCACGGGACTTTCCAGGGCAACGGCTATTTCAGCCGCGGCACCAACTTCCGAATGACCCATTACCAGGCCGCCATGCTCCGGCAGCAACTCGACAAGCTTGTGGCGGAGACCGCGCGGCGGCAAGAAAACGCCGACCACTTGACGGCGCGCCTCCAAGCGATCCCGGGCATCCAGCCGGTGCGCCTGCCGGACCGCAGCCGCGCGGTCTGGCATCTCTACGCATTCCGCTACGATCCCGCCCAGTTCCACGGGCTGCCCCGCGACAAGTTCATCAAGGCCCTCCGCGCGGAAGGCATCCCTTGCGGCGGCGGCTATCACGAGCAGTACTACGACGGCCTGCTCGACGATGCGATCGACTCACGAGGCTTCAAGCGCCTGTTCCCAGCCGAGCGACTCAAGGCATACCGTGACAGCCTCAAGGACCTCAAAGGCAACAAGCAAGTGTGTGAAACAACGGTCGCCCTGTTTCACAGCATGTTGCTGGCCGACCGGGCCGACATGGATCACGTGATCGAGGCGATTCAGAGAGTGCAGACGCACAGCCACGCGCTGGCGTCGTGAAAGGCCTTGGCCGGCGGTCGGCCAAAGCTACTGAACCTGGAACTCCAACTCGCCGATTGAGATCCGGTCGCCAACGCGGAGCCGCCTCTTGCCGATCCGCTTCTGATTGACCCGTGTCCCATTGCGGCTGTCCAGATCCTCGATGTACCAGGAGGATTTCACCTGGTACAGGCGGCAGTGATGCGCCGAAACGGTCGGCAAGGGGATGGCGATGTTGCAGCAGGGCAACCGGCCTACGATCAGCGACGTGCCGGTCAGCTTGACCGAGAAGGCGCTGGACATGCCGACCGGCACGAGGCGGCGGACGGGCGCGGCGCGGAACGCTTGATGCAAGAAGAAGGCAATTGCCACGGCGACGGCAACGAGCGCCGGAACGACCAGGTGGGGCAGAAGAAGGGCCGCGGACAAGGCCAAGGCAATCGCCGCGAGCA
This sequence comes from Pirellulaceae bacterium, assembly GCA_012744395.1. Taxonomy (GTDB): domain Bacteria; phylum Planctomycetota; class Planctomycetia; order Pirellulales; family Thermoguttaceae; genus JAAYCB01. Next base: position 8,054 of record JAAYCB010000205.1, read on the forward strand.
GCAGCCGGGCCGGCAAACGCCGCCATGCCAGGCGGCGATTGGCCGGAACCGGTGTGGTGGCTGATGCCGACACCGCGAACCCCCTTAGGAAAGCATGCCGAGCGGATGCTGCCGGCTCGCCAGCCGGTTCCTGAAGAATAAGCCGTCGGCTGGCGGCGAGCAAGGGCGGGGGCTCACGCGGAGGCCCCACGGGCCGATCGGGCGGGCCGGTCTCCGGCCGGTGCGTTGCCAGTCCGGCGGCGAGAAGCGTAGACTGGACGGGTCAAACGATCCGCAATCCCCGGGAGGCTGCCATGAACAAGGTGTTGATCATCGTTGGCGACGCCACGGAAACCGTCGATACCCTCTACCCCTACTACCGGCTGATCGAAGCCGGGTTCGAGCCGGTCGTCGCCGCCCCGGAGAAGCGGCGCTACCAGATGGTGCTGCACGAAGTCAAGCCCGGTTGGACGATCACCAAGGAATGGGAAGGCTATTCGATCCAGGCCGACGTGGCGTTTGCCGAAGTCAAGCCGGATGAGTACGCGGGGATCATGTTCTCGGGCGGCCGGGCGCCGGAGTACATCCGCTACGACGAGAACCTGGTGCGGATCACCCGGCACTTCTTCGAGACGAACAAGCCGATTGCCTGCGTCTGCCACGGCGTGGAAATCCCCGCCTACGCCGGATGTGTCAAGGGCCGGCGGATGGCCACCGTGGCCAAGTGCAGGTTCGACCTGGAGGTCTGCGGCGGCATCTACGTCAACGAGCCCTGCGTGATCGACGGCAACCTGGCCAGCGGGCGGACCTATCACGACAACGGCCACTACGTCGGCCCGTGGATCAAGATGCTCGAAGCGGCTCGCCTGGGGAGAGAATAGGCAAGGGGCAGAATCCACGCTTTCCTCGCTCCCAAGCTCCAGCTGGGGAACGCCTCGCGGCCTGGCGGGAGATTTGTGTAACC
>JAAYCB010000206.1 GCA_012744395.1 Pirellulaceae bacterium
ATCGCCGGAGCGATTTACGGCCAGTCTCCGCCGCTGGTCAATCCCGCCCGCAAACCGGGCCAATGGCAGTCGTTCGACGTCGTGTTCACCGCGCCGCGGCTGGAGGGTGAAAAGGTTGTCGCGCCCGCCAGAATGACCGTCTTGTGGAACGGCGTGCTGGTTCAGTACCACCAACAGGTCCTCGGCAGCACGCTGCACAAGACGCTTCCGACGTACAGCTCGCCGGCGGCGACCGGCCCGCTGGTGATCCAGCAGCACAACTCGGCGGTCCGGCTGCGGAACCTTTGGATCCGGCCGCTCGACCTGAAGTGACCGGAAGCATCACTGGCGATCGGCGGATGATCCGCCCTGAGGATCGATCGGCCGGTCCATGGGTGCCGATTTGACCAGCGCCGCCACATGGCTCAGCCGCACCCGCGGCGCGTCGTCGAGGCGATCGAACCCGACCCGGCGCGCACTCTGGACCATGTCGCGAAATTCATGTTCCGCGACGTGGCCCCGAGGTTCCACGATCAGGAATCTGCCGCCCCCCGCCAGGTGTGCGCAGACGTGCTCGAAGAGACGCCGCAAGTCGCCCGCTTCATGGGCCGACCAGAAGGCCAGCGCAAAGTCGATCGGCTCGGCAAGACCGAGCCGGTCCGGCTGGCAAAGGTGGCCGCGGATTCGCTCGGCAAGGCCTGCTTTGCGGGCTCGCTTTTCGAGCGCGGCCAGCATCTGCGGCTGAACGTCCGCGGCGATCACCTTGCCCTCGGGCCCCACGAGCCGGGCCATGGCAATCGCGAAGATGCCCATCCCACAGCCGAAATCAAGTGCTGTCATGCCCGGCGCAAGAAACGGCGCGAGGATCTTCTCCGGCTGGTGGAGCAGTCTCCGCAACGGGTTGTCGATGAAGTAGCCGCCCCACCAGGGGCACACATGCGGTCGCACGGAGGAGTCCCCAATTGGCTTTTCGCGCTGTCTCGGGGGGGAAGCCCCGTTCCCCGGCAGCGGCCGCGGAACGCACGGCCCTGCATGGTAACACACGGTCGGCGTGCGGGCAAACGCACGCTTCGAGAACCGCCTGCCGCCAAGCCACCCTCCACACCGGGCCGTTGGCCTGCGGGTCCAGCGGCTTCTCCGGCCCGGCCGCGCCCCCGGCAGACGCGGTGGTTTATGGCCGCGTGCTCGGGCGGTACGATGGAACGCATTGCCAAGCCTCTCGCAACCGGCGGAATCCCCTCCCGTGGATCAGCCGCGACGCGGAGGGAGCCCACCTGCGATCGGACCGTGCTCGAGCCGACTGAACAAGGAGCGAACGATGAGGAAACGAACGACCGGTTGGAGACTCCTGGCCCTGCTGGTGCTTGGGACAGCGCTTGCCGTTCCGCCCGTCTCGGCGGAGGACGTCTGCCGCGAGACGAAGGAGCAGCGCGACGCGCGGATGGCCTGGTGGCGCGATGCCCGCTTCGGGATGTTCATCCACTGGGGTCTCTACGCGCTGCCGGCGGGCGAGTGGAACGGACGGCCGGTTGCCGGCATCGGCGAGTGGATCATGGATCGGGCGAACATCCCGGTCAAGGACTACGAGACGCTCGCCGGGCAGTTCAATCCGGCGCGGTTCAACGCGGCCGAGTGGGTGCGGATCGCCAAGGACGCCGGCGCGAAGTACATCGTGATCACCTCGAAGCACCACGATGGCTTCTGCCTGTTCGCCACGGAGACGACCGATTGGGACGTGGTCGACGCCACGCCTTACGGCAAGGACCTGCTGGCGCCGCTGGCCGCCGAGTGCCGCAAGCAGGGCCTGAAGCTCTGCACGTACTACTCGATCATGGACTGGCACCATCCGGCCCAATACCGCGGCAGCGAGAATCGCTACAACCCGACGAAGATGCACGAGGGCCGCAAGACGGAGTACATGGACTACATGAAGGCCCAAATGAAGGACCTGTTCCGCTCCTGCGATCCGGAGGTCCTCTGGTTCGACGGCGAATGGCCCGACTGGTACACCGAGGCCGATGCCCGCGAACTCTATGCCTATCTGCGGAACCTGAAGCCGCGGTTGATTATCAACAACCGGATCGGCAAGGGCCGCAAGGGCATGGAGGGGCTCAGCGGAGAGGAGTACGCGGGCGATTTCGGCACCCCCGAACAGCAGATCCCCGCCACCGGAATTCCCGGCGTCGACTGGGAAACCTGCATGACGATGAACGACACCTGGGGATTCAAGAAGAACGATCGGAACTGGAAGAGCCTGGAAACGCTCACGCGCAACCTCATCGACAGCGCGTCCAAAGGCGGCAACTACCTGCTGAATGTCGGCCCGACGGCCGCGGGGGAGATTCCGGCGGCGAGCGTCGAACGCCTGGCGGGCATCGGCCAGTGGATGAAGGCCAACGGCGAATCGATCTACGCCACCCAGGCCAGCCCGTTCGCCGAGACTCCCTGGGGCCGCTGCACCCAGAAATCCCTCCGCGGAAAGACCCGGCTCTACCTGCACGTGTTCGATTGGCCGGCCGGCGGCAAACTGGTCGTCCCGGTCGCGGGCAAACCGGTCGGCGCCAGCCTGCTGGCCAGCGGGGCCAGGCTCGACGCGGCGGCTGAGAACGACGCCGTGACGATCACCCTGCCGCCAGCAGCCCCGTCGAAGATCGCCACGGTGGTCGTGTTGGACGTTGAGTGAGTCTCAAGACAACGAAGGTGGCCGGGCGGCGTTCGCGGGCCGCTCGCGCGGCGCGCTCCGCGGTCCCGCCGCGGAACAGGCCGAATCCTCCAATTCGCAGAAAGGGAATGCGATGCCGGTCAGGCAATTGGCTTTGCTGCTGCTGTTTCTCGGTTTGCCGGCCGCCGCACTGCCGCAGGAGACGGTCACGGTCCGCCCGGAGGAGATTGGCGACGTGCTGGTCAATCCGGGCATCGGTTTCATGACCTTTCAGCGGTTCAACGGCGACAAGCTCAACGTGGGGACGAAATGGACCGAGGGGTACCCGATCGAATACCAGGAGTTCGACGACGACCTGAAGAACGAGAACCACCCGGACACGTCGCTGGCCTACTTCCGCATCTACTGGAGGTTCATCGAGCCGCAGCGCGATCAGTATCGCTGGGACCTGCTCGACCGGGCGCTGGAGACGGCGGCCGCACGGGGGCAGACCCTGCTGCTGCGGATTGCCCCCTACGGCACGGGGGCGGACAACGACGTGCCCGACTGGTACCGCGCCCTGGTTGGTCCGGAGAAGGGCCTGGCGATCAAGAAGTGGCGGACCGATCCGATGGACCCGCGTTACGTCGAGCATTTCGGCGGCATGGTCCGCGACCTGGGGTCGCGCTACGACGGGCATCCCACGTTGGAGAGCGTCGATCTGTCGATCGTCGGCGCCTGGGGTGAAGGGGCGGGATCGGCCGACCTCACTCAAGAGGCCCGCGAGGCGCTGGTGGACAGCTATCTCGAGGCGTTTCCGAAGACGCCCCTGGTGATGTTGCTGACCGACGAGGAGACGAATCGCTACGGCCTGTCGAAGCGCGACGTCGGCTGGCGGGTCGATTGCCTGGGCGACATGGGCGGCTTCAGCCGCACGTGGTGCCACATGTGCGACTACTACCCGCAGGCGATCATCAATTTCGGCATGCGGGACGCCTGGAAGAAGGCCCCGGTGACCCTGGAGGTCTGCTGGGTGATGCAGCACTGGAAAGACCAGGGCTGGGACATCGACTACATCATCGACCAGTCGCTGAAATGGCACATCTCCTCGTTCAATGCCAAGTCCTCGCCCGTTCCGGAAGAGTGGTGGCCGCAGGTCAACCGCTGGCTGACGCGGATGGGCTACCGCTTCGTGCTCCGCAAGTTCACCTATCCAGCCAAGGTGCAGCCGGGCGGCGAGCTGGCCTTCACCTCCTGGTGGGAAAACAAGGGGGTCGCGCCCTGTTACCGCCCCTTCCGCCTGGCTCTCCGCCTCAAGAACGAGCAGAAACGCGTGGTCCTGCCGGTCGCCGCGGACCTTCGCGCGTGGCTGCCCGGCGACAACCTCTGCGATGCCGCGATCGGCGTTCCAGCAGATGCGGCCGAGGGCCGCTACGATCTTGAAATCGGCATCCTCGGCCAGCGCGGCGATCAGCCGGCGGTCAAGCTGGCAATCGCCGGCCGGGGCGCCGACGGTTGGTACAAAATGGGGGCAATCCGAATCGAGCGTTGACCAGGCATCGTTCGCTTCGTTCCCAAGCTCCGGTCTGGAGACGCAGCAGAAGTGGGGGACCGCTTGATGGACCGGGAATTCCTTCGCGAAGCGATTCAGCTTTCGATCGAGAAGATGCTGGCCGGCGAGGGCGGCCCGTTCGGAGCGCTGGTGGTGCGCGGCGGGCGGGTCGTCGGCCGGGGGTGGAACCAGGTCACGTCGACGAATGATCCGACGGCCCACGCCGAGATCGTGGCGATCCGCGCGGCCTGCGGCGCGCTCGGCACATATCGGCTTGCCGGCTGCACCCTCTATGCGAGTTGCGAGCCCTGCCCGATGTGCCTCGCGGCCACCTACTGGGCGCGAATCGAGCGGATCGTCTTCGCCGCCGGCAGGCAGGACGCGGCCGACGCCGGTTTCGACGACAGCTGGCTGTACGACGAGGTCAACCGCGTGCCGACCGAGCGGTCCATCCCGGCCGAGCAATCCCTCCGCGACGAAGCCTTGGCGGCCTTCCGCGCCTGGCGGTTGAAGGGCGACCGGGCCGAGTATTGAGGAGCCGTCAGCGATCAGCCGTCAGCGATCAGCCGTCAGCAGTCAGCAGTCAGCCTCGTTCCCAAGCTCCAGCTTGGGAACGAGCCAGTTTCTTCGCTGACGGCTCAGAGGGCGTGAATCTTTCACGACCGGAATACGTGTGTGGATTAGCGCATACGCCGAAAGCATTCGGCAGCCCAAGGAAAGCTCATGTAGCCGCGCTCGCGCCATCCTGGGCATATAGAGAGCGTACAGGCCAATCCTGGAAAGGTTGCATATGCGCGCGACCCAATGTGGCACCTCCTTCGCGGTGCGTGTCGGCCTGCGCGATGCGCAACCTCAGCGTGCGCCGCTGCGCGGCGACGGGAGGGCTTTGTTGTGAAACGCCTTCGGTGTAGAGCAACTTCTGGCGTCCCACTCGAAAGGTCACGTGCTTCTGACTGCCGATCGCTGACCGCTGACGGCTGACGGCTGACGGCTACCCCTTCCGCCCTTCCATCGCCGCCATCACGCGGTCGGTGATCGCCTGGATCAAGGTTTCCTGGTCGGCGGCCGGATTGGCCTGCCGGTCGGGATGGTAGACCGGCGGCTGGAAGGCGCAGCGTTCGACGCCCGACTCCTTCCAACTCTCGCGGAAGACGTCGTTGGCGCAGAGTTCGCAGTTCTGGATTTCCGCCCGCGGGTCCTTCAGCCCCCACTGGGTCTTCAGGTCCAGGAGCGCCTTGGCTTCCGACTCGGTGAAGTAGTTCACCCTGCCGAGGCTCTTGGCAAGGATCAACATGCGGCAGTAGGCGTCGAGAATCTCCGTGGCCCAATAGGCCTTTTCCACTGTCTCGCCGAAGCTCACCGTGCCGTGATTGGCGAGGATGATCACGCTCGACTTGTGGACGAAGGGGAGGATCGTGTTGGCGAAGTTCTGGCTGCCCGGCAGGTCGTACTTGGCGATCGGCACGTCGCCGAGGAAGATCTCGACCTCCGGCAGCACGCATTGCGGGATCGGCTCGCGGGCGATGCCGAAAGCGGTCGCGTGGGGCGGATGGCAGTGGACGACCGATTTGACGTCGGCCCGCTCCTTCATGATCGCCAGGTGCAGTTTGATCTCGCTGGTGGCCTTCCGCCGGCCTGCCGTCTGCTTGCCCTCCATGTCGACCATGCAGAGGTCGTCGGGCTTCATGAAGCCTTTGCTGATCCCCGTCGGGGTGCAGACGACCTCGTTTTCCCCCGCGCGATAGCTGATGTTTCCGTCGTTCGCGGCCGCGAAACCTTTCTTGTACAAGCGGTCGCCGATCTCGCAGATTTCTTGCCTGATTTTATGCAGATTGATCATCGTTTCGCCTCGCGGAGTGAAAGCTGTCAGCCGTCAGCGATCAGCAATCAGCGGGTATTTCTCGAAGGATGACGTTTTGCCTCCGAGGGCCGATTGCGGAAGGCCGAGGGCGGAAGGGCGTCGATTCTCTGACCGATACGCCGCGGTCTGCCTGATTTCTCGTTTGCAGTCTGAGCCGTTATTGCCTGTGGAGTTGATCCGCATCGACTTGGATCTCGTCGAGGATCGCCGCGTTGTAGGCGTCGACCGGTTTCACATCGGGATAAAAGGGCATCGCCGCCTCGCGGCCCTCGCTGACGGCGATCCGCGATCCGATGCCCGCCCCGAGCTCGTCGAAAACGACGAATTCCTCGGCCGGCAGGCGGCCTCCGCCGGCGAGCTCGGCGAGCGACAGCGGCACGACCAGCTTCAGGCGCCCGCCGGCGAGGCTCGGGTGCGCCCGGCTCAGAGTCACCGTTCCAACAACCTCGGCGATTCGCATCTACCGTCTTCTCCCAGCCCCGCACAGCGGGATTGCGGGCGGTTTCCGCCCGGCGTGTTTCTCCTCAAGCCGTTAGTCCAACCGACCTTTCAATTCTTCCGGGCACTGGCCGGGCCCCTGGCTGCAAAACGACGCGGCGATCTCGCCGATGGCGCCCGAGGGGGTGCGGCGCGGCTCCAAAATGAGCAGGTTTGCTCCGACCGAGGCCGCAT
>JAAYCB010000016.1 GCA_012744395.1 Pirellulaceae bacterium
AACATCAACGCCGTCCGCACGTCGCACTATCCGAACGATCCGCGGTGGTACGCCCTCTGCGACGAGTACGGGCTGTACGTCGTCGACGAGGCGAACATCGAATCGCACGGAATGGGATACGGCGAAGCGTCGCTGGCCAATCACCCCGCCTGGCGCCAGGCCCACCTCGACCGCACGCAGCGGATGGTCGAACGCGACAAGAACCATCCCTCGATCATCATCTGGTCGCTGGGCAACGAGGCGGGCAACGGGGTCAACTTCGAGGCGACCTACGACTGGACCAAGCAGCGCGATCCCTCGCGGCCCGTGCAATACGAACGGGCCGGGCTGGCCCGCAACACCGACATCGTCTGCCCAATGTACATGCCGATCGAGCGGATGCTCGAGTATGCCGCCAAGCCCCAGGAGCGGCCGCTGATCCAATGCGAATACGCCCACGCGATGGGCAACAGCGTGGGTAATCTCCAGGACTACTGGGACGCCATCGAGAGCCACCGGCAGTTGCAGGGGGGCTTCATCTGGGACTGGGTCGATCAGGGCCTGCTGGCCGACGTGCCGGAGGGCTCCCCGACCGGCGCGAAACGGTATTTCGCCTATGGGGGCGATTTCGGCGACGTGCCCAACGACACGAACTTCTGCTGCAACGGGCTGGTGCAGCCGGACCGCGCGCCGAACCCGCACCTCTACGAGGTCGGCAAGGTCTACCAGTCGATCAAGGTCGCGGCGGTCGACCTGGCCGCCGGCCGCCTCCGCGTGACCAACAAGTACGACTTCCTCAACCTCGACCGATTCAACGCATCGTGGATTCTCCGCCACGATGGCCGCGAGCTGGCCTCCGGCGGCCTCGGCCGGCTCGACGTAGCCCCACGCCGGTCGAAGGAGATGGCGATCGACCTGCCGGCGCTCGAAGGCCAGGGCGAGTGGCTGCTGACCGTCTCCTTCACGCTGGCCGAGGCGGCTTCCTGGGCGCCGGCCGGCCACCGCGTGGCTTGGGACCAGTTCGAGCTGCCGGCGAGCACGCCGCCGGCACAGTCGGCCGAGGCCGGCGGCAAGCTCGAGATCACGCAAGACGCCGATTCGCTCACCGTCCGCGGCGGCGGCTTCTCCATCGCCTTCAGCAAGCAGACGGGCGAGATCGCCTCGTTCAAGTCGGCGGGCCGCGAGCTGCTCGCCGCGCCGCTGGCCCCCAACTTCTGGAAAGTGCCCAACGACAACCAGTACCGCAGCAGCTACCTCAAGATGGTCGCTCCTTGGCGGAACGCCGCCGCGGAGCGGCAGTTGACGCGTTTCGAGGCCGAAACGGTCGCCGACGGCGCGGTCCGCGTCGTCGCCGAGGCAAGCCTGCCGCCGGCCGGTTCGCTCGTGCGCACCGGATACCTCGTCCGCGGCGACGGCAGCGTCACGGTCTCGCTCCGGTACGAGCCGGGCGAGGCCGCGCCGCCGCTGATTCCCAAGGTTGGTATGACGACGTCGGTTTCCAGCCGCTTCGAAAACGTCGCCTGGTATGGCCGCGGCCCCCAGGAGACCTATTGGGACCGCAAGACCGGCGGCGAAATCGCCATCCACCAGGCTACTGTCGAGGAGATGATCCACCCCTACTGCCGGGCACAGGACACCGGCAACCGCAGCGACGTTCGCTGGCTGACGCTGACCGATTCCAGCGGCGCGGGGCTGCGGGTCACCGCCGGCACGGAGGTGGTCAACTTCGCCGTCTGGCCGTTCACGATGGCTGACCTGGAAGCGGCGACCCACAGCTACCAGCTGCCGCGACGCGACGCGCTGACGGTGAACATCGATCACCAGTTGCACGGGGTCGGCGGCGACAACAGCTGGGGCGCGCTGACCCACCCGCAGTACACGCTGCCCGGCGACAAACCCTACGAGTACTCGTTCACGCTTTCGCCGATCGCGGCGCAGCAGTGAAGCGATGGCGGGGGGGATTGGTGGGAGCTTTCCGCCGTGGACTTGCCTTTGGACGGCGATCCGCGAACAATGACGCAAGCACACCCGGGCCTGCGCTGCGCGACCCCGGCCCCTGCGATGCCACCGTGTTGCGGCGGGAAGGCGGAGTTGCAAACCGCCCGCACGCGCAGCAGCAAGGCCAGCCCGATCTCACCAACCACCATTCAACCCGATTCACCGAGGAGCCCCACGCGATGGTCAAAACCGCAAGCACCATGTTGCCGCTGGGCGCGGAGGCCCCCGATTTCTCCCTGCCCGACGTCGATGGCAAAACCGTCTCGCTGGCTGATTTTTGCGATGCTCCGGCGCTTCTGGTCATATTCATGTGCAATCACTGCCCGTTCGTCAAGCATGTCGCCGACGAGTTGGCGCGGCTCGGCAGGGAGTACCAGGCCCGCGGCGTGGCGATTGTTGGGATCAACTCCAACGACGCGGGCTCTTATCCCGCCGACTCGCCCGCCGAGATGCGCCGCGAGGCCCGCCAGCGCGGTTATACGTTTCCCTATCTGTACGACGAGACGCAGGGGGCGGCCAAGACCTACCGGGCGGCCTGCACTCCCGACTTCTTCCTGTTCGGGAAGGACCGGAAGCTCGTCTACCGCGGCCAGCTCGACTCGAGCCGGCCCGGGTCAGACAGGCCGGTCACCGGCGAAGACCTCCGCGCGGCGCTCGACGCCGTGCTCGAAGGGAGACCCGTCGCCGCAGAGCAGCGGGCGAGCATCGGCTGCAACATCAAGTGGAAGCCCGGCAACGAGCCCGACTACTTCAATCCCGCCGGCGTCCCCTGACCCCACACGGGCTGCCCCCTTCAGGCCTCTAACGGATCATCTTCAATCGGCCGAACGACTCGGGGACGTGGAAGTCCGGCTCTTTCGTCCGCGGATCGACCCAACTGATCCAGCCTTCGACGGCCGCCTTCTCCCCGTGCCGGAACTCGGCGCGGTAGATGCCAAACTGGATCGAGCAGGCTGGGCCGGGCGAAGGGAACCCCAGCGACTTGAGCGACGCCAGGGGGATCATCCCGTCGACCGCGTACCCGTCGCCGGTCTGCCTGCCGGCGACTTTCAACCCGGGAAACGTCCACGAAAAGTCGAACTTGCGGTAGTGCGCAGCCCGATAGTCGAGGACCCGGCCGAGCGGATCCATTTCCAGGCAGAAGTATTCCGCCAGCTTCTCGTCGAGGGCGAAAAACAGCTCCACGCGATCCTCGTAGGCCACGTCGTCCTTGCGCCGGAAGTCCTTGACCAGAACGACGTCGTCATCCTCGACGCGAAAAGCGAAATACAGCGCCCGCTCGTCGAACAGCGCGCGAAACTCCGTGCGGGGCGCGGCCCGATCTTCCCATGGAAACGAGAACCGCGTCTCCACGTTGGCCTTCTCCCACTCCGATGCGTCGATCAGGCCGTCGCGGCCGATCTTGGCGCTTGCCACATAGTGCGCTTCGTAGGTCTTCATCATCCTGGCTCGCCACGGGTTGAAGTCTGCATTCAATCATCTCGTTCCCCAGCTCCCGCTTGGGAACGCGCTGCCGGCATTGGCCCACAAAAACAGCAAACGCCAGTATACAAGGCGCCGCTCGCCGGCACAGCGGCGCGCCGCCGAAAAGCGTCTCCGCCGCAGCGCGGGGGCAGGGCAGGGGGGGGCCGCGCCGGATTGCGCGACCCCTGCCGCTCCTCCGGGATCCGCCGCGCCCGCCGCGAAACCGCGACTCTCCCCCTCGGGCCGGCTCACGGCATGTGTTAAGCTGAATGGTTTCTTCGTCTCGTGATTGTCTCCACTCCGCCGCTGCCGCGAGGGGAACCGTCCGCGTGAGCGACTTCGCCCGGCTGGAAACGGAAATCGCCGAGGCGATGCTGGCCGACCAGCACCGCCTGCGCCGCAGCCTGCGCACGATTCGCGACCTGCAAAAGCGGCGCAAGCCGTTCGACCGCCAGTTCGCCCGCCTGGCCGACGCGTTGAGCCGATCGGTCGCGGAACGCCAGCGGCGGCGGGCGGCCGTTCCCAAGATCGAGCTGGGCGACCATCTGCCGGTGCTGCTGAAGCGCGAGGAAATCGCCCGAGCGATTCAAGAGAACCAGGTCGTGGTCGTCTCCGGCGAAACCGGTTCCGGCAAGTCGACGCAGATTCCCAAGATTTGCCTGGACCTCGGCCGCGGCGTGGCGGGGATGATCGGCCACACGCAGCCGCGGCGGATCGCCGCCCGCTCGATCGCCGCCCGGGTGGCGGACGAGCTCGGCGGCCCCTTGGGCCGCCACGTGGGCTACAAAGTCCGCTTCTCCGACGCCACGAGCCCCGCCACCTACATCAAGTTGATGACCGACGGGATTCTCCTGGCGGAGACCCAGGGCGACCCGTTCCTCAGCCAATACGACACGATCATCCTCGACGAAGCCCACGAGCGGTCGCTCAACGTCGACTTCCTCATCGGCTACCTGAAACGGCTCGTTGCCCGGCGGCGCGACCTGAAGGTGATCATTACCTCGGCCACGATCGACTCGGTCCGCTTCAGCCGGCATTTCACAACGCCGCGCGGGCCGGCGCCGGTGATCGAAGTCTCGGGCAGGAATTACCCGGTCGACATCCGCTACCGGCCGCTCGCCGCCGAGGAAGACGACGACGATCCCGACCTGGAGCGTTCCGTGCTCGACGCCATCGATGAACTCGGCAGCGAGACGGTCGGCGGCGACGTGTTGATCTTCATGCCCACCGAGCGCCATATCCACGACATGGCCAAGGCCCTCCGCGGCCGGCTCGTTTCCGGCCGCTGGTCCGGCCGCTGCACCGAGGTGCTGCCCCTCTACGCGCGGCTTCCGGCGAGCGAGCAGCAACGGGTGTTCAACCCCGGCGGCGCGACCTGAAGGTGATCATCACCTCGGCCACGATCGACTCGATCCGCTTCAGCCGGCATTTCACCACGCCGCGCGGGCCGGCGCCGGTGGTCGAAGTCTCGGGCAGGAACTATCCGGTCGACATCCGCTACCGGCCGCTGGCCGCCGACGAAGACGACGACGATCCCGACCTGGAGCGTTCCGTGCTCGACGCCGTCGATGAACTCGGCAGCGAGACGAGCAGCGGCGACGTGTTGATCTTCATGCCCACCGAGCGGCACATCCACGACATGGCCAAGGCCCTCCGCGGCCGGCTCGTCTCCGGCCGCTGGGCCGGCCGCCGCGCCGAGGTGCTGCCGCTCTACGCGCGGCTCCCGGCGAGCGAGCAGCAACGGGTTTTCCACCCCGGCAGCGCCCGGCGGATCATCATCGCCACCAACGTCGCCGAATCGTCGCTGACCGTGCCCGGCATCCGCTACGTGATCGATTCGGGCACGGCCCGCATCAGCCGCTACTCGCCGCGCTCGAAAACCCAGCGACTGCCGATCGAGCCGGTCTCCCAGGCCTCGGCCGACCAGCGCGCCGGGCGCTGCGGACGGATCGGGCCGGGTGTCTGCATCCGGCTCTACGACCAGGCCGATTACGACGCCCGCGACCGCTTCACCTCCCCCGAGATTCTCCGCAGCAACCTCGCCTCGGTGATCCTTCAGACCAAGGCCCTGAAGCTCGGCGAGGTGGAGACCTTCCCCTTCCTCGATCCGCCCCGGCCGGCCGCGATCCGCGACGGGCGGCAGACGCTCGTCGAGCTCGGGGCCCTGGACGAGGCCGGCGGGCTGACCGACCTGGGGCGGAGGCTCGCCCGCATGCCCGTCGATCCGCGGATCGGGCGGATGATCCTCGCCGCCGATGAAGAGGGCTGCCTGGCCGAGGTCCTGATCATCGCCGCGGCCCTCGAAATCCGCGATCCCCGCGAGCGGCCGGTCGACAAGCCCCAGGCCGCCGACGAGGCCCACGCCCGGTTTGCCGAAGGCGACTCCGATTTCTTCGCCTATCTGAAGATCTGGGACTTCTATCACGAATTGAAGGAAAAGCTCTCCCGCGGCCAGTTGCAGAAGGCTTGCCGGCAGAACTTCCTCTCCTCCAACCGGATGCGGGAATGGCTCGACATCCATCGCCAACTGCTGCAACTGGCCGAGGACAGCGGGCTGAAGCGAGGCAAACGCCGCGACGACTACGACTCGGTGCACCGCGCGATCCTCACCGGGCTGCTCGCCAACCTGGCCACCAAGAGCGGCGTCTACGACTACGCGGTCGCCGGCGGCGGCAAGGCCCACCTCTGGCCCGGCTCGGTCCTGTTCGAAAAGCGGCCCGGCTGGATCATGGCCGCCGAGAGCATCGAAACGACAAGGCGCTACCTCCGCACCTCCGCGCGGATCGATCCCCGCTGGATCGAGCCGCTGGCCGGGCACCTCGTCCACCGCACCTACAGCGAGCCCCACTGGCAGCGGGAGTCCGGCTCGGTGGCCGCCTTCGAAAAGGTCACGCTGTTCGGCCTGGCCGTCGTCCCCCGGCGGCGCGCGGCCTACGGCCCGGTCAACCCGGCCCATGCCCGGCAGCTGTTCATCCAGCATGGCCTGGTCGAGGGCGACATGGTGTGCTCGCTGCCGTTCTTCGAGCACAACCGCCAGCTGCTCCAGCGGATGGAACAGCTCCAGGCCAAGCTCCGGCGCCACGACCTCGTGCTCGGCGAGTGGTCGCGCTACGAATTCTACGACGCCCGGCTGCCGGACGACGTCTGCTCGCTTGCCGACCTGAAGAAGTGGCTTCGCCAGGCGCGGCAAGTGAAGCCCGACGTGCTCCACCTGGCGCCATCAGACATCGTCGGCGATCTCGTGGCGGACGACCCCGCCCAGTTTCCGGACACGCTCGATCTGGACTCCGGCCCGTTTCCCTTGGAATACCGTTTCGAGCCCGGCACCGAGCAGGATGGAATCACGCTCCGTGTTTCGCCCGAGGGCCTCGGCCGCGTGCAGCAGCCGCACCTCGACTGGCTCGTGCCGGGGCTGCTCAAGGCGAAGGTCCTCGCCCTGATCAAGTCGCTGCCCAAGCCGATCCGCCGGCGGCTCGTGCCGGCGCCCGACACGGCCGAAGCGGTGGTCCGCCAGCTCCGCTTCGGCCAGGGGCGGCTCTTGGAGACGGTTGCCGGCCAGCTCAGCCGGATTGCCGGCGAACGGATCACGCCCGAGTTGTTTCAGCAGGACAAGCTGCCGCCGGAACTGCGGATGAACGTCCGCGTCGAAACGACCGAGGGAGAGACAATTGCTGAGGGCCGCGACCTGGAGGCGGTCCGCCGGGCGATCGGCCAGGCGGCCTCGGAGAGCTTCGCCCAGGCGAACGCGTCGGAGTGGGACCGCGACGGCGTCACCCGCTGGGATTTCGGCGCCTTGCCCGAGCGGGTCGAACTGAAGCGGGGGGGCCTCGTTCTCCAAGCCTACCCGGCGATTCTCGACCGCGGCGAGAGCATCGCGATCCGCCTGTGTGAATCGCTCGCCAAGGCCGAGGAGCAGACCGGTCACGGGCTGCGGCGGCTGTTCAGCCTGGCGTCGCGCCGCGAGCTGAAGTCGCAGGTCCAGTGGCTGCCGGGCCTAGCGCAGTGGAAGGTCTATGCGGCGGCGATTCCCGGCTTCGCCGCCGAGCGGCAACTGGCCGACCTGATCGCCGAGCTGGCGTTCATTCAAGGCCAACCGGCGCCGCGCGACGAAGCGTCGTTTGCCAAGGCCCTCCAGCAGGGCCGGGCGCGAATCCCGCCGGCCGTGCAGCAGGTCGCCGCGCTGGCCGGCCCCCTGTTCAGGGAGTTGCACCAGGCGCTGCTGGCGGTCGAGAAGACCACGGCGGCCCGGTGGGAATACGCCACGCGCGACGCGCGCCGGCAGATCGACTCGCTCGTCGGCCCCGAATTCCTCACCGCGACCCCTTGGCCCTGGCTGAAGCATTTCCCCCGCTACTTCCAGGCCATCCGGCTGCGCTTCGACAAGCTGCGCGGCGGTGCCGCGGAGCGCGACCGCCGGGCCTGCGAACAGATCGCCGCCCACACCGAGGCCTGGCGAAACCGTGCGGAGCAGAATGGCCAGGCGGGCTTCCAGGACCCCGAGTTGGCCCATTACCGCTGGATGCTCGAAGAGTACCGCGTCTCGCTCTTCGCCCAGGAACTCGGCACCTCGATCCCCGTTTCGGCCAAGCGCCTGCAAAAGCAGTGGGAAAAAGTGGCCGCACGTTCGTATTAGCAGTCGGCCGTCAGCGATCAGCGGTCAACGACGGGGCTGACGGCCGATCGCCCCCGCGCCCCGGTTCTTGGCCCTGGCCAATCCTGGTAGAATGTCTGGTTTCCGTGCGAACCGCTCCGGCATGGGGCGGGCGCGTGGCGTTGCAGGCCGGCCCGCCGATTGCCCGGCCTCCGCGCCAGGGACGATCGGCGGCCGCAAGGGCGTTTCCGAAGGCCGGCCAAGAAAATCAACCCCGTTTTCAACAACAGAAGGCTTACTGTGAGCAGCAACGACATTCTCAAGGTGGCGGTGATCGGTGGCGACGGGACCGGGCCGGAGGTGGTGGCCGAGGGCGTGAAGGTCCTCAAGGCGGTCGCCGACCTGGAGGGCTTCGCGGTCGAGACGCGGGAGTTCGACTATGGGGGGGCGCGCTACCTGGCCACCGGCGAGGTCCTTCCAAAAGGGGCGATTCAAGAGCTTTCCCAGTTCGACTCGATCCTGCTCGGCGCGATCGGCCATCCCGACGTTGCCCCGGGCATTCTCGAGCGCGGGTTGCTGCTGCAAATGCGGTTCGCTTTCGACCAGTATATCAACCTCCGCCCCGTCAAGCTCTTCCCCGGCGTCGAGACCCCCCTGGCCGGCAAGACGCCCGAAGACATCGATTTCGTGGTCGTCCGCGAGAACACGGAAGACCTCTATACGGGCATCGGCGGCTTCCTTAAGAAGGGGACCGCCGATGAAGTCGCCACGCAGACCGCGATCTACACCCGCAAGGGCTGCGAACGGTGCATCCGCTGGGCGTTTGAATACACCCGCCGCCGCAATCGCAAGAAGCAGCTCACGCTCGTCGCCAAGACGAACGTGTTGACCTACGGGCACGATCTCTGGTGGCGGACGTTCCAAGACGTCGCCCGCGAGTATCCCGACATCAAGCCCGATTACAACCACGTCGACGCCTGCTGCATGTGGATGGTCAAGAACCCGGAGTATTACGACGTGATCGTGACCACCAACATGTTCGGCGACATCATCACCGACCTGGCGGGGATTCTCCAGGGTGGGATGGGCGTGGCCGCGGGCGGCAACATCAACCCGGAGCCGGGCGGGACGAGCATGTTCGAGCCGATGGGCGGCTCGGCGCCGAAGTACACCGGCCAGAACGTGATCAACCCGATCGCCACGATCAGCGCGGTCGCCATGCTCCTGGAGCAGGCGGGCCGCCAGTCGGCCGCCGACCGCGTGATCAAGGCGATCCAGCTTGTCACCGGCACGAAGATGAAGAGCCAGGCCGCCGGCAAGATGGGCTACGGCACCCGCGAGGTCGGCGACCTGGTGGTTGAGCATTTGAACGCCTGAGGTAGCAGCCCATGTCCACTTCTCCCTTCCAACTCTCCGGCCGCTCGGCCCTCGTCACCGGCGGCAGCAAGGGGATCGGCCTGGCGATCGCCGCCGAGTTCGCCAAGGCCGGCGCCGACGTGATGATTTGCAGCCGCGGGCGGCAGCGGCTCGACGAGGCGGCCGGCGCGCTGCGGGCGATCGCCCCCGGCGTGAAGATCGAAGCCCTCGTGGCCGACATGGCCCAGCGCCCGGAAGCCAATCGCCTGGCCGCCGAGGCGCTCGCCAGGCTCGGCAAGGTCGACATCCTCGTCAACAATGCCGGCTGGAACATCCCCCAGGCGATCGACCAGATCAAGGACGAGGACTGGGACTACTGCGTCGAGCTGAATCTCAACAACGTCATGGCCCTGACCCGCGCGATCGTGCCCGGCATGAAAGAGCGGGGCTGGGGCCGCGTGATCCATATCTCGTCGGTCATGGGCCTGGGCAGCACGGCAGAGCGCAACGTCTATTCGGCCACCAAGGCGGCGCTGGTCGGCATGTGCCGGGCGACGGCCCTCGACTTGGGGCCGTTCGGCATCACCGTCAACTGCATCGCTCCGGGGCCGATCGCCACCGAAATGCCGATGTCGATCCTCAGCAAGGAACAGCAAGACAGCTTCTCCCGCCGCACGGCCCTCGGGCGCTGGGGCAAGCCGGAGGAAATCGCCTTCCCCGCCCTGCTCCTGGCCAGCGATGCCGGCAGCTACATCACCGGCAGCGTGATCGTCGTCGATGGCGGAGTGTTGGCCAACGTGTTCTGACGATCGGCGGGGACTCTGCCCCTCGGGACCCGACGCGCGGCATGCGGCTTGTGAGATTGCGAAAGGCGATGGACGTGGCGGATTCAAATCGGCGGCTTTCCACCGGAATCGCGCGGCTCGACGACCTGCTCGGCGGCGGACTGCTGCCGGGCACGCTCGCCGCGGTCGTCGGCTCGACGGGCATCGGCAAGAC
>JAAYCB010000207.1 GCA_012744395.1 Pirellulaceae bacterium
ACGCCGACGGCAGCGTGAGCTATTCGCCCGACCAGGTGAATAACGTCAGCGGCTCGTACAGCGACAGGGGCACCGGCTATTGGAAACGGTCGGACTGGTGGAGCCCCTCTTCCGGCAGCGGCAGCGGGGGCGGGAGCGGCGGCGGCAGCTCGAGCAGCAGCAGTTCGAGCGGCGACGGGGGCGGTTCTTATTCGGAACAGGTCAGTTACCCGGGCTTCTTCGATGGGGCCTACTACGGCGGCGGCCCCGCCGGCGCGGGCGGCGGCCTGATCGAGTACGTCGGCGACATCTTCATCGATGGCAGCGGCGGCGGCTACTGCCAGAGCTCTCATCGACAAGAACTGACACTTCCGGTGACAGATATGAGACGCTACCTGGCCGGCTCGCGGTTGTGCCGGATGGTGATTGTCAACGGTGCTCGCCGGCGCGAGTTGCAGCGACCAGGAGCGGCCCTCGCAACCTCCGAGCAGCCGACTCTAGTTGCCGAGTCAAGAAGATTGTGATCGTGCCGAAGCTGCCCTTGATCGTGCGCTAAACAGACTTGCGCGACCCCGGGAGGAATAGGTGAAACAGGAATCCCTTTCGCGGAACGGCGGACTCGAATCCCCGTTTGGATCGTGATTGCTTTTCCGTGTCTGGTCCGTAGCGCGCCTCTCGCCGTACCGTGCGAAAACAGCGAGGTTTCCGTCGACATGGTCGGACTGCTCGGACTCGGGCTGATGGGGCGCGGGATTGCCGCCTGCCGGCTCTGTGACGGGCGGAAGGTGGTCGCGCAGGGCCGCAGCCGCGGGCGGGCGGAGAAGGCCCGGGCGTTTCTGGCCGGCGTCATCGAGGAACGCGACGCCTACCGGAACGCCATTCCGCCCCTTGCCTGGCCGGTCGTGAAGCGAGGCGAGCAGTTTGTCGTTGGGGAATCAGATCGAGCAACAGCTTGATTGTCTTGAGGAATAACGACGTAGGGACAACGCGACCGGCTCCACGGGGATTGATCGGCGGTTGCAAAAACCGGAGCTGCGGGTTATCTTCGTCGAGACAGTCCACCTCGGAGGGTATCGCGATGCGGCTCGTGCTGCTGGGCACTACTGGTTATCACCCCAATGAGAACGGCCACACGCCGTGCATGCTTTTGCCCGAGGCGGGCGTGATGTTCGACGCGGGCACGGCGATGTTTCGCGCGCCGCGCCTGCTGGCGACTCCGACCCTCGACATTTTCCTTTCCCACGCCCATCTCGACCACACGATCGGTCTGACCTACCTGTTCAGCGTCATCCACCAGCATCCGCTCGAGCGGGTTCGCGTGTTCGGTGAGTCGGAGAAACTCGCGGCGATCGAGGAGCACCTGTTTTCGGAACTTCTCTTTCCCGCCCGGCCGCCGATGGAATTCTGCCCGGTCGAAGCGGGCCAGCCGGTGCCGCTGGCCGGCGGCGGCCGGATGACCCATTTTCCGCTGGCGCACGTGGGCGGCACGATCGGGTTCCGCGCCGACTGGCCCGGCCACTCGATGGCCTACGTGACCGACACGACGGCCGACGCCGGCGCGGCATATGTCGAACAAATCCGCGGCGCGGACCTGCTGATCCACGAGTGCTACTTCCCCGACGGCTGGGAGGAGTGGGCGGCGAAGACCGGCCACAGTTGCGCAACGCCGGTAGCGGAGGTGGCCCGGGCGGCGGGAGTCGGCCGGCTGGTGCTCGTCCACGTCAACCCGCTGGCGACGGGCGAGGACCCGATCGGGCTGGGCGCCGCCCGAGCGGTGTTTCCCGCCGCCGAGCTGGGAATGGACATGATGGAGATCGAGTTCTGACGACGCGCGGTGGGGTGGTGCAGGGCGGGCCAGCCCGAACTGCCCCGACCCGACGCTCCCGCGAACCAGACGATTCAACGCAATCAAAACGCCAGCGACGCCCCACCGCCGGCCAATCGACCGGTATCACGGCGGACCGTTCGGAATCCAACGCGCGGCGCGATCCTTGCGAACGATGTCCGCCCCGAGCGCGGCCAGCTTGCGGTCGAGTCGCTCGTAGCCGCGTTCCAGGTGGTTTACCCCGTGGACGACGGTCTTTCCCTCGGCGGCCAGGCCGGCCAGGACCAGCGCCGCCCCGGCCCTCAGATCGGTTGCCGCGACCGGCGCTCCGGAAAGCCGGCAGGGACCGCGGACGACTGCGCCGGCGGCCCCGGCGGCCACCTCCGCGCCGAGGCGGCGCAATTCGGCAAGATGGAGAAATCGCTGGGGGAAGACCGCGTCGGCGACTCGGCTTTGGCCCCGGGCAAGGCAGAGCAGGGCCGTGAACTGGGCCTGAAGATCCGTGGGAAATCCCGGGTAGGGCGTTGCCGTGATCCGCAGTGGCCGCGGCAATCGCTCGGCCAGGAGCGACACCCGATCGGCTCCGATTGTCAACTCCATTCCCGCCTGATCGAGCCGTTCGAAGACGGCGCGCAGATCGCCCGGAACAACCTTCTCGACCGACACGCGTCCGCCGCTGATCGCGGCGGCCAGCAGGAGGGTGGCCGCTTCAATCCGGTCGGCGGTCACCCGATAGGCCGCCCCGCCGAGTTGATCGACCCCGCGGATCGTCACGGTCGAGCTGCCCAGCCCCTCGATGTCTGCGCCGAGGCGGTTGAGGAACCGGCCGAGGTCGACGATTTCCGGCTCTTGGGCCGCATGGAGAATCGTGGTCGTTCCGCGGGCGAGTGTGGCGGCGCTCATCACGTTGGCGGTCCCGGTGACGGTCGATCCGGCGGAGCCGGCCAGGTCGATCTTCGCCCCGCGGAGCCGTGCGGATCGGGCGACGACGTTGCCGTTGCGGATCGAGAGGTCCGCTCCCAGGGCGGCGAGTCCCTTGAGATGGAGATCGACCGGCCGCGGGCCGATCCGGCATCCGCCCGGCAGCGCCACGACGGCGCGGCCGCGACGGGCAAGCAGGGGGCCGAGAACGCAGAAGCTGGCCCGCATGCGGCGAACATGGGTGTAACCGGCCTGAAACGGCGCCGTGTCGCGAGGCGCGATCTGGATCGCGTCCCCCTCGCGGCCGACGTCCATTCCCAGGCACCGGAGCACGGCCACCAGGTTGCCGACGTCGGCAAGCCGAGGGACGCGGCGGAGCCGCACCGCGGAATCGGCCAAGAGGGAGGCGGCCATGATGGGCAGGGCGGCGTTCTTCGAGCCGCTCGCCTCGACGGTCCCCTCCAGGGGCCGACCGCCGCGGATGTGCAGATACCCTTTCCGCATCTCGCTCCTTCGCCGCGGAAAGACGGCTCGATTGGTCCCGCGCCGGCACGGCGTCCGCGCGGGTCTCTCAGCGTTTGGACAACACGCCAAAGGTGATCCCGCCGACGACGAGGCCGACCGCCACGCCGACCGCGATCACCCGGACAGCGCTGACCGGGGCAACGCCCGCCGCCAGGTACTGGGCGCCCACCGCGAGCACCACCCCGATATTGAAACCCATGATCGTCCCCAGCAGTCTTCGCTTGGCGAATTCCTCGGCCGAGAGCGGCTCGCCGGCGGGCTTCTGCCCGGCGGGGCCGGCGGCTTTCGCCGGCTCCGCCTTCTTGGCCTTCTTGGCCTTCTTGACAGGAACCATCTCCGGCGCATCGCGGGGGAAGAACTGGGCAATCGCCTCGTTGATCTGGGCCGGCGTGCAGAGCACGGTGCGGACCGGCATCTCCATCCGCAGCCGGAGTTCTTCCTCGACGTCGGGAATCAGCGGCGAAGGAGACGCCATCAGCAGTTGCTGCCCATCAGCCATCACCGGGACGCACGAGTGCTGCCGCGCCAAGTTGGGGGGAATCATCTGGGCAAGCTGGGCGTCGACGCCGAGGTCGCTCAAATCGAGGTAGGGCAGGCCGATCGACTCTGCGTAGGTCATCATCACCACTTCGGGCGTGGCCAGCTTCTGCTGCATCACGGCCTGGTGGATGTCGAGCCCGACGGCGTCGGCAAAGCTGCGTGCTTTTTCGAGCTGGGCCTGGTCGACCACCTTGTTGGCCAGCAGGATCTCCTCAAACGTCCGCCGGCGTCCTTCGACCTCGACCTTGCGCCCGAGCGACGCGTCGTACTCGCGTTTCCGCTGCGTGTCCGTCAGGCAGAGCATCGCCTTGGCCAGTTGATTGAGCAGCGACTGGGACTGCTCGCTGAACTCGCCCGTGGCGTACTTGCGGACGTGCTCGTTCATCTTGCGATAGTGGGCGCGGATCTTGTCCGCCGTGTCTTCAAACATCTCCAGCCGCAGCAACTGGTAGTGGTTTAGCGGCCTGACGGTCTCCGTAATACCGAGCCAGTCGCGATACACATCGAGCTGTTTTTCCATGGTCCGCCTCGCATCGCCTTCCGCTTGATTTCTATTTGAAAAGCTCTTCCAGCCCCTTCAAGTCGGGGTCTTCCGACCCGGCCGGCTTCTTCTTGGGGCTGACGGGGGCCGGCTTGGGGGCGCTGTCTCCAGCCATCTTGTCCGTGGTTTCTTTACCGACTTTCTTCGTGGTTTTCGCCGTCTTCTCCCCGGCGTCGGCGGTTTTCTGGACCGTCTCGGCGGCCTTCTCCCCGGCGTCGGCGGCAACCTGTTCCGCGCCGCCGGCCGGCTGCAGCCCGGCGGCCACGGCGAACAGCAGTTTCTCATACTGAGGAGACTGCCCCTGGCGGGTTCGCAGCTCGAGTGTGTAGCGCCGGCCGGCGAGCACGCCGGTCCAGAACAGCCGGTCCAGAACCTGGTCGATCGACCTGGGGTCTTTCCCGTGTTTCAAGTAGACGGCTCCGACGCAGCTGCCGATCGCAACCGGTTTGGCGCCTTTCGGGGCGGCCTGTTGGGCGAAGGGGCCGACCGTCTCCGCGGTCAACGCTTCTCCGGCATGGTCCTCGGCGGTGACGAGGATCATCGGATAGAGTTCTTCGTCGCTGCCCTGGAACCGGATCACGTAGTCGCCATACCGCGGCGCCACGCGCCACCCCGCCGGTCCGGCGATCTCAACCCGGCCACTGTCCAGGGGAGGCTCGTACGGCCGCAACGGGGGCAGGCCGGCGACGTCGATCCGCCGGATCGATTCGCCCCGCGGTTGCTGCTGTTGCTGCTGCGGCTCGGGCTTGCCGCACCCCGGCCCGCAAACCAGTGCCGCGCCCAGGACCGCAACGCTTGCGGCCCGGCACGCCTTGCGCGGAAAGGAGACAACCGGCGCCGCGGTGGAACGGCTCGAGAAGTCTTCATCTGGGAGGGGAAACATCGTCGACACCGAAATCAGGGTTTGCCGCATCGCGAGAAGACCATCCCCAAGTCCCCGGCCCTGCTGCGTTCACCCACGGAACGCTTGGGAATTCGCTGCGGGAACTTGCCAGGCCCCAGTCTTTCACGCCCCCAAGAGTACTCGACAATCCGCCGCACCGTCAAGCGCGGCGATCTCCCGCCGACGGGCCGCCTCGGCCGGGCAACCGATGTTGTTCACCGATCGGAAGGAGTGCAATCGGCCCCGCAGCGCCACGTCGGGTGCCGCTCCGCGTGTCAAGCTCAGGCGGCCGATCGCGCCCTCGCGCCTGCCGCAACCGCTCACTCCTCGATCACTTTCTTGACGATCTGGATGAAGTGCGGCGACTTCTTCGACTCGCTCAACTCGTCGGCCTTCTTTTGGGCCTCCTTTTTTTGTGCGTACTCAAACATCGCAACCGGTGTTAGCGACTGGCTGAACACGCCCCAAAACGCCTTCAACCGCACCTCCTTGGTGACCTTTGCTCGACTCTTGCGCTTCGTCGTCTTGGCGGTCTTGGTCGCCGGAGAGGCTGCCTTCTTAGTGATCCCGAGCCGCTCAGCAGCTTCGGCCTCCTCGCGTAACTCTCTTCTATTAACGACTTTGCGCGCCATCATCATCCCTCGGGTGTGCGTGCGCCGGGATCGGCCGAGGGCAGCCAGCGCGGCTGTCCACTCCAGCGCAATCGGACGGCAAGCGAACGCTTGATTTTAACGCATTTCTTGCCCAATGACCAGACGAAAGTACACCGAGCAGCACGGTAGGGGGGGGTATTGGCTGGTAACCCGACGCGTGGGCGAGGGTGGCCAGCCGACTTGGCCTCGCTGACGCGTGGGGTCTTGAGGTCGCCTCGCTGACGCGTCGGGTTTTGACGTGGCCTCGCTGACGCGTCGGGTTTGGACGGCGCGGGTTATCGCGAAGTCTCTGGGGCATGGACCACGCGGGTTAGGCCCGGTGTTCCTGCCGCGACGGGCTGGCCGGGGGCGGTTCCCACTTCGGAAAGGCCACGCCCGGCGGACGCCTGGCCAGCAGAATCCAGAGGATGGCGGCGACCGCGAGCAGCACGAGGCTCACGTTTTGAGAGATTGTCAAGCCGGTGCCGAGAACCGCGCCTTCGTCGTTGCGGATCACCTCGATGATGAACCGCGTGAGCGGATAGACCGTCAAGAACAGGGCGAACACCTCGCCGTCGCGGCGGCGAAACGGCGCGTAGGCCACCAGGAGCAGGCAGATCAGCAGCGCATTGATGGCGGCATAGATCTGGGTCGGGTGGACGGGCGCGGCCCGCGCCTCCGTCTCGGCGGTCCAATGGACCTTCGGCCCTCCGAGCACCTCGACCGACACTCCCCCCCCCTCCCGGCCGGCTTGGTCGAGCACCCAGAGGGCCTCCGCGCTGGTTCGCACCGGCTGGCCGTTGACCGCCGCCAACCGCATCTGTTTATCGAGCCCATGCCGCTCGGCAGGCGACCCGGGCGCCACCGCGCTGACGATCGGCGGAGCGGCGGGATCGGCGTCCAGTTTGAGCCCCTCGATGAAGACCTCGCCGCGGCGCATCTGGTGCACGTGGACGGGGCTGCCCGCCGGAAACTCGACGGCCCACGGCAGGTCGCACGGCCCGCCGAAACAGCAGCCGTTCATGAAGCATCCGAGCCGCCCCAGCGCCAGCCCGAGCATGAAACTGGGCGTCATCAGGTCGAGCGTCGCCAACAGGGGCATTTTATGGCGGAAGAGGAAGACGAGCAGACCGGCGATGCCGCCGATGATCGAACCGTAAACGACCAGCCCTCCCTCCGTGAAATTCAGCAACTCGCCGATCGTGGCGATGACCGTGGCACGCTGAAAGTCTTCCCAATACTCGATGACGTAGAACACCCTGGCCCCGACGATCCCCGGCAGGATCATCCAGAAGCAGAGCATCACGAGGCGATCGGGATCGAGGCCCAGCCGCCGCCCTCGCCAGATCGTCATGCCGATCGCCGCGAGAATCGCCGCCAGCAGGAGCGTGCCGTAGCCGCGGATCGGCAGACCTTCCGGCTCGCAGATTCTGGGCAGGACGAACCAGATGACCGCCGCCAGCGCGGCCAGCAACGGCAGATAGCCGAGGGTGTCGGCGTTGAGCCCCTGGCGCCACGCAAGCCATGCCAGCAGCAGCAGGCCGCCGGCGGCGACCAGGGCCAGGAGCAATCCCCAGCCGAACAGGGGAACCCCGGCAACCTGGTTGGGGATGTGGAAAAGGGTCTGCATCATGGGACGGGTATGCCTGGATTTCGGAGCGTGGCCTGGCGCATCAGGCGATGGCGGCATTCAGGAGACAGTTGTCGATCAGGCGCGTCTGGCCGATCCGCACGGCCAGGGCGATCAGGGTCGGGCCATCGGCGGCGCTCCGCGGGTGGAGGGTCTCGGGGTCGACCAGGGCGATGTACTCGATCTCGGCCTCGCCGGAATCGATCAGGATCGTCTCGATCTCCCGCCTGATCCGGCCGGCCTCGGTCTGCCCGGCGGCGACGAGCCGCTCGGCGGCGCAGAGGCTGGCGTAGAGCGACGCGGCCCGGGCGCGCTCGCCGGGATCGAGGTACGCGTTGCGGGAACTCATCGCCAGGCCGTCGGGTTCGCGGACGGTCGGGCGGACGCGAACCTCGACCGGCACATTGAGATCCTCGACCATGCGGCGGATCACCAGCGCTTGCTGGTAGTCTTTCTGCCCGAAGTAGGCGACGTCGGCGCCGGCCAGGTTGAAGAGCTTGAGAACGATCGTCGCCACTCCGCGAAAATGTCCCGGCCGGGATTCGCCTTCGAGGGGTTCGGCCACCGATCCGACTTCGACCCAGGTGGAGTGTCCGGGCCGGTAGACGTCGGCCGTTTCGGGCACGAACGCCAACTGCACACCCAGGTCCGCAAGCCGATCGAGATCGGCGTCGCGTGCGCGAGGATAGCGTGCGAAGTCCTCGGACGGGCCGAACTGCGCGGGGTTGACGAAGATCGAGACGACGCACGCATCGCACTCCGCGAGCGCCGCCCGGACGAGGCTCAAGTGTCCCTCGTGCAGAGCGCCCATCGTGGGAACCAACCCCACCTTGTTGCCCCGCCGGCGCAACTCGGCGACCTGGCGGCGGAGGACTTCTCCATCGCGGACGACTTCCGGGAGGGGAGATCGAGTGGTCATGGCATCTCCACAAGGGACTGCATCCGGCGTCAACTCATCGCGGCGACGGCGGCCGTGAGTTCTTCCAGGGCCTGCCCGGCATGCCGCCCGTCGAGACGCAGCACGGGCCCCCCACTGGGCGCAGCGAGCGTTGCCAGGATCGCCGACCGAATCCCGGCGATTCGTCCAACTGTGGCGGCCACGGGCGGCGCGCTTGGGGAGGCGACTCTCCGGGCGCACCATGCGGGCGGAGCATCAACGACGGCGATCAGTTTGGGCGGGCAGACTTGCTCGGACGCACGTCGCCACTGGCCGATCACCTCTTCGAGCCGCGATCCGTCCAGCGCTGTCCGCGCGTAGGCCACCGACTGGCCAAACCAGAAGTCGCTTACCCAGAGAGAGGCCTGTTCCCTCCAGCCCGGCAAGTCCAAGTCGAGCAACTCGGCCCGGCGGCGAATGAATTGTAACTCGATTTCGGCGGCACTGCCAGCCGAACCTTTCCAGGCCGCCGGGGGCGGGGCGGCGGCGGTGTCGCTGAGCAGCCGCCCGCCGGCCGCGCGGGCCAGTTCGGCGGCCAGCAGGGACTTGCCGGAACCCGGCGGCCCGGTCATCGCGACGTACGGCCGGGCGTTCTGGAGATGTTCGAGAAGCTGCCGGATCGTCCACCCAATCGCTGGATGGATCATGTCCGGAGCGACCTCGGCGGCCGGTTCGAGGACGAATCGCCGCCAGGCCATCCGTGGATGGGGGACCTCCAGGTCGCCGCCGCGAATCATCTCCCGCCCGTAGAGCAACAAGTCCAGATCGATCGTTCGCGGGCCCCAGCGGCCCGCCCGGCGTCGCCCCAGGTCGCGTTCGATTTGAAGCAGGGCGGCGAGCAGCTCGCGAGGCGGCAGGCTCGTCTCGACGAGCACCGCGGCGTTGAGAAACGGTCCCTGCCCGGCCGGCCCGCCGACCGGGAGGGTCTGGTGGTCCCGGCTCCGGCCGCGAAGCGCGACGCCGCGATGGCTTGCCAGCCGGCGCGCGGCCTCGTTGAGCAGCAGAGTGCGATCTCCCTGGTTGGATCCGAGGGCAATCAGGCAATCCGGCATTGTCGGGTGGAGCGAAAGGGCACAAGGCCGCGCCGCCTGGCGGAGTGGGAGGTCAACGGGCGCCCGGCCGCCGCGCCGGCAAGCGATGCGGAATCGCCTGCCAGAAAAAAGAAAATATGGAGGGGGCCATCCCGGCCACGACGATTGTCGTCGACTGTCGCTCCCTTCGGTTGCCGCCCCCCGAGGAACTCCCGGTTGGGTCAGGTCGCATCACGACTCTGAATCATTGTCCGAATCTGGACGGACTTGTCAAGCAAGACTTTCGCGACGCGCGCCAAGCGCTCGAGCTTCTTGCGAGGCAGTTGCGAGCGCGGGCCGCCGTGCCCGTGGGCGACCGGCACGCGGCGGGTCCCGCCCGCGCCGCCGGCTGGGGGAGGGGAGGCCGTGGGCAGGGGCAGAACTGCACCCGATGGCGGGATTACCTGCCTTGCGCCGCCCACGTCGCCGGCGATTCCTAAAGGGTTTCGGGCTCAAGCGGCCCGCGGGAGCTTTCCAGATACCAAGCGGAGACACGCTTCTCGGCAAGGATCACCCGGCGGAGGATCAGTCGCACGAAGAACGCCTTGGGAACCGCCTCCTCCTGATAGGTCACGGCGAACACCAGGCCGACCCAATCTTCATCGTGATTCTCGGCCTTGTAGAAGCGGACCTGTGCGCGGTCGCCGAGCCGCAGGAGCGCGCGGACTTCCGGATTCGCCACGAAGCCCTGGAGAGATTCATAGCGGTCCCGATCGACCAGGTAGTGATCGATGAGCGCCGCGTTGAACGGTTGCCGGCTGGCCGGGTGGTTTCCCAATTCCATCGCCTTGGCCGGTTCGTTGTCGCGGAGGAACTCGAACCAGAGCAGGGCAAATTCTCGCGACTGGCTGTCCATGAGCCGGGCGTGGGTGAGGTCTTTCGCCCAGGCGGCCGCCGTCCAGAAGATGGCCAGAACGCAGCCGGCGACGGCCAGTCCCCGGCCAATCATGCCGGGAGCGCGCGCGATTCGGATCATCGAGGCCAGGGCGGCCAGAATCGCGGCGGCGCCAACGACGGCAAAGCCGATGTGGAGGATTGCCAGCCAGGAGAACAGGCCGAGGATCAGCCCGGCGACCGCCAGGCCGCAAAGCGGGCGGTATTCAAGAATCTCTCCTTCGGAAGGCGGGGGGAACCGGGCTTCGTGGGACTCTTGCGTGCGCTCGACCATGACTCGACCACGGGGGTTGGAAAAGAATCTGTCTAACGGGCGGGGGGGCTCTCCGCGCCGAAGCCTTTCCCTTCGGCCAATTGGGCTTCGAGGGCCGCGCGGCGGGCGCGGTAGGCCTCCAATTTCGTCCGCGGATCGAACTCGACCGGCCCGCTGAACTTGGCCATCGAGCCCCGCGAGACGAAGGTCATGAATCTGGCCCATTGCCGGTCGGGTTCCAGGAACACGGGATCGTCCGTGTTGAAACCGCCATGGCAGTATTTTTCCGCCAGCGGGGCGGTGTGGAGGGTGAAATTGGCGAACGAGACGAGGACCGCCGCCGTCATGCAGGCGAAGACGATTCCGCCGACCTTGTTGACCATTGCCAGGAACCGCACGTTGACCTGGGAGACCCGGTTGGTGACCGTTTGCAGGATCGTGATCAGCAGGGCGAAGAGGACCCACAGGGCGACAAAATCCCACCAGTAGCTGCCGCCTTTCGAGACGCTGTTCTCCAGCAGCCGGGCCACCGGCTCCCAGAAGTTGGTCGCCAAGAGCGCGGCGAAGACGACATTGATGAAACGGATCGCATTGCTCCACATGCTCTCGGCCAGCAGGCAGAGCACGGTCGCCAGGAAGAGGACCACCAGGAGTGTCGGGAAGAGGAAAGCCATCGTACTGTCCTGCTTGATTTCGCGAATCGCGTGTGCCGAGCGCCGCGCGGCGCGGCCGCCGATCCGCAGCGTCTATTGTTTCAGAACTCGCGTCAATTCGGGAAGTGAGGTGATTCCCTTGGCCACCAGCACGATGCCTTCCTGCTGGAGGTTTTGGTAACCGTCCTTTCGGGCGGCGGCGCGGAGCGCCTCGGCGGTGGGCTGCGCGGCCAGCGCCGCGCGGAGGTTGCCGCCGACCAAGAGCAGCTCGAAGATCGCGATCCGCCCCAGGTAGCCCAGCCCGTCGCAGGTCTTGCAGATTTGGCGGGGGTCTTCCGGCGGCTGGGGGGGGCGGTAGAAGGCCTGCACGCGTCCGGGGGGAATGCCGAGTTGCTGGAGGACGTTCGGGGGCGGCGCGTAGGCCTCTTTGCAGTCGTCGCACAGCTTGCGGATCAGCCGCTGATTGAGCACGGCCGTGATGCACTTGGCCAGATCGGCAAGCGGTGGCTTCATGGCGGCGAGCCGCGCCAGGGCATCGGCCGAGTCCTTGGCGCGGATCGTGCTGACGATGAGCCGTTTCTCGCCGAGAATTTCCCGGCACAAGGTGGCAATCGTCTCGCCGTCGGCCAGGTCGCGGATGATCGCCACGTTGGGCTCCTGGAGGAAGAACCGCCGCATCATCTTCTTGAGCTGCTTCTCCGGGTCGGCGTTGTTGTAGGTCGAGACCTGGACATTCTCGACCGGCTCGTAGGGGTTATTCTCATCTTCCAGGGCCATGAACTCGCGGACAAACCGGTCGGAGTCGTGAAGGATGACGTTCGTCGTGCTCCGCAGCCCGGCCGCCGGCATCGCGGAGATCAGAAAGAAGCCCTGCTCGGAGGCCATCACCTCGCGGACCTGGGCCTGCATCTTCGGCCGCATTCCCAGATCGTCGAGCGTTTTGAAATGGGTCCGCTCGCCCTCGAACTGGAGCACCGCACGTTCCCCGGTCTGCGTGCCCTGGGTGGCGAGCGTGCCGTTGTACTTTTTGCGATGGAACTCGGCGAGCAAGAGCCCCTCCTGGCGGCTGCGGCGGTCTTCCGCCTTCAGGCCGCTGACAAGCTTGAGGGCTTCGAGGGCCGGGTCGGCCTTTTCCCGCTCCATCGGGTCGGCTTCCTGCCAGACGCCGTCGATCAGGTGCCGCACGGCGACGCCCTGCTGGGTGTAATCGAGCATGATCGCGTCGGCGCGCCGCAAAAGCCCGTCGGCGACAATCTTCCGGGCATCCAGGAACCCGGGGTTCTGCCGCGCGCTGAGCAGGTGCACGTTGTCGTCGCGGTCGGTCTGCCCCCCGCGCGCTTTGAGGACCACGGGCGGTCCGGATTCGTGCGGGTCTCGATCCTCGGTCTCGACTTGAACGCGGAACAACCCGCCCAGCCAGCTCCTGATGTGTTTGGGCGTCAAGACCTTCTCGGAATCGCTGACGACGTCGTTCCGCGCTTTCACATACGCCAGCAGGGGGGCCAAGTAGGCGACCAAGAGCAAGGGGAAGCCGACGAAGAACACGGGCAGGAACCAGAACACGATGATCCCGGCGATCATCGGGCCGAAGACGATCGGGTTCCATTTGAAATGGTCGAGTTTCAACATCTGGGCGTCCTGGCTGGCCCAGTCGGTGGTGTAGGTCCACATGACGACGACCAGCCAGGCGGCACACAGCTTGATCAGGCTGAGGTAGAAGCCTGGCCCGCTCCACCCGCTGGCGGCCGGCGCAGCCGCTGCCGGAGAGGGGTCGGCCGCGGGCCCGGCCTCCGCGGCCGCAGCCTCCGCGGGCCCGGCCGCCGCGTCTGCGACGGCGTCTTGGCCGGAGACCACCGGAACGACAATCGTTAGGATTGCCAGGAACACGCAAAGCAAAAGCAGGTAGCGACGCATTAGAGTATCCCGGGTTCTTTGACTTCGATGCCTTTGAGTGCCATCTTCAGGGATTCCACGTTGGGCGCCACCTCGAACGCCGTGGCGCGGTCGATCAACCGCTCCTGGACGAGGTACTTGAGGCTCATCGTGAAGTCCTGCATGCCTTCACTGATGCCGATGCGGATTGCGTCGGGCAACTTCTCGTCCTGCTCCTCGAGAATCAATTTGCGGACGGTCGGGTTGAACATCATGATCTCGACCGTGGGCACGCGCTGCACCCCCTCCTTGATCGACGGCAGCAGCTTCTGCGCCACGATGCCCTTCATGTTGAACGCCAACGCGCTGCGGATCGCCGAGTGCATCGAGGCGGGGAAGAGGTCGAGGATCCGGCCGATCGTGCTCGCCGCGGTCGAGGCGTGGATCGTACCGAACACGAGGTGCCCGGTCTCGGCGGCGTGGATCGCCGTTTCGAAGGTTTCCCGGTCGCGCATTTCGCCCACGAGCATCACGTCGGGGTCCTCGCGCACGGCGTGCTTCATGCCGATCGAGAAGTTGACCACGTCCATGCCGATTTCGCGCTGGTTGATCAGGCACTTGTCCTCGGTGAACGTGAATTCGATCGGGTCTTCAAGCGTCAGGATGTGCTTGCGGTAATTCTGGTTGACCCAGTTGAGCATCGAGGCGATCGTCGTGCTTTTGCCGGACCCGGTGATCCCGGCCAAGAGGATCATGCCCTGGCTGTACTTGCAGAGGTCGTAAAGCACGGTGGGCAGATACAGCTCTTCCAGCGGAGGGATCCAGTTGTTGACGCGCCGTGCGACCAACCCCACGTGGCCCATCTGCTGCAAAACGTTCACGCGGAAGCGCCACTTCTTCCCGTCGACTTCCATCGTGTGGGCGAAGTCCGCGCCGCCGTCTTCGTCGAAGATGCGGCGATTCCGCTCGTCCATCATCGGAAAGATCAGCCGCACCATCTCGTCGTCGTCGATCGGCTCGCGGTTCATCGGCCGCAGTGTTCCGCTGACACGGATGTAGGGGGGGCGGTCGACCTTCAGGTGCAGGTCGCTCCCCTCCAGCTTGACCAGCGCGCGGAACAGCCTGTCGATCTCCAGCGGTCCCTTGGGCTTCTTGAAACGCTCCTGATCAATCTCAATCGGAATCGACATCTACCTTCCTCCGTAGCCTTCTTCTTGTCCTCGTCCCGGAAGCGATCGCCCCCGGCTCCGCAACCACGTCAAGGGAGTCTCCTTCAGAGCCGGACGGGAATTCCCCGCTTCCGCATCACCTGTTTGGTCTCGGCGATCGTGTATTCGCCATAATGAAAAATGCTCGCCGCCAGGGCCGCGTCCGCACCGCCGACCTGGATCGCGTCGGCCAGATCGCCGGGACTCCCCGCGCCTCCGCTGGCAACGACGGGGATCGCCACGGCGCGGCTCACGGCGGAGGTCATCTCCAGGTCGTAGCCGGCCTTCGTGCCGTCGGCGTCCATCGAAGTGAGCACGATCTCTCCGGCCCCCAATCGTTCCACCTCGATCGCCCAGGCCACCGCCTCGTAGCCGGTGCCGACGCGCCCGCCATGGATCTGCACCTCCCAGAACTCGTCTCCATCCTTTCGCACGCGTTTCGGATCGATGTTAACCACGATGCACTGGCTTCCAAACCGCCGCGCCGCTCGACGGACAAACTCCGGATCGAGGCAAGCGGCTGAGTTGATCGACACTTTGTCGCTGCCCGCACGGAGCAGCGCGCGAATATCCTCCAGGCTGCGGATGCCGCCGCCGACGGTCAGCGGCATGAACACCACCTCGGCGGTGCGCCGAACCACGTCGAGGATGATGTCACGCCCTTCGTGGCTCGCCGTAATGTCAAGAAACACCAATTCATCCGCGCCTTCGCGCTCGTACCGCTCGGCGACCTCAACCGGGTCGCCCGCGTCGCGAAGGTTGACGAAATTGGTACCCTTGACAACCCTGCCCCGGTTGACGTCGAGGCAAGGAATAATCCGCTTGGCGAGCATCTCCGCCGCGCTCCGATGGCGGTTGTCTCGGCAGGAGACGCAGCAACAGCGGCTCCCTGCCAGAAGCCTGCCGCCGACCATCTTCCGCGCGAAAGCATGTCCCGGGCACGTGCACACCGGAGATCGCGCAATGAATGTGGCTGTTCCGGCGAGCCTCTTCTGCCCTGCTCCTACTGCCACGCGCCGCAAGACCCAAGTCGCCCCGCGCAGCCAAGACGGACCCCGCCAGAGATGGCATCGGGGTCGGTCCTTCGCGGAAGCACCCGTCCCGGGCGCGCCTTGTCATATATACTACAGGAAAGCCTTACTGTAAGTTCAGCGGGCCCCGTGGTCAACGGTCCCGGGAGCGGTTCCTGGATTTCCAGCACGCGGCCCGCCGCTCCGCATGCCCGCAGAGCCCGTGCTGGACGCGCGGACGATAACCCCCAAGAGGGGACAGCCGGCCGGCCAACCCACGGACTCCAGAGCAGCAGGTCGGGCCCCCGGCCCGCTCGGTCGATCCAGACGCCCGGTCAGTCGGCCCGCTCGACAACGACCCGGCAATCCGGCAGCGATTTCAAGAACATCCGGCCATAGGGCTTCGATCGCACCCTGGGGTCCAGGATCACGACGATCCCCTGGTCTTTGCGCGTTCGGATCAGGCGTCCGAATCCCTGTTTGAGCTTGATGATCGCCGAAGGAACCTGAAAATCGTGGAATGGGTTCCCCCCGCGGGCGCGAATCGCTTCGATACGGGCTTCCGTGAGGGGGTGGTCGGGCACACTGAAGGGGAGCCGGGTAATGATCACGTTGCGGAGCGCATCGCCCGGCACGTCGACCCCCTGCCAGAAGCTGTCGGTCCCGAAGAGGACCGAACGCGGGTTCTTCTTGAACCGTTCGAGCATCTGGCCGCGGGGCATCCCCTCCGACTGGGAGAACAGGGCGAGGTCGTTTTCGGCCAGCCAAGGCACAAGGGCCTCCGTGATGCGGCGCATCATCTCGTAGCTGGTGAACAGGACGAAAGCCCGGCCGTCGGTCCGCGCTACATAGCGGCGGATCATCTCCGCCACCTTGCGCTCATACTCTCGCGAGGCGGAGGCCGGGTCGGGCATCGCATCGACCAGCACCAGTTCGACCTGCGCGCGGTAGTCGAACGGACTGCCGAGACAGAGCGTTTCTGCCTTCGTCAGGCCGATCCGCGATTTGAAGAAGTCGAACGATCCCGTGCCGGTGGCCAACGTCGCACTGGTCAGCACCACGGTCGGCACTTCATCGAACAGGGCCTCGCGAAGCGCGGGCCCGACATCGATCGGCGACGCCGCCAATTTCATCCGCAAACGCCGGCGGTAGAACGACTGCTCGATCCAATAGACCGCCTCCGGCATCCGCTGGAGCCGCCAGTCCTCGACCACCTGGGCCAGGCCGTTGAGCCGCTCCACCGCAGCCACAAAGTCCTGCCGCTGGTCCGGCGCCTCGATCCCGTCGGCAACCTTCCTCACGCTCCGGGCGAGATTCGCCAACCCCTCGCTCAAGGGGTTGGCGACGATGCCGGGCGCCCGCACCCGGCCATTGTTCCCCGCGTGGTTGTGAAGCCAGGCGTCGATCGACTCGAAGAAGTCCGACGCTCGGTCGCGGCAATCGGCGACAAGACGCTGGGCCTCGGCCGTCGACCTGCCCACGAGCAACCCCTTGTTCGTGCGGTCGTTGTAGAGGCGGTTCAAGGCGTAGTCGACCTGCCCGCTGGTGACGCCGATCCCCAGGTGGTCTCCAGCCACCGCTTCGAGGTTGTGGGCCTCGTCGACGATCAGCACGTTGTATTCCGGCAGGATGCTCACGCCCTGGCGGCGGAGATTCAGATCGCTGCAAAGCAGCGCATGGTTGACAATCAGGATCTGGGCGTTGAGCATCCGTCGCCGGGCTTTGAAGTAGAAGCAGTCCTTGTTCTGCGGGCAGTTCCGCCCCATGCAGTTGCCCGAGTCGCTGGCCACTTCATCCCAAACGCCGGGGATGGGCCGGAACGGCAGGTCGGCCAGTGAGCCGTCCCCCGTGTCACGAGCCCAGTCGGTGATCCGGCGGAGTTGCTCGAATTCCTCCGTCGAGGCGAACAGCCCGGATGCCCTGGCGTGCGCGTTGTGCAGCCGGCGGAGGCTCAGATAGTTGCCGCGGCCTTTGACGAGCACGGCGGTGAATTCGAGCGGCAGGAGGCTGTTCAACAAGGGGATGTCCTTGCTGATCAACTGCTCCTGGAGGCTGATCGTGTGGGTCGAGACGACGACCTTTGTCTTCTGCCCGTCCGCCTTGGAGCCGGCGGCCGCCAGGATCGCCGGCACGAGGTAGGCGAAGCTCTTGCCGACGCCGGTCCCCGCCTCGACGATCAGGTGGTGGCCGCCACGAATCGCACGCCCGACCGCCTCGGCCATCGCCAACTGCTCGGGACGATGCTCGTAGCGTTCCATCCTGGCGGCGATGCGGCCTTGTGGGCCGAGAATATCCTGCGGCGAAAGCATAGGACGAACAGGCGGCTATCAGGCGACGTTGCCGGCAATCGAATTCCACTCGCAGCGGCGCCAGGGGGGAGGGGAAGCAGGCCCTTCCCGCAGCCCGCGGCCAAACGGCGTTCGACGCCGCGAAGGGTCGCAGGATTCAGCCTACCAATCCCGGGAACGGTCCGGTAGGGCGACAGCCACCCGATTCCGCGGAAACGGAGCGGATTCGCCCTTGTGCCCGTCTGGCGACGGCCCCGGTCCTGTGCTATCTTCCGGAAACGTCGCCCCGGCTGGCGGCGCTGGCGGCCCGCCCCCCTGCCGCCGTCGAGGGGCAGCAGACAACTGGCCGGACTCCTTACGTTTCAAAGGACTCTCTGACGAGGCAACGTCACGTTGAGACCCCATGCCGATTGAATTCCGCTGTCTCCAGTGCGGCAAGCTGTTGCGAACGGGCGACGACACCGCGGGCAAGCAGGCGAAGTGCCCCGAATGCGGCGGAGTGATGCCAATCCCGGGGGAGCCCGTCGCGACGTCCCCGATGATCCGTGAATGGCAAGACGCCTCGTCCGGCCCCGTGGGCGACTCCAGTCAGGCAGAAAACCCTTACCAGTCGCCCGCCGCATTCCCCGCCGCGCAGGCCTGGGCGGTGCCGGCCGGCGAGATTCGCCCCACGCGGATCGGTTTCGGCGAGACACTCTCGCGGGCATGGGCCGTGTTCAGCGACTCGTGGCTGGTCGTCCTCGGCGCGTTCCTGCTGATGCTCCTGGTCTACTTCGCCGGCTATTTCGTCATGGCGTCGATCGCTGCGGGGATCGGCATCGCCATCCAGGACCGCGATGCCGCCAGAATCCTGGCCCACGCGGCCCAGCTCGGCGCCGCCCTGCTCTCCCTTTGGCTGAACATCGGCCTGCAACTGTTCGCCCTTGGGGTGGCCCGCGGCGAGCAGCCGCGCTACGGGTTGGTCTTCGCCGGCGGTCCGCGGCTTCTGCCGGTGATCGGCTGCTTCCTCCTGACCGGGCTGATTGTCTTCGGGGGTACGCTGCTTCTGATCGTCCCGGGTTTGATCTTCCTCATGATGCTCTCGCAGGCCCAGTTGCTCGTCATCGATCGCCAGCTCGGCGTGCTTCCGGCGATCTCGCTCTCGGCGAAAATCATGGCCGGCAACAAGCTCGTCGTGCTGGTGATCTGGATTGTCGCTGGTGTCTTGGCGTACCTGTTCGCACTGGTCACCTGCGGCCTCGGACTGTTCGCCGCGACCCCTTACCTGCTGCTGCTGAAGATCGTGATCTACCTTTCCGCGAGCGGCCAGCCAACCCTCGCCGATCGCTACGCCGCGGCAGCCAGCCCGTTCGCACCGCAGGGCGGCTCCCCCTCCCAGCAACAGGGCGAGTCGCCATTCATGGCGTGAGCCGCGCGTACGTCTCGATCCACGGTTTGATCGGCACCTTGCTCATCGGCGCACGTTCTTCTATTACAGGTTCGTTTCCTCGTGTGGGTCGTAGACGCCGATCCGCCCCGGTTCGACGATCCACAAGACGCCCGTCAGGGGTTTAGAGGTGAGTTCGGTGAGTACGCTTTCCAGCGTCGCCTCGATTGCGGGCAGCACCGCACGGGGTGGGCGAATCACAACGATCCCCTCCGGGCAAGCTGGCGGGATTTTTCGAGAGGCTGAGCCGGGGAGGTAGTCGGAAACCGAACGATCCGCCGGGCGAGCCGGCGGGATTTGCGGTGAACGATCCGCCGGGCGAGCCGGCGAGACGCGCGAGGTGAATCGCTTGCGGCGGTGCGCGCTTGACGCGAGCGTTCCCAAGCTGGAGCTTGGGAACGAGGCGGGGATAGCGGCGGCGGAGCCCCCCGGCGGGAAGATTCTCAGATCGCTTGCGGCGACTCCTCCGGCTTCGCCGAGATCGCCTCGAAGGCTTCGACAAGCGGGATGTCCTGCCGCGGCAGAACGCTGCGCAGATCGATCATCACGCGGTCTTCCCGCACCGCGGCCACTACGGGCGTCTTTCCCACGCGCAGGAGGCCGGCCAGGCGGTCGGCCGCAAGACCTTCCGGCTCGACGGCGATCGTCGCCGTGGTCAACCGCCGGGAGGGAACGGCGTCGCCGGCCAGATACGCGGTGCCGTCGAGGACCTCGGTCTTCTTGACCACGGCGGCGGCCTCGATCTGCGGTGCCAGCCGGGCGGCGCGGTTTTGCAGGTTTTCCAGCGACGTGCCAAGCAGCGCCAGGAGCGGGATCTCCCGCAAGGCCTTCTCCGGCTCGCGATAAAGCCGCAACGTGGCCACCAGGGCGGCAAGTGCCAGGGGATTGATCCGCAGCGCCCGGGCGAGCGGGTGCTTCTCGATCTTCGCCACCAGGTCGCGGCGGCCGACGAGGATGCCCGACTGGGGCCCGCCGACCAGCTTGTCGCCGCTGAACAGGACCAGGTCGGCCCCGGCGGCGACAGACCGCGGCACGAGCGGCTCTTCGACCAGTCCGAACTGGGAGAAATCGACCAGCGCCCCGGCCCCGATATCGTGAATCAGCGGGAGCTTCCTCCTCCGCGCCAGGTCGATCACCTCCGCGGGCGCGGCGCCGCCGGACGAGCCGGCGAGCGTGCAATTGCTCGGGTGGACCAGGAGCAGGGCGGCGGTCCTCTCGCCGATCGCGTCGGCGTAATCGCCGATCGTCGTCCGGTTCACCGAGCCGACCTCACGGAGGACCGCGCCCGACGCGGCAACGGTCTCGGCCAGGCGGTAGCTACAGCCGATTTGGATCAGATGCCCGCGCGAGACGACCACCTCGCGGCCAGCGGCCAAGGCGGCCAGGGCGGCCAGCGTCCCTCCGGCGTTGTTGTTCAAGACAAGCGCCGCTTCGGCGCCGGTCAACTCCTTGAGCAGGCCCTCGACGGCGTGGTTCCGCCGCCGGTGCTTTCCGGAGACCAGGTCGAGCTCGACACTTGCATAGCCGCCGGCCGCCACGGCGATCGCCGCGGCGGCATCTTCGGCCAGAATTGTCCGGCCCAGTCCCGCGTGCAGCACGATGCCGGTCGCATTGATGACCGGGCGGAGCGACCGCTCGTCGGTTTCGAGCACTCGCCGGGCGATCCGATCGGCCAGCTCGGAGACGCTCGGCAGGGTGTGCTCGGTGGCGGACGCCTGAAGCTCCAGGCGGACTTCATCGAGGACCGTGCGGACCGAGTTGACGACCGTGTTGTGGCTGATCCGGTCGACGAGGCCCTTGACGACGGGATTCTCCAGCAATTCGTTCACCGACGGAATGCTGCGCAGCGGATTGGGAGACATGGCGACCTCCGCACGGAAAAATGAGGGCGAACCGGTCGGACACCCTCATTTTCCCGGCGGGGGTCGGAAGCGTCAATGGCCGCTCGTCTTCAAACGAAGGGCGTGATGCCCGGAATCGGGCAGGCGTAGGTGCCGTCGTCCCCCGGCAGGATCGGCGGTTGGGTGTCCCAGTCGAGCTGGGCGGGGCCGAGAACTTCCTTGCTGTTGATCGCCTCTTCCCAGGTGATCTTCTTGCCCGTGTAGCCGGTCATCCGCCCGAGCAGCCCGAGCATCGTGCTGTTGATCATATACCGCCGGCAGCTGAGCGGCTTGCCGGCGCGGATCGCCTGGAAGAGGGCGACGTGCTCTTCGTCGTACATGCTGGCGGTGGGGCCCTCGTACTGCCAGTTCGTCTCGCCCTCGATGCGGTTTTTCAGCAGGTTGCAGCGGCCCTTGGTGCCGAGGATGTTATCGCTCGTCTCGTTCCAGACGCCGGCCTGCGCCCGGCTGAAACCATAGACCCGCAGGCCGTCGTCGTATTCGTAGCAGATCGCCGTGTGGTCGAACTGGTCGCCGAAATGCGGCTCGACGCACTGCGAGCGGCCGCCGACGGCAAACGCGCTAACGGGGGGCCGCTCGTCGGTCATCCAGCTTGTCTTGTCGAGGTTGTGGATGAGCGACTGGAGGACGTCGTCGCCCGAGAGCCAGTTGAAATGATACCAGTTCCGCAGTTGCCACTGGAGTTCCGTGAGTCCTTCGGGCCGGGTCATCAGCCGGTAGGGGGTGCGGAGGTAGCATTCCTGGATGGCCACGATCTTGCCGATCGCGCCGTCGAGAATCCGCTTGACGGTCTCCTGGACGCCGCGGTCATACCGCCAGCAGAGTCCCGACATCACGCAGAGCCCCTTCTCCTCGGCCTGCTTGCAGGTCGCGTCGACCGCGTGCATTCCGGGGGCGTCGATGAAGTGGGGTTTTTCAATGAACACGTGCTTGCCCGCCGCGACGGCCGCGGCGAAGTACTCCGGGTGGAATCGCGAGGCCGTGGCGATCAGCACGACGTCGACGTCCGCGGCCAGCACGTTCTTGTAGCCGTCGAAGCCGACGAAGCACTGCTCGTCGCTGACGTCGGTCTGACCGGGCTTCGCCTTGGCGATCATTTTCCGGCCGTTCTGCACCTTGTCGTCAAACAGGTCGGCCATGGCGACGAGCTTGGCCTGGGGATCGGCGTTCAGGGCGTTGACGGCGGCGCCGCACCCCCGCCCCCCGCAACCGACCAGTCCGACGCGGAGGATGTCGTCGCCCCCGGCGTGCACCCGGGGGGCGATTGCCAGGCTGCCGATCGCGGCGGCGGCCGATGCTTTGAGGAAGTCGCGCCGCGACCGGTTGGCCGGATGATTGATCTTCGTCTGATCTGCCATGGTGGCACTCCTGATGTAAATGAAGGGGCGGTTGGACCGGGACCGACGCAAGCACAACGCCAGCCGGACGGCGCGCTGGATGCTCCACAGGCTCAGTCCCTCCCAGGGGGGAAGTATAGCAGGTCCCCGGGCGCGGCGGTAGCTGGCCGGAGGGCGACTTGAAAACAGCGCGTCCGCTTGAAAACAGCGCTTCCGCAGGCGGAGAGGCCCGTTCGCAACACGCCCTGCGGCCGGGCGCTTGTTGGCGGCGTTGCCGGTGGCGTCTCGGGTCGATATAGTATCTGGAAAGTCCGTGCCAGCCACGGACAAGCGAAAAATGGACAGCGCAGTACGGACCACGTTCCCCCAAATCGCGAGGTAGAGCCATGCAGAAGCGTCTGTTCCCACTTCTTACCGCGTTTTTCCTTCTGGCCGCGGCGGTGCTGCCCGTTTCGGCGCAGGTCCGCCACGAAATCGGCTTTCCAGACCTGCCCGACTACCATACGCTCAAGTGCGATCTGCACTCGCACTCGGTGTTTTCAGACGGCAACGTCTGGCCGACCGTACGGGTGGACGAGGCCTGGCGTCTTGGGCTCGATGCGACCGCGCTGACCGACCACATCGAATACCAGCCGCACAGGGACGACATCCCCACCAATCACGACCGGCCGTTCGAGCTCGCGGCGGGCAAGGCCGCCCAGATGGGCCTGCTTTTCCCGCGGGGGGCCGAGATCACGCGCGACACGCCGCCCGGCCACTTCAACGCGATCTTCCTCGACAAGGTCGAACCGCTCGCCGTGCCCGACTTCGTCGAGGCGGTGCGGCAGGCGAACTTGCAGGGCGCTTTCGTCTTCTGGAATCACCAGGGCTGGAAAGGCGAAGAGGCGGGCAGGTGGCTGGATGTCCACACAACGTTGTTTGAAAACAAGTGGTTCCACGGCATGGAAGTCTGCAACGGCAACAGCTACTACCCGACGGCCCACCGCTGGTGCCTGGAGAAGAACCTCACGATGCTCGGCAATTCCGACATCCACCAGCCCGACATCAACGACCAGACGACCGCCGACGCGCATCGCACGCTGACGCTGGTGTTCGCCCGGGAGAAATCGCTGGCGGGCCTCCAGGAGGCCCTCTTGGCCGGCCGCACCGCCGTCTGGTTCACCAACCAGATGATCGGCCGCCGCGAGTGGCTCGAAGCGCTGCTCGAAGCGTCGGTCGAGATCAGCCCGCCGCACCACCGGGGGAGGGACCACGTGCTGATCAAGGTTCGCAACCATTCCGACATCGAGATCCAGTTGCGGCGGACCGGCCCGGTCGGGCCGGCAACGGCGACCCTGCCCCCGCGGTCGACGAGCCTCGTGAAGATCGGCACCGGCAATCCCCAGGGCCCGATCGAGCTGGCCTACACAGTGACCAACTTTTTGATCGCCCCGGGCGAGGGGCTGCCCGTGCGCCTGACCGTCGGCGAGTAGGGCCGGCGGCGGATGGTCCGGGTCAAGCCTGGAACACCCGCTGAAGAAACCTCAGCAGTTCGACGTGAAATGCGCCCGGGTCATTCATGTAGGGGGCATGGCCCGCCCCGCGAATGATCACCTTTTCGCCGTCGGCCACGGCAGCCACCAGTCGATCGGCCTGCTGCTGTGGCACGACGGTGTCGTTTTCACCCCAGACGGCCAGAACGGGGACGCAGATCTTCTTCAGGCGCCGGGCGTTCTCCTTGATCGCCGCGCAGGCCACGGCGACCAGCCCGGATGCGGCGTCGGATCCGCCCAGCAGCCAGGGAATCACCACCCGGCCGCTGATCGAGGGCGCCACCAATACCGGCCGCTCGATCTGCAACTCGGTAAGGAGTTGGCCGACCCATTTCTTCGGTTCGACATCCACGGCCGCCGATTCGCCATAGCCGGGCAAATCGACGGCGATGCCGTGGTAGCCCGACCTGGCCAGAACGTCGAGCGTGCCGATCTGCCGCCAGGTCTCCGCCTGGAAGCTGGCGCCGTGAAACAAGACCACCGCGCTGGTCGCGTGGGCCCCCGATTCGAGATAGTGAACATTGCTATGCCCGACGCGGATCGAGTTGGAAATGACCGGCACGAACAACTCCTTGACGCAACGGTGGCGGGCGATCGGAGGTTGCGGGCGACCTGCCGCTGCTCCCCCCGGGGGACCCGATTCAACATCCGGCGGCGCGGACCGCTCGAGGCCATGATACCTCCGCGCGGCGGACGATTCCAGACAGGCTCGGGCGGCCGAGCCGCGCAGCGGGTTGCGATCGCCCGACCGGCGGATTATTTTATGGACGGCGTTGCGATTCGCCCGTTCTTTTTTCAGTCAGGTTGCAGGCTTCGGGTCACGCGCCGCGTGTTTCGACAAGGAACGCATCGGCTTCCTTGGGGGATCCGGCATGCGAGTCGACGCCTTTCGCCTGGTGGCCATGTATGAGGATTCCCGCAGATGCTCAACCCGACCACGATCCTCCCACGCTCATGTTTCCGCTTGAACCGCTGCCGCTGGATTCTCCTGGGAATTCTCGCGGCGGCCGGGCCCGCTGTCCGCGCGGCCGAACCGGTCTATGAACTCCGCGTCGTCACCGACCGCGCCGATGCCCTCTACCGGACCGGTGAGGAAGCGCGGTTCCTGATCACGTTGACGCTTGACGGCCAACCGGTTTCAACCGGAACGGTCTCCTACGCCGTCGATGATTTCATCACCGAAGCGCCGCCGGCGAACGACTTCCCCCAAGGCGAGTTGGAGCTTGGCGGGCCGCTTGCCGTGCGGGCCACGTCGGCCAGGCCGGGCTTTCTCCGCTGCCTGGCCCGCTTTCGCACTCCCGAGGGCCGCACGGTCGAAGCGGTGGCCGGCGCCGGATTTGCGCCCCAGCAAATCGCCCCCAGCCTGCCCGTCCCCGACGACTTCGATTCGTTCTGGGCCGACCAGAAGCGCAAGCTGGCCGAAGTGCCGATCGAGCCGGTTCTGACGCCCGTCGAGCAGCCCAATCCGAACATCCAGTGTTTCGACGTTCAAGCGCCCTGCCTTGGCGGCGCCGCCGTGTCGGGCTATCTCGGCCTGCCCAAAGACGCCAAGCCCAGGAGCCTGCCGGCGATCCTCTGGGTCCATGGGGCGGGCGTCCGCAGCTCCGCGCTGGGCAACGCCGTCAAGGGCGCCCAGGCCGGGATGCTCTCCATGGACATCAACGCCCACGGCATCCCCAACGGCAAGCCCAACCCGTTCTACGCGGAACTGAGCGCCGGCGCGCTGAAAGACTACCGCCACGCCGGCCGGGAGAGTCGCGAGACGGTCTATTTCCGCGGCATGTTCCTCCGGCTCCAGCGCGCGATCGACCTGCTCGCCGCCCGACCGGAGTGGGACGGCAAGGTGCTGGCCGTGATCGGCCACAGCCAGGGCGGCGGGCAGGCACTGGCCGCCGGCGGGCTCGACCAGCGCGTGACGCTCGTCGCCGCCGGCGTGCCGGCCATCTGCGACCACGCCGGCCGGGCGGCCGGGCGCGTCAACGGCTGGCCCAAGCTGGTCCCCACCGACTCGGACGGCAAGCCGGAGCCAAACAGCCTCGAAGCCTCGCGCTATGTCGACGCGGTGAATTTCGCCAGCCGCTGCCGCGCAGAAGCGATCATGAGCGTCGGGTTCATCGACACGGTCTGCCCCCCCTCAAGCTGCTACGCCGCCTACAATTGCCTGAAAGGCCCCAAACAGATCATCCATGAACCGCTGATGGGCCACGCCGCGCCGCCCCACATCCACGACGCCTTCTTCGCGTGCGTCCTGGCCCACGTCGAAAAGACGAAACGCGGAAGCTCGAATTGAAGTCCACCGCCAGCGCTGAGCAGCCTTTCCGCTTTCCGCTTTCCTTCCGTCCTCTCCCCCTGTCTCGCTGACGGCTGATTGCCGACGGCTGATCGCTTTTCGGAGGGCTGCGATGGGTGGCAAACGAAGTTGGACGCCGCTGGGCGTCCTTGCGTGGATTGTTGCCGGTGCTGCCGCGGCGTTTGCGTCGGAGGCCGCCCCGCCGGCCGGGCAGGTGCTCGGCCGGATCGGCGTGTCGCGGGGAATCTGCGTGGTGCTGGCGGACCGGCCCGGCGAGGAGGTCCTGGAGCTTGCACGGCGAAGCGAGCTGGTCCTGTTCGTGCAGACCACCCGCGCGGCGGCGGCCAAGGCCCTCCGCGCTTCGGCCGACCGGGCCGGCCTGTTGGGGACGCGGGTCACCGTGCACCACGGCCCCTGGTCGCGGATCCCCCTGGCGGACAGGCTGGCCGACGCCGTGATCGTCACGGGTTCGGCGGTCGCCGCGGTCCGCCGCGACGACGGC
The DNA here is from genome assembly GCA_012744395.1 of Pirellulaceae bacterium. Classification (GTDB taxonomy): domain Bacteria; phylum Planctomycetota; class Planctomycetia; order Pirellulales; family Thermoguttaceae; genus JAAYCB01. The sequence continues at coordinate 26,650 of JAAYCB010000207.1, forward strand.
GAGGTCCGCCGGGTGGTGCGGCCCCTGGGCAGGATCGTTTACCCGGACAGGGAAGTGGCGATTCCCCATCCAGCCGGGGTTGACGACTGGACGCATCCCTACCATGGCCCCGACAACAACCCGCTGGCTCTCGACGAGGAGGCGCGGGCGCCGTTTCTGACGCAGTTCCTGGCCGAACCCTACTTCGTGCCGTTCCCGGAGGTCACGGTCACGGCGGCCGGCCGGGTGTTCAAGGCCTTCGGCCACGTGGGCTACAAGAAGCGCGACTGGGAGTGGCTGAATTCGCTCGTGGCGATCAACGGCTACAACGGCACACTGCTCTGGAAGCGGCCACTGGAAGAGGGATTCAACATCCACCGCAATACGATCGTCGCCACGCCCGAGGCGGTCTACGTGGCCGACAGCCGGTCGTGCAAGAAGATCGACGCGGCCAGCGGCGAAGTGCGCGGCGAGATCGTGGCTCCGGACGCGGCGGCCGGGCGGGTCTGGAAGTGGATGGCGATCCACGACGGAATCCTCTATGGGCTGGTGGGCGGGCCGGAGGTCCGCGATCCGACGCGGCGAGGCGCGCGGACCGAGGCCGGCTGGCCCTGGCGGCCGATGACGCCGGCCTACGACAGCGAGCAGTACGCGTGGGGCTTCGGGCGGACATTCTTCGCCCGCGACCTGAAGAGCGGCAGGACGCTCTGGCTGCACACCGAGGAGGAGCCGGTCGACGGCCGCGCGGTGGCGATGAGCGGCGGCCGGATCTTTTTCTATTGCGACGGCAAGTGGCTCGGCTGCCTCGACGCGCTGGAGGGAACGGTCGTCTGGAGGAACAGCGACGCCGACCTGCTGGCGGCGATCGGGCCGCACGGCAGGGCGCAGAATCCGCAGGAAGGCTTCTCCACAACCGCCTACATGAAATCGTCCGACAAGGCGGTCTTCTTCGCCGGCCCGCAGCGGCCCAACCTGCTGGCCGCGTCGACCAGGGACGGCCGGCTCCTCTGGCAGAAGCCGCACGGCAACTACCAGCTCGTCGTCCGCGAAGAGGGCCTGTATGCGATGGGGCGCACGGAGGACAGCCTGCTGATCGAGCCGCTCACCGGCGAGGTGAAGCAGAGCCTGGGGGTGGTTCGCGGCAACTGCACCCGCGCAACCGGTTCGATCGACAGCATTTTCGCCCGCGGCCACTTCCACGGTGGCGGCATGCGGCTTTCGATCGCCGACCACCGCGTGGAGCGGATCGCGCCGATGCGGCCCGACTGCCACGATGGCGTGATCATCGCCGGGGGGATGCTCTATTGGGGGCCGTGGATGTGCGATTGCAGCCTCTCGCTGGTGGGCCTCGTCGGCCTGGCGCCCGCCGAAGACTACGCCTTCCAGATGAAAGCCGACGACCCGGTCCGGCTGGCGAGATTGTGCGACCCGCGGGCGCCGGCCGCGCCCCTGCCGCTGGCGGACGGCGACTGGCCGAGTTACCGGGCCGACAACCGGCGGCGCGCGTCCGCCGGCGTTCCCATCGCCGAGCGCGCCGCGCTCGCCTGGCAATTCGAACCGCCCGGAAAAATGGCGCCGACCGCGCCGGTCACCGGAGGCGGCCTGGTGTTCGCCAGCGGCGCGGACGGGGCGATCCGGGCCCTCGACGCGGCCACCGGGAGCGTCCGCTGGACGGCCTACACCGGCGGCCCCTTGCGATTTCCTCCGGCGATCGACGAGGGCCGGCTGTTTGCCGGAAGCGGCGATGGCTGCGTTTACGCCTACGAGGCCGCTTCGGGCAAGCCGCTCTGGCGGTTCCAGGCCGCGCCGGTCGACCGCCGGATCAACGTTTATGGGCAGATTACCTCAACCTGGCCGATCGGCAGCGGCGTGCTGGCGGCCGGGGGCAAGGTGTATTTCGCGGCGGGCATCGCCGCCTACGACGGCACGCACCTGTTCGCGCTGGACGCCGCCAGCGGCAGGCTCGCATGGCACAACGGCACTTGCGGGCGGATGCTCGGCGATCACCGGCCGACCGGCGTAAGCGTCCAGGGGCATCTGCTCCTCGACGCGGGCAGACTCTACATGGCCGGCGGGAACGGCGTTTCGCCGGCCGTCTACGATCCCAGCGACGGCCGCTGCCTGAACACGCTCGACGACGAATGGGCCAAGGCGCCGCGGGGGCGCGACCTGTTTCTGATCGACGGGCAGGTGACCGCCTTCGACCGGCCGCTGTACGCGCCGAAAGAATACTGGCGGGGACGCTACTTCGCCCGCTATCTTCTCCAGGCCCAAAATGAACGCGTCCTGGTGCGGGCCACGCTCGGCCGGCTCGGGCGGTTCGATCCGGCCGCCGCAGGGCAGAAGGGACCAACGCCTGTTTGGGAGTCGATCCTCTTCGAGCAGCCGGAGGCCCTCGCGCTGGGGAGCAACGCCGTGGTGGCCTGCGGCAAGCTCAAGGACGCCGGCGGCGATGATCCAGCGCGGTTTGGAGTCGCGGCCTACGCGATCGACGACGGCCGCCTTCTATGGCAGGAGCTTCTCGAGGCAATGCCGGCCATTTGGGGCATGGCCCTCGACAGCCAGGGCCGGGTGATCATTGCCCTGGAGGGAGGGAAAATAGTGTGTTTTTTGGGGAGATAGAGAGGTAAGGGTTCAGGGTTCGGGGTTCAGTTTTTGCTTCGGACCCGTTCCCAAGCTGGAGCTTGGGAACGAGGAA
>JAAYCB010000208.1 GCA_012744395.1 Pirellulaceae bacterium
CCGCGTGGAATCCTCGCCATCGGACGGCCCTCCCATGGAAAGGGTCGGTAAGAACCTTGGTGACGATACGCATGTACATCAATCTAGCCGAAACGATGCATGTGTCAAGTAAATTTATGGGTGGCACCTTTTCCGAAATTTATGGGTGGCACCTTTTCCGGCACCTTTTCCGTTTTTCACGCGGGTGTCAAGCAGATTTGTGGGTGGCACCTTTGTGCCTACGCGCGAGGGAGGCTAACACGCGGCAGTTCCAATCGCGGGACGGAACCCGCGCGGCTATCGTTTAGCGGCCGGCCGGGCTTGCGCTTCGGCCGGGTTCGGCACGCCCGGCTGCCAATCGAAGCGCAGATCGCCCTCGGCAAGCTGGCCGGCGGGGCGCGTGCCGGCGCCTTTGATCTTGCGGGCCGAATCGCCGAGGTCCTCGCGGATCGCGCCGGCGAGCTTTTGGATCGCTGCGACCACTTCCGGGTGCCGGTCTTTGACGTCCGCCGTTTCTCCGACGTCGGTTTCCAGGTTGAAAAGCGCAAGCTCGATCCGCGCGTTGTCATACGGCACGGGCCTTCCGCCGGTCCCGCCCTTGCGTCCGGAGAGCGTGCGGTAACCGTGGGGGAAATGCAGCTTCCACTTGCCCATCCGCACCGCCTGCAATTCATTGCCATAGTAGAAATAGTAGGCTTCGTGGGGGCTTGTTGCGCCCGGCTCGCCGGCAACAAGCGGCCAGATGTTCTTGCCGTCGATTTTGCGGTCCGGCAAGGGCGCGCCGGCGAGGTGGGCAATTGTGGGCAACAGGTCGATCGTCATTGCCGGCGTGTCGCAGACGGTGTCGGCGGGGATTCTGCCCGGCCACCGCATCACGGTGGGCACGCGGCAGCCGCCGTCGAACATCGTCCCCTTGCCTTCGCGGAGCGGCTTAGCGCTGCCGGCGTGGTCGCCGTAGCTGAGCCACGGGCCGTTGTCGGAAGTGAACACGACCATCGTGCGGCTGTCGAGGTTGTGCTTGCGGAGCGCATCGAGAATCTGGCCGACCGACCAGTCGATCTCCATCACGACGTCGCCGAACAGGCCGCGCGGGCTTTTGCCGCGGAACTTGTCGGAGACGTGAAGGGGGACGTGGACCATCGAGTGGGGCAGGTAGACGAGGAAGGGGCGATCCTTGTTACGTTCGATGAAACGCACCGCCCGGCGTGTGTAGAGCGTGGTGAGTTGCTCCTGGTCCTCGGCGGTGACGTTGGCGTCGACGATCTTGGTTCCCTCGATCAGCGGCAGGTCGGGGTAGTTCTTGCCGGCAGTGGGATGGCCGGGCCACATGTCGTTGGAATAGGGGAGGCCGAGGTATTCATCGAAGCCGTTGTTGGTGGGGAGAAACTTGGGGTGATGGCCCAGGTGCCACTTGCCGAAGCAGGCGGTGGCGTAGCCTCGCTGTTTGACCAGTTCGCCGATCGTCATCTCATCGGCGTGGATGCCGTGGTTCGCTCGATGGTTGAGCGCGCCGAGAATCCCCACGCGGACGTTGTAGCAGCCGGTGACCAGGCCGGCTCGCGAGGCGGAACAGACGGCCTGGGTCACGTAGAAGTTGGTGAAGCGGCGGCCTTCTTTGGCCATTCGGTCGAGGTTCGGCGTTTCGTAGCCTTCCGCTCCGAACGGCCCGATGTCGGCGTAGCCCATGTCGTCGATGTAGATGATGACGAAATTGGGCAGTCGCTCGGCGGCCGGGGTGAAGTCGCAGGCGGCAAGGCCCGCGGCCAACAGGAAAAGGGGCAGCGCACGTGGGACGATCATCGGTATCCTCCTCGTGAAACGGCCTGAAGAAGGTGCGGAGCAGCCCGCAGTTTAGCCCATCGTAGCGGCCGTTGCACCCCGGGCAGGGGAGGCGCAAAGACAAGCAGGGTCGAAGGGCCAGCAGCGTATGAGGTCGGCAAGCCGAGATCGGCCAGCGACGCGGCTGATCCAATCCTCAAGGCCATCCGTCGCAAGTCCTCCGTCGGCGGGCGGTCCAGTTCGCGCCTGGCCGCCTCTGGAGTCGGGCCAAAGTGCTCTTCGATCAGCGACAAGATCCGTTCCACCTGCCCCGCCTGCCGGCCCGTTTCGATTCCCTTTTCACACCCCAGCCAGCCACCCGGTCCGGTGGAGTCTTCGTCAACGCCGATAGGGCGACGCCCAGCCAGTTGTCTCCCTGCATGTATTGTACGCTGTCCAGCCCAGGCAAACCCACGTACAGGTACTGGCGAATTCTTATGCCGGCTGATCGCCGCCGGCATCCGCATTGGGACTGGCGGCGAGTTCCTGGGCCGTTTGGGCGTCGGTCACCAGGTGGGTCCAGAGCCGGAGGTCCGGATTGGCCAACAGCGGCCTGAGGGCGTCGACCTTCGGTTCGCCGCATTCGCCGCAGGGGCCGGCCACGAGGACGACATACTTGCCGTCGGTCCTGGCCATCTCGACCAATTCATCGAGCTCGAAGAGAGTCACGGCGCGCACGGGGCACTCGTCGATCAGCGGGCCGCTGTCGGTGTACGGCCGGAACTGCACGTCGCCCCGCCAGCCGGCGGCATCCATGCGCTCGAAAACGCCTCCTTTGAGCATCCCCTCCTCGACGAGGTATGAGAGGAACTTGACCAGCAGGCCGTGTTTATGGTGCGCGGCCGCCAGCGAACTGACGATGATGTCGATCTGGTTCCGCCGCTCAAACGAGCGCCGCACGCCCGGATTCCTCTTCACCCGTTCGTAGTCTTCCTTGAGACTGACGACCGTCTCCGAGAACAGGGCGACGTACTCGACCTTGGGCAGCGCATCCTCAAAATAGCTGAAATACGTAATTGGGGCCTTTTGTGGCTCGTTAACGAGGAAACCACCGGCCGAGAGCGCATGGAGCACCAGCGGCGGGCAGTCGAGGTCCGAGCGGACTCGTTCGGCAAGGCGCTTGGCCACCATCATCGTGGCGAAACCGGCGCCCATGCCGATATGCACCGGTTCGACTTCCTCGCCAGGGCGTCGGGCGGAACGATGTTGTTCCGCCACACGGTCGACCAGGTCGAGCACCAGGTCGGCCGTGGTGCTGGTCACGTGCCGGGGCGCTTCCTTGCCCTTGGCATTGACCACGTGAATCACGGCGTTGTCTTCGGTCGGCTGGAGGCCGAAACGCTGGGAGATCCGCTCGGCCAGTTTCGCCTCACGGGGCGCTTGGAGAAAGAGAAAGTTGCGCCGGACCGCCTCCCAAAACAGGGGGTAGACGCGTTCTCTGGTGAGATCCCTCCGCCCGTAATAGCTCTTGAGCCACTCGGCGACCGCGGCGGCGGCGCCTTTGCGACCGCGGTCTTCGGCGTCTCGCTGCGCGTCGTACTGGTCGCCAAGCTGGCGGAGAAACCGATCGCAAACGGCGAAGATGAGTTCGTCGCTTTCCTGTCCCGGATGCCAACGTCTGGTTCGCGGCATACTGTCCTCCAGCCCGTTTCTGTCGATCGCCAAGACAAGCCACCGCCTTACCGACCGATTGGTGGCGCCCCTGCCGGGCACAGCGACCCGGGTCAATCTAGCAATCGCCGCGATTTGCCGCAAGGATCGGTGGGAGCGATTGCCTCGCGCCGCAGGGTTGCCCTGCCCCTGCCTGGTCGCGACGGCTCCCCACGGCTGTATTGCACCGCAGAGCGGGAACGTGGATAATACCGCACATGACCCATCCAACCCTGGATTTTCGCAGCGATACGGCCACCCGCCCCACCGCCGGCATGCGTTCGGCGATGGCTGCGGCGGAGGTGGGCGACGACGTTCTGGGCGAAGACCCGACGACCAACCGGCTCCAGGAGCGGATCGCCGAGATTCTGGGGAAGGAGGCGGCGATTTTTGCCCCTTCCGGGACGATGACGAACCTGATCGGGGTGCGTCTCCATTGCGGGCCGGGGGATGAGATGATCTGCGAGGCGGGCTGCCACATCCTCAACTACGAGCAGGCCGGCTACGCCCAGCTCAGCGGCGTCGCCGTGCGAGCCGTCGAGGGGCACTTTGGCGTCCTCCGCCTGCACCAGGTCGAGGGGCTGATCCGGCCCGACAATCCGCACCAGGTGCGGACGTGCGCCGTCTGCCTGGAAAACACCCACAATCGGGGTGGTGGGAAGATCCAGCCCTATGAAGACGTGGCGGCGATCTGCCATTGGGCGCATGAGCACGGGCTGCGGACCCACCTCGACGGGGCACGGCTCTTCAACGCGGCGGTGGCCACGGGGATCGAGCCGGCGCGGTGGGCGGCCCATTTCGACACGGTCAGCGTCTGTTTCAGCAAGGGACTCGGCGCGCCGGTGGGGTCGGCCCTGGCCGGCTCGCGGGAGTTGATCGCCGAGGCGGTGCGGCACCGCAAGGTGCTCGGCGGCGGGATGCGGCAGTCGGGCATCCTCGCCGCGGCGGCCCTCTACGCCCTGGAGCACAACGTCGACCGCCTGTCGCTCGACCACCAGTGCGCTCGGCAGCTCGCACGCGGCATCGCTGAAATCGAGGAACTGGCCCTTGTCTCGGACCAGATCGACACGAACATCCTCTTCTTCCATGTGCCGGAGCGGCTGGGAACCGCCGCGGCGTTCTGCGATCGGCTGCGGGGGCTCGGCCTGTTGGTGCTCCCCACGGCGCCGCAGACGATCCGGGCGGTGACCCATCTGGATGTCGACGAAGAGGACGCCGATCGCGCCGTGGAGATTCTCAAATCGGCCTGCCGCGGGTTCACAGCGTGTCCCAAGGACTGATCTGCACCGGCTGGTGGGGCGATTTTTCCGCGGCGATCTGGTCGTCTTCCTCGGTCACGCGCTGCGGCTTGGCAACGCGCACCTGGCGGACCTCGTGGAGAATGCCCGGCAGATTCAGAAGAAACAGCACGAGGGCGGCAAACGGCACCGCCGCGAGCAGTATGGGGGCCTCGGGCGGCATCGCCGACCTGTCCGCCAGGTGAATGATCGACCAGAACGGATTGCTGATCTGGATCAGCGAGTAGGAGCGGAAGGCGTCGCGGCCGGCGATCGATTCGAGGACCAACGGGCCCGCCACGCCGACGAGCACGAGAATCACCTGAATCAGTGCCGCCACCGGCAGCGCGGTCGGGAACAGCCGCCGCGCGAGCCGCACGATCAGCAGGCCGGCGCCGAGGTAGGCGATCACATAGGCGGGGGCCAACACGGCAAAGGCAATCACCTGCTCGGGGCCGTAGGCGCGCCTC
>JAAYCB010000209.1 GCA_012744395.1 Pirellulaceae bacterium
AAGGGGTTGCGCCTGGCGGCGCGGCTGGTCGGGCCGGACCTGAAGACGCGCCAGGTCTGGAGCGATGCGGCGGCGATCGACGTGCCGGACGGGGCGGAGTCGGCGCGCGGTCCGGCGATCGATTTCGTGGTGGCCGAGGATTTCGCCCGTTCGTTCTTCTTCGTGGTGCTCGACCTCTCCGGATCAGACGGCAAGCCGCTGGCGAGAAACGTCTACGCGTTCCGCTGCCCGCCCGAGTTGGAGGACAAGGCCGCCCGCGATGCCTATCGCGCCAAGCCGCAGCGGGCCCTGCTGCTCGCCGACGGCCCGTGGCTGCGGCCGCAGGTGGAGAAGGCGCCCACGACGCTCAGCGCCCGGCTGATCTCCACGGCGCGGGACGCGGCCGGCCGGTCGCGGCTTGTCGTGGAGGTGAAGAACACCGGCATGGCGCCGGCGGTGATGACCCACGTGCACGTCGACGGTCCGATCAACTACGTGGCCGATGACGCGTATTTCTGGCTCGAGCCGGGCGAGTCGCGGACGGTGGGCGTGCGACTCCGCACGACGAGCGGCGCGGAGGCGGCGGATTTCAAAGTCTCGGCGCGGGCGTGGAACGTTGTGGATTGAACGGCGGCGAGCGCGGGCTTCCGGGGGGGCGGTCGGGCGTCGGGCGGGCGGCCGCCGACCTGGCCCTCCCTCGCGACGCGCCGCCTGGGCGCTGCCCGCTCAGCGCGCAAGCCGCTGCTCGCCCACCTCGTTGAGCCATGAGCGGGTCCAGTCAACCGTATCGAGGCCGATATCGCAGACGCCGTGTTCGAGGAAGATCATCCCCTCGATCCGTCCTTCTTGCAGGAGCCGATAGCCGTACAGCGTTTGGGCTTTCATCCGCTCCAGGGGCATCGGCGCCTTGTTGCCGAAATCCCACAGGTAGCAGCCGAGCAGCTTGGGATGGTCCGGGGTGATCTTTTCCAGCCGCTCGAAGTTTTCCGGCAATTTCGCCAGGTCCTCGGATTTCCAGGTCCAGAACGTGATCTTGTCGCAGTACTTCAAGTGGTCCTGGATCGGCAGGTGCAACTGATGGCTGTAGACGACGACATAGAGCGGCAGCGTGCGGCCGTCCGCCGTGCGGCGGCGCTGTTGGAGTCCGCGCAGCTGGTCGACCGTCAGGTGCGCCGTCCCGTCTCCTTTGAAATAGTCGTCCATGATGAAGCCCGAGATATTGGGGAATCGGGCGGGCATTTTGAGGACGTAGTCGCGCCGCTCGGGGTCCGTCTCCCCGCCCGACTCGACGACCGCCCAGACGACCCGCTTGAGCGGGCTGAGGGCGATCGCGTACTGGTCATATTCCTCCAATTGGGGCCGCCCCTTGTGGCGGATCAGGAACAGGTTGGGAATTCCCATGTAGAAGGCCGCCTCCGCGGCCGTCATTCTCGACGCGGCGTGCCCCCAGTCGTCGTTCGTCGCCCCCGGCGCCCCGCCCCAAATCCAGATCCGATCGCGGACGGTCCCGTCGTCGGGCAGGCAGGGAAACCCGCGGGCGGGGCCCGCGGCCGCAAACGCCCGCGGCGCGCCGGCGGCCATCGCCGTCGCCGCGCCAGCCGCCCCCAAAAAACTCCTTCGGCTCATGTTGTTCATCGTTGCTCTCCTTTTCCAGGCCGATCTTCTCCTGGTTCCCAAGCTCCGGCTTGGGAACCTACCCATCCGGTCAATCAGCAGTTATTCTGGTTCCTAAGTGGTCCATTTCAGAAATGATGTCAGGGTTCCTTCAATGATGTAGGTTGGGCGTTCCCGCCCGACAGAGAACGACGGGCAGGAATGCCCATCCTACCAATGAGCTTGCACGATTTTCAATCTCGCCGCACCGCCGGGTTTCCGCGGCTTGAATCCGCATCTCCCGATCACGGTCCACTACCGCCATCTTCCGCCGAGTTCGTATCGCTCTCGAGCGAAATGCTGCAGCGATTGCGCGACATTAAAGGAACCGCTCTCGACGGGCGCTAGGAACCTTGACATCATTTCTGAAATGGACCACTAAGCTCCGGCTTGGGAACCCGCCACTCCCGCCAGTCAGCGTTTTCATCAATCCAGCAGCCGCATCGCGGCCCAAATCCCTTCCCGGCAGCCTCTCCCATGTCTCCCAGCAGCCCGCCAGATACGCCTTCGTGGAATGACAAGACGGTCGATCATGAATATGTGCGGTTTGTCGAGGGGACCCGCTCGGTCTTCGGCGACGAGACGACGCGGCTGTTGCGGAGCCGGCTGCTGGCGGCCGTGTCGTTGCTGGCGAGCGTGATGGCGTTTGCCGCGGCGGTCGATTTTTTCCAGGAAGACGTCGGCGAACTGGGCGTGCGAACCGCGGTGCTCCTGGCCCTGGTGGGCGCGGTCGTGCTGTTGCGATCGCGTGTCGTCCTGACGATCGGCCAGCTCCGCTGGCTGGAACTGGCCAGCTTCGCGGTTGCCGGGACCCAGACGATCGTGGTTGCCGGGAGCTACCTCCGCGAGTTCGCCGTCGAGGGGGATGGCGTCTCGGCCGTCAATGCGGCGGGGCACCTGTTCACCACCTGGGCGTTTCTGACGTTCGTCTATGGGATTTTCATTCCCAACAGCTGGCGGAGGGCGGCGAGGATCCTCGGGCCCGCGGCGCTTCTCCCCTTGGCCGTGGTGATCGTGATGGGCTGGCGAGAACCGGCGATCGGCGCGATTCTCGCCGAATACCATGTCCTGGTGCCAAGCTGGTCGCCGCTGATCGCGTCGATCACGGCGGTCTACGGCGCCCACGTGATCTATACGGTCCGCCGCGAGGCCTTCGAGGCCAGGCAACTCGGCCAGTACCGCTTGACGCGATTGCTTGGCAAGGGCGGCATGGGCGAGGTCTACGAGGCGGAGCATCAATTGCTCAAGCGCCCCTGCGCCGTCAAGCTGATCCGGCCCGACAAGGCCGGCGACAAGACCGTGCTGGCGCGATTCGAACGGGAGGTCCGCGCCACCGCCACCTTGACGCATTGGAACGTGATTGCGATCTACGACTACGGCCGCAGCGACGACGGGACCTTCTACTACGTGATGGAGTTGCTGCCCGGCATGAGCCTCGACGGGCTGGTCAAGCGCTGCCGCGTGCTGCCGGCGGAGCGGGCGATCCATTTCCTGATCCAGGCCTGCGGAGCGCTGGCCGAAGCGCATGCGAAGGGGCTGATCCACCGCGACATCAAGCCGGCGAACATCTTCGCAACCGAACGGGGCGGTGTCCACGACGTGGTCAAGGTGCTCGATTTCGGGCTCGTCCGCGAGACGCTCACGCAGCTCGGCGAGGCCAACCTGACCCAGCCCGGCACGTTCAGCGGCTCGCCCCTCTACATGTGCCCCGAGCAGGCCAGGTCCTACGATCGGCTGGATGCCCGCAGCGACATCTATTCGCTCGGGGCGGTCGCCTACCACCTCGTCACGGGCCTGCCTCCCTTCGTCCGCGAGAGCTCCTGGGAGGTGATCATCGCCCACAGCCGCGATGCCGTCGAGCCGCCTTCGAAGGTTCGCGACGTGCCGGCCGATCTCGAGCGGGTGATCCTCAAGTGTCTGGAGAAACAGCCCGCCGACCGGTACCAATCGGCGCAGGAGCTCGCCGCGGCGCTGGCCGCGTGCGAGGCGGCCGGCAAATGGACCGCCCAGCGCGCGAACCAGTGGTGGGAAAACAACGGGTAGGCAAGTGCTGCCGGCTCGCGCGGAGTCGGCGCCAAGGCGGCGGCGGTCAGTTGAAGATCAAGTAGCCGAACTGCTCCGGGCGGACATCGCCGGCGGTTGTCATGCTCCAGCTCTGCAACCCCACGCCGGGGATGATCCGCCGCAGGCCGATCGCCCAGACGGAGCGCGGCTGGGGGTAGCTGCCGGTCAGCTGGTCGAGCGGGATCGCCGCTTCGGCGGTCCATGAACCCGCTTCCTCGCCGGCGGCGACAAACCAGGTTGGGTCCCAAGAGCGGTCGCCCCAGCAGTCCTCGGCCGCGAATCCGCGGTGGTCGACCGCCAGGCGATAGTAGGTGGCGAAGTCGCGATCGAGATCGAGGAACAGTTCGACGCGGTCGCGTTGAGACAGGTCCGGGTCGCGCGGCCGCACGCCGCGGACTCCCGCATAGTCGACCCCCGCGGCGCGGCGGCAGCGGACCGCGAGGTAGAGGAAGTCGGCGTCATAGGCCAGCATCGCGCTTGTCTGGCCGTCGCCGCCGGCCGTCGCCGCGGCGTCCGGTTCGGCCAGCCGGGCGGCCTTGGCGCGCTGCCAGACGGCGTCGTCGAGCCGCCCGTCGAGGTGGGGTTTGGTCGGCGCCTTGGCGCATTGAATGATTTGTTTGGGCGGCATGCCCGCCGGTTCGCTCATCCAGCGTTCGCCCTGGGCGCAGGCCCACCAGTCGTCCTTGGCGGAACTCCGCTGGAGGACCATCAAGAAGCGTTCGGCCTGGGCGGGATACCCGCGTTTTCGATCGGCCACGGCCAAGGGGAAGCCGACCTTGGGGTCGGCGTAGAGGTCGGGCATCGCCTGCTGGATCGTCTTGCCGAGGGCCGCCGCACGCTCGCTGCGGTCTTCGACCGCCGCGGCATCGACGGACGGCGCCGAGGCCTGGCGGACGGCGAACGGCTCGAGTTGGCCGGCCTCCCAGGCGGCCGCGCCGGCCGGCCGGCGGAGCGTTTGCGGATCGACGGCGCGGGCGCTGGCCTGCTGGACGGCCAGGCGTTGCCGGCCATGGACGCGCCAGGCGGCTTCGCCGCTGGCATAGTATTGGACGAGCCAGGTCGAGGCGGATCGGGCGAGCGGGCTGGCCGGATAGCGGCGCGCGAGCTGTTCGAACATCGAGGCGGCCAGGGGCCATTGGCCGGCGACGAAGTAGGCCTGGGCCATGTGATGGAGGACCCGCGCCGCGGTCTGCTGGTCGAGCTCCCTGGTGACCTCCTCCGCCTGGGCGAGCAGCCCCAGGCCGAGCCCCGAATCGGCGCCCGCCTGCTCGAGGATCGCCTGGATGTTGCGGCTCCGCTGGGCGATCCGCCGCATCCGCTCGAGGCTTCGGGCCGGCGGCTCGTGGAGTTCGCGGCGGGCGTCGCCGCCGGGGTGGAGGATGATCCCGGTGAAGAAATCCTCGCGGCCGCCGTGGTCCGCCCCCTGGTCGACGAGCAGGCGGAAGCCGAGCGTCTCACCGGCGATGCGGAACCGGCTGTCGATCAACCCCCGCGGGGTGGCGGCGGCGTCGGCCAGCGTCTTTCCCAAACGGAGCGACAATTGAGACGTGGTGACGTTGGCCGTGCCGGTCAGGCCCGGGGCCATGGCGCCGAACACGCGGGTGACCGCCCACGGCTCCAGGCCGCCGGAGGTGATCTGGTCGGGGTAGGCGGTCGGGTCCCCCGCGGCGCGGACGGCGATCAGGACCGCCTGGTTGAGCACATGCCCGGCCGGATCGCTGCCGGTCGGGCTCGCCTCGTGGGTAATCAGGATTTCTGGCCGGAACGTGCGGATCTGCCGCACAAGGTGGGCTTCGAGCTGTTCCGCGCCGCGGCCGTCGTTTGCCTGGTTCCAGCGGCCGATGACCGCTTCGGGCGACATCCGCAGCGCCGCCTCGTGCAACGGGAATCGCCAGGCTGCCTGGGCCCCGCTCCCGCCGACGGCAAGCATCGCTTCATGCGCACGGTCGGCCGCGGCAACCTCCTCGCGGCCGGCCGCCTCCGGCAGGCCGCGGCCGACGATCTCGGCGATCGCCAGGTATCCCTCCTCGCCCGAAAGCTTCGCAACCAGCTCGAGGGGCAAGTCTTCCGCTCCGGCAAACACGGCCAAGAGTGCCGCCCGCGTGCCCCCGGCGCGCTGTCTCCGCCAGGTCTTGCCGCCGTCTTCCGTGGCCAGGATGGTGCCGAAGTCGCCCACGGCCCAGCCACGGAGGTCGTCGACAAACTGGATCGCCCGCAACGGCGCGGTCTGCCCGGTGTTGAACGTCTGCCAGGACATTCCCGCGTCGGGGGTGAAGAGCACGCGCGTGCCGGGCGAACCGGCGATCCAGACACGCGTGCCGCGGACCGCCAGGGCGCGGAAGTCGAATTGGCCGCTGACATTCGCGGGCGGCGTTGCCGGCGGCGTCTGCCAGGTGTGCCCGAGGTCTCGGGTCAGCATCAGCAGGCCGCCATCGCCGATCAGCCAGCCATAATAGGGCGGCACAAGGCGGATATCGGCCAGGCCGCGGAGCCCGAACTGCGGCGTCTGGGCGGGGCTGATCCGCCCGCTGCGGACCTCCGCCGCCGCTCCATCCTGGCCGGCCAGCGCGCCGTCGTGCGGAGAGAGCAGATCGCCCGCGTTCCAGCCGGGGCCCTTTCCGCCGGGCAGCGGATTCCAGGAGCGGCCGCCGCTGTCTGTCACGAACAGCCCCGAGGGCGCCGCCGCACTCGAGCAGCCAATCGCCCAGCCCTGCTTCTCGTTGAAGAAACGGACCTTCTTCAGAATCGGCAGGATCGAATGAACGATCGGGCGCCACGTGCGTCCACCATCGCGGGTGGAGAGCACAACGCCCGTGCCGGAGTGGGTGTAGGGATGCGCGTAGCCGCCAACCGCGCAGCCGTCCCGGCGGTTGAGAAACTCGACGCTGTACAGCGTGCAGCCTGCGCCTGTCTCTTGAAGGGCCCACGAGCGGCCCCCGTCCTCGGTGTGCCAGATCGTCCCCCGATCGCCCACCGCCCATCCCCAGTGCGGATCGACAAAACAGACGTCGTGCAGTCGAGCATCCTGACGGAGCGGCGTGGCGACGATTGGGTCACGCGATTCGAAGGCGGCGCCAGGCGGAGCGTTCGCCGCCGCGGGGCTGGGCGACTCGATCCGTTCATCTTCCGGAGCGCCGCCCGCCGGAGCGCCGCCGTGCTGTGTCGCGGCATCCCTTCTCGTGCCCGGTGCCGGTATCGGGCCGGGCATCATGCCGCTCGCGGCTGGTAGCCCGCCGGCGGGGGCCGGCGCGGCTGCGGAGCTGGCTGCCGATCGGTTTCGCCGGGCGGCGGCGAGTCGGTCAGGGTCTGTCTTTCCCTGCGATGAGAGGAGGGCCGCCGCCAGCGTGCCTGAGCGTGCCGGCTCCTCCGCGCGTGCCGACTGGCCGACCACGCCGGCGGCGAGGATCAGGGCCATCGGGAGAGTGGAGAACGCCGCCAAGTGCGGCCAGTGGATCGCGCGCCGCGATTGCCCGCCCGGGCTTCGATTGGTCACGGTCAAGGCCTCCATGCCTGTTCTGGAATCATTCCGAGCGCGGGGGATTCTAGCGAAAACGGCATCAGGCGGCCAGACAAGCTGGCCGCGGAGAGCCAGGCGATCTGCCATCGCTGCCCGAGAATCCGCGCAGGATTCCTGGTCGGGTTATTTTGCGTACGCCTCCTGGTCGGATTCGCGGTATACTTCCGATGAAGTGATCCGCGCATCGCGGCACCTGGCATGCGCACGGGGCGGGTTTGTTGGCCGGTCCGATTCCCTGTGGCGAGGGGATGGGGCAGGCCGTCTCGATGCGGCTCTTGCGAGGGGGTTGCTGACAACCCCGGTTGCCCTTGCGTCCGGCAGCCAAATACCCCATGTTGATACGTCTGGCAGACAGCAGGTCGGTGAAGGGAGAGATTCTCATCGTGAACATCCTTTTGGCAACCAGCGAGGCCGTCCCTTACGCAAAGACCGGCGGTTTGGCCGACGTCTGCGGCACCTTGCCGTTGGAGCTTGCCCGGCTTGGCCACCGGCCGATTCTCGTCCTGCCCGCCTACCGCCGAGCGCTCTGGTGCGGGGTGCCGATCGATCCGATGGGGATCGAATTCATTGTTCCGATCGGCAGCAAGACGGTCACGGGCCGCTTGCTCCAGAGCAAGCTGCCGGGCGGCGAGGTGCCCGTGTATCTGATCCAGCAGGATCAGTACTACGATCGGGCGGAGCTCTACCGGGAGAAGGACAAGGACTACGTTGACAACTGCGAGCGATTCGTCTTCTTCTGCCGTGCCGTGCTCGAACTGGTTCGCCTGCTCGAGCTGAACGTCGACCTGCTGCATGTCAACGACTGGCAGACGGGCCTGATCCCCGCCTATTTGAAGCTCGAATACCGCAACCTGCCGCGCTACCGGAATATCGCCACCCTGTTCACGATCCACAACCTGGCCTACCAGGGCAGTTTCTGGCACTGGGACATGCTTTTGACCGGCCTGGATTGGCGGCATTTCAATTGGCGCGAGATGGAGTTCTATGGCAAGCTCAACCTGATGAAGACCGGGCTGATCTTCGCGGACTCGCTCAACACGGTCAGCCGCCGCTACGCCGAGGAGATCCAGACGCCCGAGTTCGGTTTCGGCTTGCAGAGCGTCTTGCAGCATCGCCGCGGAGTGCTGACGGGGATTCTCAACGGCGTCAACCGCAAGGAGTGGGACCCGGCGACCGATCGTTTCCTGGCCGCCAACTACACGATCGAAACGGTCGACCACGGCAAGCCGATCTGCAAGGCGGCGCTCCAGGAGAAGTTCGGGCTGCCGCGGCGCGCCGCGGTGCCCGTGGTCGGGGTGATTGGGCGGATCGCCCACCAGAAGGGCTTCGACCTCATCGCCAGCATCCTCCCGAAATGGGCCGAGAGCGAGGACGTCCAGTGGGTGATCCTCGGCAAGGGAGACTCGACGCTGGAAGAGAGATTCCGGCGGTTCGCCGCGCAGTACCCGCAGAAGGTGGCGGTGCGGATCGACTTCTGCGACGACTCGGCCCACCTCATCGAAGCCGGCGCGGACATGTTCCTGATGCCCAGCCGGTTTGAACCGTGCGGGCTGAACCAGATGTACAGCCTGTTGTACGGCAGCGTGCCGATCGTCCGGGAAACGGGAGGCCTGGCCGACACGATCGTCGACACCAGCGAGCGGACGCTCGTCGAGCGGACCGCCAACGGATTCAGCTTCGTCCAGGACAGTCCCGTCGCGCTCAACGAGACGCTGCACCGGGCGTGCGCCGCCTATGCCCGGCGGGATATCTGGAGACAGTTGATCGACACGGGAATGCGGCAGGATTGGTCCTGGCAGCGGAGCGCCCGCCAATACGCGGCGCTGTACGAGGAGACGGCTCGGCGCGGAGCCGCCTCGGCCTGACCGCGGGCGCTGCCCCGCCGGACCGGGGTCGCGGAATTGCCCGGTTCTGCCGGGCCGGACCGGGGTCGGGTGAGTGAACTTCCACAGAACGGATGAAGTGGCGGCGGCCATCCGGCGGCCGCCGCGACCGGGGGACAGCGATGCACGACGTGTGTTTGGCCTTCTTCTGGCACCAGCACCAGCCTTACTACCCCGACGATGTGGCTGGCGAGAACCCGATGCCTTGGGTGCGGCTGCACGGGACGAAGGATTACTGGGGGATGGCGATGCTGCTGGCGGAAACGCCCGAGATGCGCGCCACGGTCAACCTTGTCCCCAGCCTGCTGGTCCAAATCCAGGCGTACACGGACCGGGGGCACGAGGATCGCCATCTGCGGCTGTCGCACCTGCCGCCCGACGGACTTGAAGAAGACGACCTGGAGTACCTGCTCGACAATTTCTTCATGGCCCATGCGGAGCAGATGATCCGCCCTTTCCCCCGCTATCATGAGCTCTACCAGAAGCGGGGCTTCGGCATCGACACGGCGGCCAAGGCGACGCGGCGGTTTTCGAAACGCGATCTGCTCGACTTGCAGTGCTGGTCGAACCTGGCCTGGTTCCACCCCCTGGCTTTCGAGCGCGACAAGGACCTGGCGGAGTTTCGCAACAAGGGCAGCCGCTGGACGCAGGACGAAAAGGAGTGGCTGCTGGCCAGGCAACTCGAACTGCTGGCCGAGATTGTGCCGCTGCACCGCAAGCTCCACGACCGCGGGCAGATCGAGCTGACGACCACGCCGTTCTACCATCCGATTCTGCCGCTCCTCTGGGATAAGCGGCTGGCGCAGCGGGCGATGCCCGAGGTCGCCTTGCCCAGGGCCCTCGCCAGCTATCCCGACGACGTGCAGCGA
Source organism: Pirellulaceae bacterium (assembly GCA_012744395.1). Taxonomy (GTDB): domain Bacteria; phylum Planctomycetota; class Planctomycetia; order Pirellulales; family Thermoguttaceae; genus JAAYCB01. The sequence continues at coordinate 9,966 of JAAYCB010000209.1, forward strand.
CAGATCGACGACGCCGTCGAGTACCACCGGCGGCTCTTCGGCAAGCCGCCGTGCGGGATGTGGCCCTCGGAAGGCTCCGTCTGCCAGGGCATCATTCCGGCAATCGCCAAGGCCGGCATCCAATGGATCGCCACCGACGAAGAGATCCTCTCGTGCTCGACCAACGGCTGGGTCTCGCGAGACAGCAACGGCTACCTGCGGAACCCGGAGATGCTCTATCGCCCCTGGCGGATCGAGGAGGCGGGGCGCTCACTGCAAATCATCTTCCGCGACCACGCGATGAGCGACCAGATCGGGTTTCACTACCAGCGCTTCGCGGCCCACCACGCCGTCGACGATTTCATCGGCAGACTCGAAGCGATCGGCGGGGCCACGAGCGGCAACGCCGGCCATCGCCCGACGCTCGTAAGCATCGTCCTCGACGGGGAGAATTGCTGGGAATACTATCCCAACAGCGGAGTCGACTTCCTTCGCGGGCTCTACCGCCGCGTCGTCAGCCACCCGCATATCACCCCGGTGCGCGTCTGCGACTACCTGGAGAAGTACCCCGCCGCCGACAAGCTCAGCAACCTCTTCCCGGGAAGCTGGATTCAGCACAATTTCGGCATCTGGATCGGGCACGCCGAGTGCAATCGGGCCTGGGACCTGCTGGACCAGGCCCGCAGCCACCTCGAGCGGGCCGCCGAGGAGCGGAGGGCCCCGGCCGAACGGATCGAGGAGGCGCGGCGGGAACTGCTGATCGCCGAGGGGAGCGACTGGTTCTGGTGGTTCGGGGATTCGCACACCAGCGCCCAGGACCGGCTCTTCGACCGCCTGTTCCGCAAGCACCTGCAAAACGTCTATACCCTGCTCGGCGACGAGCCCCACGGCGAGCTTGCCCGGCCGATCACCCAGGGATTCGGTCTGCGGCAGTACAGCCAGCCGACCGGCCTGCTGAACGTCAAGGTCGACGGCCGGCGGACCTACTTCGAGTGGCTCAACGCGGGCCAGTACGCTTGCCAGGGCTCGCGCGGGGCGATGAGCATGGCCGCGGGCGAGGGCCTCATCCAGAGCTTGTTTTTCGGGTTTGAATCCGCCCGGCTGGCGATTCGCCTGGACGCCCGCGCCGGCCCGTTCCGCGAGCGGCTCGGAGCGATCGACGCCCTCCGCCTGGCGTTCTACAGCCCCGAGGGATACGAACTGCGGGTCGCCAATCTCTCGGGCAAACGGCCGAGCGGCAGCCTGCTGTTTCGCGGCAAGCCCGTCCCGGGGGCGGCCGTCGAAGTCGCCGCCGACCTGGTGTTCGAAGCGGCGATACCGCTGGAGAACCTGAACGTGGCCACGGAAGACCCGATCCAGTTCTTCATCGAACTGCACGCCGGACGGCTGGTGGCCGAACGAGTCCCCACGGAGGGAACGATTGAAACGGCGGTGCCGGGCGAAGACTACGAGATGATCATGTGGCAGGCTTAAGGGCCATGCGGGGCGGGGGCGCGCAGCAAGACGAGGAAGAACATGCCGGATTTGCGGAAAGACCCGATCGTTGGGCGTTGGGTGATTGTGGCCAAAAGCCGCGCCAAGCGCCCCCATGATTTCGACACGACGCCGCGCCGCCGCCGCGGCCAGTTCTGCCCGTTCTGTGAAGGCAACGAAGACAAGACCCCCGGCGAGATCATCGCCTATCGCAATCCGGGCTCCCAGCCGAACCGGGAGGGTTGGCGGGTGCGGGTCGTGCCCAACAAGTTCCCCGCCCTGGAGATCGAAGGCGATTTGCAGAAGCAGGGCGAGGGCATCTACGACATGATGCGGGGCGTCGGCGCCCACGAAGTGATCATCGAGACGCCGCAACACGTGATGAGCACCTCGGAACTGACCGAACCGCAACTCCGCGAAGTCCTCTGGGTCTATCGCGACCGCCTCGTCGACCTGAAGAAAGACCCCCGGCTCGTCTACGGGATGATCTTCAAGAACGTGGGGGCCGCCGCGGGGGCCTCCCTCGAACATACGCACAGCCAACTGATCGTCACGCCGATCGTGCCGATCAACGTCTGGGAAGAGATGGCCGGCTCGCTCGAATTCCATAATTTCCGCGGCCGCTGCATCTACTGCGACATGATCCAGCAGGAACTCGCCTCGGAACAGCGGATCGTCCTCGACAGCCCGGGATTCGTCGCCTTCTGCCCCTTTGCCAGCAGGTTTCCGTTCGAGACGTGGATTCTGCCGAAAACCCACTCCAGCCACTACGAAAATATCCAGAAGAACGGGATCGACGAACTCGCGGGGGTCGTCCGGCAGGTCATCGGCCGGATCGAAACCGCCCTGGACCAACCAGCCTACAACTACATCATCCACACGGCCCCCTTTGACACCCAGGAGCTGCCGCACTATCACTGGCATATAGAGATCATACCGAGTTTAACGCGCGCTGCGGGGTTTGAATGGGGCACCGGCTTCTACATCAACCCCGTGACGCCCGAGGAGGCCGCCGCTTTCCTCCGCGAGGTCGACCTGGAGGCCGCCTCGGCCTAGCTGCCGTAGGGTGGTGCATCAAGCGGACCAATCCGGTGCGATTGGCCGGAAGCGCGAGACGTTCGCCGGAGTGAGCGTCCCTTGGGCGGACGAAACGCCCCCGCCGCCCCGCCAATTGCCGACCACAAGACACCGCGACGGGCCGGGAGACCCGTCCTACGAGAGAGGCGACGGGCCGGGAGACCCGTCCTACGGGGACGCTAAAAAAGAGAAGATTTTCCACCTCAGGGGACTGGATAAACTGCGTTGTTATTGCCGATTAAGTAAATGTATCCGTTCGGCGTGCCCCGTTTACTTAAGGGCCGATTCCTCACCCTGCCACAGAAGATATCACCACAGGCCATGTCCAAACCGATTCGCTTCATCCTCGCCCTGCACAACCATCAGCCCACCGGCAACTTCGACCACGTTTTTGAAAACGCCTATCGCGACAGCTACCTGCCGTTCCTCGACACGTTCGAGCCCTACGAGTCCCTGAAGATCGCCCTGCACACTAGCGGGTCGCTGATCGAGTGGCTCGACGCGAAGCATCCGGAGTATGTCGACCGGCTCGCCGACCTGGTCCGCCGCGGCCGCATCGAGATTCTCGGTGGCCCCTTCTACGAGCCGATTCTTGCCATGATCCCGTCGCGGGATCGGATCGGCCAGATCTGCGCGTACACCCGCTGGCTTGAAGACCGGCTCGGTTGCTCCGTCCGCGGCATGTGGGTGCCCGAGCGCGTTTGGGAACAGAGCTACGTGCGCGATCTGTCGGCCGCGGGGATCGAGCACTCGATTCTCGACGACTTCCACTTCAAGGCGTCGGGGCTGGTGGAAGACCAGCTTTTTGGGCATTACCTGACCGAGGACGACGGCCGGATCATGTCGATTTTCCCGGGCAGCGAGCGGCTGCGCTACCTGATCCCCTTCGGCCAGCCGCACGAAACGATCGAATACCTCCGCGCGGTCGCCGCGGCGCACGAGGATGCGGTGGTGGTGTTCGGCGACGATGGCGAGAAATTCGGGACCTGGCCGGAGACCAACCGGCACTGCTACCAGGACGGATGGTTGCGGCGGTTTTTCGATCACCTTTCGGAGAACCGGGATTGGATCCAGCTGACGACGCCTTCCGAGGCGATCGACAGCATTCCGCCGCTGGGCAAGGTCTATTTGCCCACCTGTAGCTACCGCGAGATGACCGAGTGGGCACTGCCGGCCGGCCAGCAGATTGAATTCGACCGGGTTGCCCGCGAAATGCACAACGACCCCCGCTGGGAGTCGCTGAGACGCTTCGTCCGCGGCGGATACTGGCGGAATTTCAGGGTCCGCTATCCCGATTCCAGCGACATGTATGCGCGGATGATGCAGGTCAGCAGCCGGTTGCAGCGGGCGATCGACGACGGCAAGATCGGCCCCCAGATCGAGCAGGCCCGGCAGGAACTCTACCGCGGCCAGTGCAACTGCGCCTATTGGCACGGGGCCTTTGGGGGCATCTACCTGCCCCATCTCCGCAACGCCGTCTACGAGCACCTGATCAGCGCCGACAACCTGCTCGACGAGGTCTTCGGGCTTTCTGGCAACTGGATCGAGGCGAAGGTCGAGGACCTGAATTTCGACGGCCGCCAGGAAGTCCAGTTGGCCAACGACCGCCTCGTCGCCCTCGTCGCGCCGGCTGCCGGCGGACACCTCGACGAGCTCGATGTCCGATCCATCCGCCACAACCTGCTGGCCACGCTGACCCGCGGCCCCGAGGCCTACCACGGCAAGGTGCGCGCCGGCGCGGGCCAGTCGGGCGGCGATTGCGCCAGCATCCACGAGCGCGTCGTTTTCAAACAGGCGGGGCTCGACCAGCGGGTCCAGTACGACGCCTACCGCCGCAAGAGCCTGATCGACCTGTTTCTCGATGCCGATGTCTCGCTCGACGCCGTGGCCACCGGCTCCGCCGGCCAGTTGGGCGACTTCGTCGCCGGCGACTACGACGCGCGGGTCCGCCGCAATCCGGACCGCATCCAAGTGCAATTGAGCCGCGAGGGAAACGTGGCCGGCGCGCCGCTTCGCCTCGTCAAGGCGATCGCCCTGAGCGCCGGCAGCTCGACGCTCGAAATCGCCTACCGGCTGGAAAACCTGCCCCGCGATCGGCGCCTGCACTTCGCCGTGGAACTGAACTTCGCCGGCCTGCCGGGCGGCGCCGACGACCGCTACTTCCACGACGCCGCCCAGGGTTCGCTCGGCGAACTCGGCGCGCGGCTCGACCTCCGCGACACGGCCAGCCTCAACCTCGTCGACGAGTGGCTCGGTATCGACGTCGGCCTGAGAAGTTCGCGGCCGACCAATTTCTGGGCGTTCCCGATCGAATCGGTCAGTCAATCGGAAGGCGGCTTCGAACTGGTCCACCAGTCGGTGGCCGTGCTACCACACTGGCTCGTCGAGCCCGAAGCGGACGGCTCGTGGAGCGTGATGCTCCACCTTTCGGCGGATACCGCGCTGGCTGAAGGCCGCCGCCGGCAAGGGGCGGCCGCGATCGCCGCGACTTGAGCCCGCTCAATGCGGGTGCCGGCTTGACGGGTCTTCCAGGACGCCCGACAATTCCTGGATGGAGCCGATCTGCCTCGACCATAATGCGACGACCCCGACGCGGCCCGAAGTGGTCCAGGCGATGGTCGACTGCTACCGCCAGGGGTATGCCAACCCGGCCAGCCAGCACCTGCTCGGCCAGAAGGCCAAGCGGCGCCTGGAGGACGCCCGCGAGGCGATTGGGCAGTTGCTGGGACTGGAGCTTGGCGGTAGGACGCCCGACCGGCTGATCTTCACCAGCGGCGGCACGGAGTCGAACTGCCTGGCGATCTTCGGGATCACGGCCACGGGCGGCGGCGCGCCGGGGCGGATCGTGATCTCGGCAATCGAACATGCAAGCGTGATCGAACCGGCGGAACACCTGCTCGATCGCGGCTGGCGACTGGACAGCCTGGGCGTCGACGCGAGCGGCGCGGCGCGGATCGAGCGGCTCGATCCGCTGCTTGCGCCCGAGACGCGGCTGGTCTGCGTGACGCTGGCCAATCACGACACGGGCGTAGTCCAGCCGGTCGCCGAGTTGGCGGCGATCTGCCGGAGCCGCGGCGTGCCGATGCACACCGACGCGGTTCAGGCCGCCGGCAAGCTGCCGATCGACTTCCGGCGGCTTGGCGTGGACGCGCTGAGCCTGGCGGCCCACAAATTCCAGGGTCCCCCGGGGATCGGCGCGCTTGCCCTCCGCGGCGGCGTCGCAATCCGGCCGATCCACTACGGCGGCCACCAGCAGTGGGGTTTGCGCCCGGGCACGGAGCCGATTCCGCTGGTCGTCGGCATGCTCGCGGCACTCGAAGTCAGCCAGCGGGAGCGCCAGGCCTGCCTGCGGCGGCTCGAGGCGTTGCGGGCGCGATTCGAAAACGGCTTGCGGCGTGCGGTCCCGGGGCTGCTCGTCCATGGCCACCAGGCACAGCGGCTGCCGCACGTCAGCAATCTCGCCTTTTCCGGCCTGGATGCACAACTGCTCCTGATGGCCCTGGACCAGGTGGGCATCGCCTGCTCGGTGGGATCAGCCTGTGCGAGCGGTTCGGTGGAACTGTCGCCGACCCTGTTGGCGATGGGGCTGCCGCGAGACATCGTCCGGGCTTCCCTGCGGTTCAGCCTGGGGGCCGACACCAGCCAGGAAGACATCGACGAGGCCGTGCGGCGGATCGTCCAGGTGGTGCGGTCTGTTCGCGGCTGATCCGGTTGCGGAAGGGCGCTGCCCGGCCCCCCCTGGGCCGGAAGATTCGCCGTGACGGCGTGTTTTTGATAAGATGAAAGCCGCCGGACGGGCCGTTGCCCGAAAGGCGGGGCCGTGCCGGGTTTTCCGCTTCTGACGGCGGCCGTCCGGCCGCCGCGTTCAAAGAGGTAAGTGTCTTCATCGCAAGAGTTTGACAGTTGTTGACCGCCCCCCGATGATGAACACGGGGAGGGCCGGTGAAGGTGGGCCGCGCAGGTTCGCGTCACGAATCCTGGAACTTTCTCTGATTTTCCCGCGTCCAATCCGCTGAAAGCCGTGAGCGACGACGACCGACTGATCGAGGAGACCCTGGCGGGCCGGACGGCCGCGTTCGGCGAGTTGGTCCGCAAGTACCAGGATCGGCTGTACAACACGATGGTCCACGCGATTGGGGCGCCGGAAGACGCCCTGGACGTGGTCCAGGATGCGTTTGTCCAGGCGTTCATCAAGCTCGAGTCGTTTCGCGGCAGAAGCGCGTTTTACACATGGCTCTACCGGATCGCCTTCAACGTGTCGGCGACCTATCGGCGCCGTCGCCGCCCGGTGGGATCGGTCGACCAGGCTCGCGAAGACGGTGGCGAGGAGCCCGTGGACTCCAACCTCGGCCCCTTGGACAACCTGGAACGGGCAGAGCGGTGCCGGCAGGTTCGCCAGGCCTTGGCGACGCTGAGCGAGGAGCACCGCAACGTTCTGGTTCTGCGGGAGATCGATGGTTGCTGCTACGAGACGATTGCGGAGATCCTCGATCTGCCGGTGGGGACCGTTCGCAGCCGGCTTCACCGGGCGAGATTGCAGCTTCGCGATGAGCTGAAGGAAGTCCTGACGGAGGAGCACTAGAGGCGAAGAGCATACACGTCTCCAAGGGTTTTGGGGGTGACGAGGAGTCCGCTCTTGAAGTGGCCGGCGGCGTCGCAGCGCGGACAGCCGGCTCCGCTTGGAGAGGGATTCCACCCAGGAGCAAGGACCAGCCGCGGCGCGATCGGCATCAACCAACGAGAGATTGCTTTGTCAATTGTTTCGCATCTTTGTCCTTGCGATCGCAGCTTGGCGGATCTTGCTCCTGGGTCCTGTTTTGAAACGTGTCAACGAGACTTGACTGATGTTGAACCTGCCTGAGAATGAGCTGTTCAGCGCCTATATCGACGGCGAGTTGACGGCGGAAGAGCAGGCCCAAGTTGAGGAGGTCCTCTCCAGCAGCGCCGCCGCGAGGCAACTCGTGGACGACCTCCGCTCTTTGAGCCAGAGCCTCCAGGCGCTGCCCGCTTACCATCTCGATCACGGTCTTGCCGAGAGCGTGCTCCGCCGCGCCGAACGGCAGATGCTTGCCCCGCCGCCCGCTCCGTTGCCGGAGTTTCACCAGGTTGAACTGCCCGGGGCGGAGCGCGGTTCCTGGGCGCAGCGCCTGTTGCGCCCGCGAAACTTCGCCTGGTCGGCGATTGCGGTCGCGGTGGCCGTGGTGCTGATGGTGATCGAGTCGGACAAGTCGAGCCGCTCGGGCAATCCGCATCGGCTGGCCCACGCGCCGCGCCCCGAGATGCTCATCGAACCGGCCCGCAGCGATGCGGTGATCGAAGCGGTTGAACAGCCCCGCGAGACGGCCAGCGCGGCGGCGGTTGCCGCTGCGGACGCCGGCCCGGCAGCAGCGGTTGCCGGAACCGCGCCCGAGGCGGCCGCGCCGGCAGAGATCGCCGGCAATCCGGGCGAGTCGCCGCCCGGGGCGGCAGGCGCCGAACCCCGGCCCGCCGATGCGGAGCAGAACGTGGAGGATGCCGAGGCAGCGCCGCTGCTGGTGTACGAATGCCGGCCTGTTGGCGGTCTGGCCGGCGGCGAGGCCGTCGCGGAGGCGTTCAAGGACTGCGGCGTCGCCGCGGATCGTTTCATCGAGGTGGAAGATGGCGAAGGCGTGGAGGTCGAATTGACGCCGGAGCAGGTCGCCCGGGTGATCGCTCACTTGCAGGCGGATTCGCAGCGGTTCAGCGAGATCGTGTCGGTGCCCACCGCCAAACATGCCGGTCCGCGGATTCCCAGTTCCGCCCGGGCCGTGGCCGGTGGAGGGGAAGCCCAAGGGGCGGCCGAGACCGCGGCCCCCAAGGCAGCCGCCCAGCCCGCGGTCGAACCGGAATCCGCGCCGGCGGAGGCCGCTGTCCAGGCGGAGGCCGCCGTCCTCGGGGCGAGTGGGCCGCCGCGCCCCGGTTCCGACGAAGCGTTGACCGGACGCCCCGGGGCAACGCCTCAAGAATCGTCCGTCTACCGCGTGCGGTTTCTCTTCAAATCCGCCGCCGCGCCGGAAGAAGAAACCCATCGGTAGGGTGGTGCATAGCGGGACCAACCCGATGCGGTCCGACCGGCCGCCAGCGCCACCGGGAACCGAGTGAGCCCGCACAGCCAAAACGCCAGCGCCGCCCCACCGATGGCCAACCACGCGGCTTGACCGGCGGGCCGGGAGACCCGCCCTACGAGAACTTGCGCGGAGGGACCGGCTGGCCCTCCGTGACGACTTCCGCTATTTTTGTGGCATGAGCGAAGCCAAACCCCTTCCTAGAAGTCCCGAATTGATGTCGCGGGATGATACGGCCCTTCTCGTCGTCGACGTGCAGGAGCGGCTCGTGCCGGCGATTGCCGATCATCCGCGGGTCGTGTTCAACGTTCGGCGC
>JAAYCB010000548.1 GCA_012744395.1 Pirellulaceae bacterium
AGGACAACGGGCCGGGAGACCCGTGCTACGAAGGGGTAGGGTGGTGCAGAGCGGGCCAGCCCGCGGCGGATGGAATCGCCCTTCCCGCTGCGGGGAGCCGGGTGAAGATGCACAGCCAAAACGGCAGCGCCGCCCCACCGATAGCTGGCCACACGGCAATGCGACGGGCCGGGAGACCCGTGCTACGAAGGAAGAAGACGGGTCGGGAGACCCGTGCCACGAGGGGAGGAAACGGGTCGGGAGACCCGTGCTACGAACCGACGGGCCGGGAGACCCGTGCTACAAAACGGGGTTGCCGCGCCGGCGGCTTGAGCGTTTGCAGGGTGATTATGGTATGAGCTTTGCCTGCCTCGCTCGGCTCTGGTTCGAAATCATCATGTCGCGGAGCACGGCGTAATCCATGCGCTCGGAAAGGAATTCCCCGTGGCCGTCGGCATAGATGGCATTGGCGCCGCCAGGGTGATTGCTGGAGGGGCGAGCGAGGAATCTGGCGTTAGCCGGTCCAGGGCCATTCACGTTCACCGTCTCGGGTAGAGAGGTAAAAACCTTGTTGGACCACCACACCATGCCAACGCCGCTTTGGAGCACCGTGGTGGCCCAGTTAGTCGCTTCCAGGTTTTCCGACAGCATGAGCGTTTGCGAAGCGCCGTCGGCAATCCCGTCCGCGCCGATTGTACTTTTCTTTGTAATCCTCGGCCTGGTCAAGTCGTGATTGAAAAACAATCCGAAGCCTGGATCGTAGATGTCCAAGCTGGAATTATATCCGGTGTATGCGGCCGCATCCTCAGAATAACCCTTGTCGTCGATGAGATAATCGCTGATCCCGCAGTTGACGACAAAGCTGAGTCTGCCAGGTTGGCCTACTTTCAGCAGGTCGCTCGGGCAAACCACCTCTGACAAGGCGACCGCCTGACCCGACCCGACGCGCCACTCTTTCCACAAATCGGCGTGGCCGAGCGGTTCCAGAATCACGACGACCCAGCTCAAATCGGCTCGGTTGGCCAGAGACTTGCTTGCGTCGAGCCCCAGCTTGGTTGTGATCGCCTTTCCGAGCTGGTTCACGTAGCCGGGAAAATGCCCCTTGGCCGATTCATACTGGAGAATCGCCTTGGCGACCTGGCTTTGATTGTTCAGGCAGCTTGCCCGGCGAGCTCGGGCTCGAGCGCCGGCGATGGCGGGCAAGAGCAGCGCGACGAGCATGCTGATGATCACGATCACCACCAGCACTTCGACGAGCGTGAAGGCTTTGTAATATCGAGGGGCCATGAGCCGGGTACCTCCTCAAGGTCATGATGACGAGCGACGATTGCCCTCAAACACTATTGTCCCAAAAACCACTGAAAAACGCCACAGGTGGGGACCGAACTGTTTTTTACCAGGCGGATTTCGCGGACCACCCCCAAAAGTGTGGGGGCCCTGCCAGGTTTCACCAATTCATCCATTCCGGCGCCAGTCCGACCGGTGCTCAGCCGAAAAGCGTCGAAAGCGGCCGGCAGTTGCTGCAAATTGCCTTTTCCTCTCCAGGCTGCGGAGTTATGATAGCGACAGTCCGATCTTCCCGCGAGACGTTTCTTGAGCCTATCCTCGGGCGAGGGGTACTGGACACCCCATGAATGGTGGTTTGTCCTTCCCTTGGCGGCGCCAGGCCATTTGCTCCTGAAATGCGTCTAAAACGCTGGAACTTTCGGATGGATTCTGCGACAATATAGGACAGAGGGCAAGGCGATCAGATCTGGATGTCCCGTTCTGCGGACGAGGGAGTTTGTATTATGAAACGCCACAGACGAAGAGGGTTCACGCTCGTCGAACTGCTGGTGGTCATCACGATTATTAGCAT
>JAAYCB010000210.1 GCA_012744395.1 Pirellulaceae bacterium
GGACCGTGGCCAGATTGCTTCCGCCGCAGCCGACGCACATTCCCAACAAGCTCGCCGCCAGTCCAATCCCTGCCCAGCGGCCAACCTTCTGTCCAGCAAAGCGCATTCCATCTCCTTGATTGATTGAAGGTACAGTTCCTGATATCGGCCAAACCGCTTACTATGCACGATCGAAAAACCGCTCGCGAGGCCCGCCAAGGCGGGCCCCGCGGCCCGGGCGCGATCAATAGTCGGCGATCGGCAGTTCTCCCTCAACGAGTTTGGGAGAAGAAAGCGCCTGCCAGGTATTCAGGTTGATCGTTTCGCTCACGAACCGCACGCTGCCGTCGCCGAGCAACACGTTGACGCCCCCCGGGTGGGAGCTGCGCGCCGTCATGATCCATTTGCGGTTATTCCAGGCGGTGGAGGTGCCGATGCACGGCGCCTCCGGCGTCGTGAAGCAATACACCTCGCGAATCTCATCCGGTACGAGGCTGTTCGGCGTGCGGTTGTGCTGGTACAGGGGGCCTTCTGGATAGTGCAGTTGGCCGCGGCCATCACGAGGGTCCTTGGGGCAGCGAATCTCGGAGAGCATCACGGTCTGGCTCGTGCCGTCCTTGATGTCGCTGAACTTGAGCCAACTGTTCATGTAGAACATCCCTCCCGGACGCTCCATGTACGCGGGGGTCGTGTGGCCGGGGCCGTCCCGGTATTCGATCGAAGGGCCGATCCCGTTGTTGGCGACATAGTTTCCCTTCACATGACCCGAGGTCCTCGGCGGCGGAAACGTGTCGGAAGGGCAAAAGAACAAGGGGACCATGAGAGTGAGGACATTCGCGCCCGCATGTGAGTAGAAATCGTTGTTTATGAGCGTCCAGTCAATCTTCGCGTCCAGGGCGCCTTGCTCGATGAACGGAAAGGTGAACGCGACCCAGGTGCATTGATGCGGCACCACCGGTTTGTCTTTTGCGGTCCCGGTGGTCCTCCCTGAAGTTTCGCCGGGAGGGAACATCTGCTTCGTGTCATGGTGCAAGTGCATCGCCAGGCCGAGTTGCTTGAGGTTGTTCGTGCACTGGCTCCGCCGTGCCGCTTCACGGGCCGCCTGAACGGCCGGCAGCAGCAAGGCGATCAAGATGCCGATGATCGCGATCACCACCAAAAGTTCGACGAGCGTGAATCCGCGCGCCTTGAAAAAATGGATCCTTCGTTTCATCGCTGGTCCCTCCCCAGAAGAGAAGACAATCGTACAGAGAGCCTGTAAGTCACGTCCCTCCGCCCCCGGCGCCCGCCTTGAATACAGATTTAGCGGAGAAAACACGCCGCAGAGCAGACACAGCCACGCCACCCTATTCTTGGCGCTTCGTGGCGGCCGTGTCAATTGCCTTTTGCGTAAAACCACATGTCAAAATGCGCAATAGGTCCGCACGTTCAGCGCTTCAACCCTCATTCGGTCTTCTGCGGGCTTCCGCCCGGCGTCGCTTCCGCCCGGCGTGGCGGCGTTTTCTCCGCCTCAGCAAGGGTGCGCGGCGATCTTCGCCGCCCGCGATCCGCCGAAAACAATCGCACCCGCGACGATCCGGCCCTCGGAGCGGGCGCGGCCCGCCCCTCCGCGAGTCGTCTAGCCGCAACGATGCCTGACAACGGCCAGACCGCTTGCTCAACACGATCGAGACATCCCTCGGGAGGCCCCGCCAAGGCGAGGCCGTAGTCCGCGACGATCAATAATCGCCAATCGGCACTTCTCCCTCGACGAGTTCGGGCGAAGAAAGCGCTTGCCAGGTGTTCAGGGCGATCGTTTCGCCGATGAACCGCACGCTGCCGTCGCCGAGCAACACGTTCACACCGCCCGGATGGGAGCTGCGGGCCGTGGCGATGTACTTGATCTCGTTCCACATGGTGAATGCACCAATGCACGGCGCTTTCGGCGTCGTGAAGCACCACGCCTCGCGGATTTCATCCGGCACGAGGCTGTTCGGCGTGTAATTGTGGTGGTAGAGGGGGCCTTCCTGATAGTGCATGATCCCCCGACCATCACGCGGGTCCTTCGGGCAGCGAATCTCGGAGATCATCACGGTCTGGCTCGTGCCGTCCTTGATGTCGGCGAACTTGAGCCAACTGTTGATGTAGAACACCCCTCCCGGACGTTCCATGTACGCCGGAGCTGTGTGGCCGGGACCGCCCCGGTGTTCGATCGACGGGCCGATCCCGTTGTTGGCGACATAGTTTCCCCGTGCAAAGAGGAGGGTGCCGAGGGTATTCGGTGGCGGAGTCGTGTCGGAAGGGCAGAAGAACAGGGGTACCGGGAGACCGCAGACATTCTTGCCCGCAACGGAGTAGAAATCGCCGTTTACGGCCGTCCAGTCGATCAGCGAGTCGAGTGCGGATTGCTCAATAAACGGAAAGAGGAACGCGGACCAGCCGCATTGATGCGGCGACAGCGGTTTGTCTTTTGCGGTTCCGTCGTTCCTCCCCGAAGTCACGCCAGGGGGCAACATCTTCTTCGTGTCATGGTGCAAGTGCATTGCCAACCCGAGTTGCTTGAGGTTGTTGGTGCACTGGCTCCGCCGTGCCGCTTCACGGGCCGCCTGCACGGCCGGCAGCAGCAAGGCGATCAGAATTCCGATGATCGCGATCACCACCAGGAGTTCGACGAGCGTGAATCCGCGCGCCCTGAAGAAATGGATTCCCCGTTTCATCGCTAGATCCTCCCCAAGAAAAGAAAACATGCGAACACAGAACGTGCCACAGGTCGATCCCCGCCCCCCGGCGCCCCGTTTCAAATGCCCAACCGCAGAGATAAGGCACCGCCGGGCAGGTGCAGACACCCACGATCATTCTTGTCGAGCCGGCCCCGCCTGTCAATTGAGTTTTGCGCAGAACCGTCTGTTTCCATCCGGCGTCTGTTGAAATCCGCAACCGCTCCGCCGCGGTGGACTTCCGCTACGGCCCCGCAGCCGCCGCAGCCGGCGAATTTGAAGATCGAGGACGGTACGGGCGGGCGGCCGTGGCGATCGTCTTCCCAGCATCCGTCTGGTGCCACAGCGAACGCCAGTAGGCCTCGTCCGTCGCGTAGACGTCGATTGGATCGTTAGCCGAATCGAAACCCGGCGGCAGAATGCCATAAGACTTCAGCTCGCGGATATAGTGCTGATTGGGCCGGAAGCCGGGCATGTCGAACCGTTTGATGGCCTGCAAACGCTTGCCGGCCAGCGAGATCGCGGCCA
>JAAYCB010000211.1 GCA_012744395.1 Pirellulaceae bacterium
ATTGGGAAAACACCGACAAATCGCGGGTCGGCGTCTACGTGGGGGTCACCGAGCACGGAAACGTCGAGACGGAAAACGAGATCTACCTGATCAAGGGGTACGACTACGACACCCAGTACTGGACCCATCACCACAACCCCCGCACCGTGGCGAACAACCCGGCGGGCGAAGTGACGCTCAACATGGGCATCACCGGCCCCCATTACACCCTGGGCGCGGCCTGCGCGGCCGGAAACGCCGGCCTGATCCAGAGCGTGCAGATGCTCAGGCTGGGCGAGTGCGATCTGGCGATCGGCGGCGGCGTGTCGGAAAGCATCCACACGTTCGGCATCTTCGCCGGGTTCAACAGCCAGGGCGCCTTGGCCAAGCACGAAGAGCCGGCCAAGGCCAGCCGACCCTTCGACGCCGAGCGCAACGGGATCGTGGTGGCCGAGGGCGGCTGCCTTTACACCCTCGAGCGACTCAGCGACGCCAAGGCCCGCGGCGCCCGGGTCTATGGCGAAATCGTCGGCTACGCGATGAACAGCGACGCCTACGATTTCGTCCTGCCGCATCCCGAGCGCCAGGCCGAGTGCATGAACCTGGCGCTCCGCCGCGCGGGGATCGCCCCCGGCCAGGTCGATATCGTCAGCTCCCACGCCACCGGCACGATCTCGGGCGACATCCAGGAGTGCGAGGCGATTCGCCACGTGTTTGGCGGCGATGCCACCGCCCTGGTCAACAATACCAAGAGCTACATCGGGCACGCGATGGGGGCGGCCGGCGCCCTGGAGCTGGCCGGCAACTTGCCGTCGTTTCGCGACGGCGTCGTGCACCCCACGATCAACCTGGAACAAATCGATCCCGAGTGCCAGTTGAACGGGCTCGTGGCCAACCAGCCGCGGGAGAGAGGGAAGGTTGACGTAATCCTGAACAACTCGTTCGGGATGCTGGGCATCAATTCAGTCGTGATTGTCAGAAAGATCTAGAGGGCGCGCTGGCCGATTGGAAAGAATGATTCGCCGCCGGGACCGGCCCATCGGAGGCCCTCCGGCGGCCGCCCGCCCTTTTTTACGGAGAGTGTTGCATGACCGGCGCCGAGATCAAAGAGGCAGTTGTCGAGATTCTCTCGGACATTGCGCCCGACGAAGACTGCACGAACCTCAAGGAAGACGTTGCCTTCCGGGATCAGCTCGAACTGGACAGCATGGATTTTCTCGACATCGTGATGGAATTGCGGAAGCGGTACCGCGTGCAGATTCCGGAGGAGGACTACCCCCAGTTGGCCAGCATGGCGAGCACGGTGGCCTACCTGGAACCGTTGATGAAGGATATGGAGAGGTAGCCGGGTGGGTTCCCAAGCTGGAGCTTGGGAACCAGGGAATCGGGCAGGCCTCTGGGTTTCCAAGCCGGAGCTTGGGAGCCAGGTGTGAAGTTGGGACCGGTCATAAGACGGCATTTCGCCGAGGTCAGAAAGCCGGCACGGCCATGTACGACGCGATCATCATCGGCGCCGGCATGTCGGGGTTAGCGGCCGGCATCCGGCTGGCTCACTTCGATCA
>JAAYCB010000212.1 GCA_012744395.1 Pirellulaceae bacterium
CGAATCTCGCTTTTCCGCTGGGAATCAGCTTGGTCGTCGTCCGGCCGCGCGTGCCGACCAGGTCGTCGTAGTTGACGAGCGTTTCGTGGCGAATTGCCTCTTCGACTTCCGGCAAGGTCGACAGGCGAGGCAGCCAGCGCTGGATCAGGAGGACGACGGCGACCGTGCCGATCCCCGCGCCGACGAGGATCATTAGCGATCCTTTGAGCTGCACGAGCTGGGCGGTGTTGTGGGGCAGCACGAAGGTCTGGCTGGCGAGCACGATCGACACCAGGAGCAACAATCCACCACCGAGTCCGAAAATGCCGAAACCCGGCAACACGAAAATCTCGATGAGCAGGAAGAACACTCCGGCCAGGAAAAGAAGCACCTCGAGCCAGCCGGCCGTTCCCCCGAGAAACCGGCTCCAGAAGAAAATCATGAAGCACAGGGCCGCGCAGAATCCGCCGATCCCGATTCCGGGCGTCTGCAACTCGACATACAGGGCCACGAATCCGATCACCAAGAGGAACACCGCCACCGGCGGCGAGGCCAAGGCGTCGATCAGGCGGTCGGCCCAGCTCGGCTCGAGCAGCGTCGGATCGTTCTCCAATCCGTAGATCGTTTTGAAGGCGGCGAAGTGGTCGGCCAGGTGATCTGCCAGCCAGAGATCGACCGCCTCCGTGCCGGAGACCGAGAGCGGCTGGCCCGGGGTCGTGATCCGCTGGCCCTTTTGCCAGGCGTCGGGCTCGGCCTGTTCGGCCAACTCCTGCTCGCAGAAGTACTCGGTGTGCTTGAAGTCGTCGAGCCGCTCGTAGGCGAAGACCTCCAGCGTGGGGTCGATCATCGCCGCCGGCAAGGACCAGCTTTGCGAGGTGGCCGGTGCGAGCGTCTCGCGGATCGAAAGTTGAAGTTGCCGGACCTGTTCTTCCGAGAGGGCCTGGCCGCGCCGGCCACCAAGCACCGCCCGAGGCCCCATCACCAGTTCATTGCAGGCCAGGGCGATCAGCGCCGCATCGGCCAAGGCCCGCTCCGGGATGTAGGCCACGGTCCGCACTTTCGACGGGTCGAGCCCCGTGGCCAGGAAAATCGCCAGGCGGACGCTCTCGGCCGGCATGCCGCCTTCCGTGTCGAGCCAGACGCAGACGAAATTCACCTTCCGATCGCCGACCGCCGTTTCGATCATCCGCTGGGCCTTGTTGACCGCCTCGGCCGTGATCGGCCCGATCAGGTCGACTCGGGCGGCCACCCACTGTGAGCCGAGCGAGGGGTCTTCGTGGAGCGACTCGGGCCGCACATTCATCGCCCGGCAGACGTCGCGGAGGTTCTCGCCGAGATAGGAAATGAACCCGTGACGGCGCGCCTCGCGGCCGGTGAACCGCCCCGGTTCCCCGGCGCGGATGAGGACTTCTTCAGAGCCGGGAATCGCCAGTTTTTTCTCGTTCAACTCGGCGAGCTGCTCTCGGGTGACGTACTCCGTGCTGTATTCCGTCTCGACGCGGAGCAGTTCCAGGCGCGGATCGACCAGGGCCATCGCCACCCCGCCGGGGATCCTCCGCTTGCGGTTGGCGATTTCTTCGTAGGCCAGGCGGACCGTGTTGGTGATCGTTTCTTCGTCGGCGCCGGCGGCCGCGATCTCCGCGTCGGGGGCCATGACGATTTCGTCGCAGGCCAACGCCACGAGCACGGCATGGCCCTGGATCGAGTTCGGAAGGAAGGCCACGGTTGTCGCATCGGCCAACCTGCCGCCGGAGAGAAACTCGGCCAACTGGTAGCTCGGCCCGAAGTCGCTGCCACGCCCGAACTCGCTTTGGCCGGGCACGACGTGCAACTCGAAAATCAGCACGGGCTTTCCACCCGACGCAGTCGCCCGGTCCAGCGCAGTAATCGTAAACCGCCGCACTTGCTGGTAGGTCTGGCTTGTGATCGGCAGGGTCAACCGCATTCGCCACCCCGCCGCCGACTCCCCCGCTGCCGGGCGGCGAGCAGCCGCGTCGTTGGCCTTGTTCTCCGCGCTCCCTTTGCCGGGCGCCGGCTCTGCTGCGGGACGCTCGGCGCCCTGGTCCGCAACCGGGCTCGTTTCACCCCCCTCCACGGAGCCGTACGGCGCCGCTGACAGTGCAACAATGAGCACCCAAGAGAAGACTCCCGCGCCCCACCGGAAAGATCGCCAAGTATCCATGTCGCGTCCTCCCGATTGCGGAATCTTTTTGACTCCCCTATCGACCGTGAAGCGCTCTCAGTCTTCATGCAACGAACCCCTGAATTATAGCGCCCTGGCCGAAAATACGTCAATCAGCCGGACGAGTGGCGGCAGATGCGTCGGAAACGCGTCTGCGAATCGTCAAACGACGTCGAACACGTATCTCAGGTTGAAGTAGACGCCGATCGCGATGAACACCCAGCCCGTCGTCATGCGTGCCCACCACTCTACCTTGGAGAGCGCGTTGTAGGTTTTCCCCACCGCCTGGGCGCTGTACGCCAGCAGCCCCGCGACCAGCAGCACCGGCAATGCCGTGCCGATGCCGTAGACCAGCGGCAAAATGAGCGAACCGGCCGGGACGGAAA
>JAAYCB010000213.1 GCA_012744395.1 Pirellulaceae bacterium
AGCGGGCTTTCGGCAAAAGCGGGCTTTCGGCAAAAGCGGGCGTCGCGGGCAATCTCCGTATTGCCCGCGACGCCCCACGCCGCAGCGTGCGATTGGCTGCCCTGCCGGCTGCCCGTGGGCGGCGGATCCCCGGCGGCCCTATTTCACGTCGGCCAGGTCGACCGGGCGGCACTGTTCCGCGGAGATCAACGCGGCTTCGAGCACCCGCTGGGTGTTGTAGGCGTCTTCGAAGTCGGGGATGGGGACCGTCGGTTCCTGCCCGGCCAGCACCCGCAGAATGTCGTAGGCCTGGTTGGTGAATCCGTGCTCGTAGCCGATGATGTGGGCGTCGGGCCACCAGTTGGCCACGTAGGGGTGGTCGGCGCCGTGCGTGCACATGATCTTGGTCCACCCCTGGACAG
Organism: Pirellulaceae bacterium; assembly: GCA_012744395.1. Taxonomy (GTDB): domain Bacteria; phylum Planctomycetota; class Planctomycetia; order Pirellulales; family Thermoguttaceae; genus JAAYCB01. The sequence goes on from JAAYCB010000213.1 coordinate 402, forward strand.
CCCGCGGCAGCCGCGCGTCGTAGTATTCCAGTTCGTTCATCTGCTCGAAGTTGAACTTGAGCGAGCCCTTGGTGCCGTTGATTTCGAATCCGTTGCGGTTCTGGTTGCCGGTCGCCTGGCGGGCGGCTTCGAAGCTGGCCACGGCGCCGCCGGAGAATCGCGCCAGGAAAAGGACGGTGTCGTCGACGGTGACCGGCCCCTTGCCACCGACCGCCTTGCCGCCGTCGGCCAATCCGCCGCCGGCGGTGCCGCCGGCGAGCGTCCGCTCCTTGATGAACGTTTCGGCAATCGCGCCGGCGATCCGCGTGATCTCCTGGCCGGTGACGAATCGCGTCATGTCGATGATATGGGCGTTCAGGTCGCCATGCGCTCCGGAGCCGGCCCACTTCTTTTCGAACCGCCAGGCGAGCGGGACCGATTCGTCGGCCCAGTCCTGGAGATAGACGGCGCGGACGTGGCGGATTTCGCCCAGTTCGCCCGACGTGACCATCTGGTGCGCGAGGGCCACGGCGGGGACGCGGCGGTAATTGAACCAGACGAAGGTCTTCACGCCCTTGGCCTTGGCGGCCTCGACCATCGCCCGGGCGTCGTCGAGGGTTCCGGCGATCGGTTTTTCGCAGGCCACGGGCTTGCCGGCCTCGATGGCGGCGCGGGCCGGGGGGGCGTGCATGTAGTTGGGCGTGACGATGTCGACCAGCCCGATCTCGGGCGCGGCGACCAGCGCCTGCCAGTCGGTCGAGGCGTTTTTCCAGCCCCAGTTGTCGGCGAACGTCTGGGGGTTTTCTTCGGGCTGGCCGAAGACGGTGTGCATCACCGGTTTGAGCGGCGGCTTGAAGAACTTCGCGACCTGCCCCCACGCATTCGAATGGGAGCGTCCCATGAACCCCTGGCCGATTAGAGCAACATTGACCGTACCCATGCTCTCATCTCCTTCAACTTTCAGTCGACTAGCCCGCCGATGCACACAAGACCGGATGCCCGGCGTTTATAGGATGTTCCGGCGCGCTTTGCAAGGGCCCCGAAAGAGTTGCCCGGTCCGGGCGGCAGCGCCCGGCGCGGGTTTCCTCCGGAGTGCGAAAAGGGCGCGGCGGACCGGAAACGCCCCCCTTCGACCGCCCCGCCGGCCGGCATCTACCGGGCGGCAGACGCCTCGCCAAACGCTAGCCTCGCAGAAAGAAAGCGAGTAGACTGCTCTTCAGGCGCCGGGCAGGCTGCCGAATGCCCGCTCGAGCGTTCCGCCCGAACGCCTGCCGCAACACCGTGCCGGGCGGGACGATAACGGCTGCCTGTCCACCAGATCGATCGATCACCAATCTGCAAGACGAAGGGGACAATACAATGACGCGTTTCCGCAAGCATGGCTGGGCTCTGGCGATCGGGATCGGGCTCCTCGTCGGGCTGGTCCTGGGCGGCGTCTGGCCGCGCGCACGCCTGCACGCCACGGCCACCGACCGGGTTGAGAATTTCGCCATGGCCACCGGGTTTGTCGATCCCGACACGGAGGCCGTCTTCTACCTCGATTACCTCACCGGAATCCTCACCGGGGCCACGGTTTCGCGGCGCGGGCCGGGGCTCGGGTTCCAGGCGATCTACTCGGCCAATGTGCATCGCGACCTGGCAGCCTTCATCCAAAGTGCGGGCGGCCAACCGCCGCAGTCGCCCAACTACCTGTTGGTGACCGGATCGACCAAGTTGCCCAACACCCGCAACATGAACTTCGGCAACACGATCATCTACGTAGCCGAGACGAACAGCGGCGTCGTGATGGCCTACGCCGTCCCCTGGTCCCAGGCAGCCTACTCGGCCAACACGCGAATCAACCTGGAATTGATCCCCTGGGCCGCCGACAAGTTCGGCGGAGCCGTGTTGCGGCCGGATTAGCCCTCCCCCCGCCAAGCGGATCGTCGCCGCGGCGGTCTTCTCCGCATATCGTGGATGATCGGACTGGTCGAGGAGGTGGACGCCGCCGATTTGGCGAAATCCTGCGGCGCTTGGCTTGCCCTGACACGGAGAACGAGATACAGAATTCCGTAAGAGCCCACCATTTCCAGGAACAAAAGGAGTCCTCCCTTGGACGAGCCCACTCGCGATGCCACCCCCACCCCCTCCGACGCCGCTCAGCCGGCCGCTCCCAAGCCCACCCCGCAAGCGGCCCGCCACCTGGAGGTGGATGATACCAAGGTCAAGGCGTGCTACGCCAATTTCTGCCGCGTGACCGGCACACCAGAAGAGTTGGTGATCGATTTCGGCCTCAATCCGCAGCCGGCCGGCGTGCCGACGCAGCCGATCGTCGTCACGCAGCGGATCGTCACCAACCTCTACACGGCGAAACGGCTGGTGCAGGTCCTGCAAATGACGGTGCAGCGCCACGAGGCGACTTTCGGGATGCTCGAAACCGACGTGCAGAAGCGGGCCCGGCGCGGGTAACGCGGAAGCGCGACGCGTGTCCCCTACGCGGCGGCCAGGAACGGCCAGCGGGAGCCAGACTTGTCCGCGCCGGCGCGCTGCGGATTGCCGCCGGATCAGTCGGGCAGCTGGATGTTTTCGTCGAGCGCGGCCTGGCGGAGCTTGGCCAGCGCGCGGACCTCGATCTGCCGGACCCGCTCCTTGCTGACGCCCATCTCTTTGCCGATCTGCTTGAGCGTCCGCGGCTCGAGCTGGCGGTCGAGGCCGAAACGCCGCCTGACGATGTCGCGCTCGCGCGGGTCGAGATGGCGGAGGATTCGGCCGATGTCCGCCTCGTGCCTGGCCTGGGCGTTTTCCTGTTCGAGGGCGTCGGGGCGCGCGTCGGCGGCGGCGCCGAAGAGCTCTTCGCACCCGGTGCGGAATCGGTCGAGCTGGACGTGTTCGTTGGGGATCGAGCGGGCGAAATTCTTCATGATCGCCCAGCTCGCGTAGGTGCTGAACTTGTTGCCCAGCGAGAAGTCGAATTTCTCGACCGCGCGGATCAGGGAGATGTTGCCGTCGCTGATCAGCTCGAAGAGGGTGCCAGCTTGCTGGACATGCCGCTTGGCAATCGAGACAACGAGGCGGAGGTTGGCGCGAATGATGCGGTTCTTGGTGGCAACCACCTCGGCGTACAGTTCTTCGATGCGGTCCATCAACCGCACGCGGGGGCGGGCCGGATCGAGCTCCTCGCGAAGCTTACCGGCCCGGTACTTGAGGTAGTTCATTTTGCGGAACAGGTGCGCCTCTTCCTCGCGCGAGAGCAGCGGCACTTCATAGAGGCTTTGCAGGTAGGCGGGCAGTCCGGGCGGAACCCGCGGGGCGACCGCCTTGGTTGCCGGCGCGGGCGGCTGGCCCACGATCTCGGCGATCTGGCTCTTGGTGCGGACCCGCGCGAAGAGCGGGTTGGGGATAAAGTCGAGGGGAAGCTCGAAAATCCGCTCGGCGCGGATTTCCTGGATCACGCGACGGATCACGGTTCGGGGACGGTGGAACCGCCGGGCGAGGGCCTCGATCGACTCGCCGCGGCAACTCTGCCGATAGATCCTCCGCTTGACGTCCGGGCCGAGCGGCCCGTAGCCATAGGGGAAGACCGGGCTCTGCGGATTGGCGCGATCGTAATTCTTCAGCGTATAGCGGATCGTCTCGATGCTTCGGCCGGTCTCGTTGGCGAGGGTCTTGGTGACGGTCGCGGGCCGGCCGCCGGCCTGGGCAAGCTCCCTGGCGCGCTGAATGATCCGGCCCTTCTCTTCTTGGGTCAGTTGCGAGAAGCCGGCGCCGCGGCGGACACGAGCCGGGTTTTCGGCAATGAAGCGCGCCACGTCCTGGTGGTCGAAGCCGATCCGCGAGCGCCCGTCGCAGGAAAAACACCGCGCGGCCAGGCCCAGCCGGCGCCAGCGCGAGATCGTCTTCGTGGAGACGTTGAACCGGCCGGCCAATTGCTCGACCGTGAGATAATTGAGTTCCTCGGGGGATCGGGCGGCCGGGACGCCGGCCGCCTTCCGGCCGCCAACCGAGAGCGGCCGCGGCAGGGTCTGCGTTTGACTGTTCCGTGGAGCGGTTACTTCATAGCCGATCATCGTCGTGGTCCTGTTTCCTTTTGCTGCCCTTATTGGGGTGTCTGCCCGACCGGGTGGTCTTGGCCCGGGATGCCGTCCAATTGCCGGGGGAACGCCCCGGAGGTCACTCCAGCGGACTCGGGACAACTCCCAGCTGGTTTTCGATCTTGCAGCCGCAGGCCTCCTCCGCCGCGGCCCGCGCGGAATGCCGGGCCGAGTGCGTCGGCACGTGCCCGCGGAGGACAATTCTCTCGCCAACGACCTCGCACCAGATGTTCGCGTCGGCCAGGTTCAGCGACTGGCGGAGGCGGGCCTCGACCGCCAGCGCCTTCTCCGCCAGGCCGCCGTTGGTGGATTGGTCGCCGGAGGCGCCTGACGGGGACTCGGCCCCAGTCGTCCGGGAGGCCGAGAAGTGTTTGACAAATCGGGAGAACATCAGGTGCGTTGGCATCGTTGCAGTGTTGTGGCCGAGTATTGGCGTCGTGGATGATGCATCATAAACGTGTCAAGGATTCTAGCTCGCGGCCCCCGAAGCGTGGAATCGGGAGTAACCCCTCTCCTTGCCCTGGGAACGCCCCGATGCCGGATCGGGGAATCCCCTATGCGGCGGCATTCGCCGCGAGGCCTCGCGGCGCCCGGCCGGAATCGCTAACCTTTGGAGAGAGGCGACTTGCGGCGGTCGGACCGGCTCGGTCGACCCGCGGGGGCGGGGGGAGGCTGCCCCGGGCGACGCGCTGAAGACGCGGCAAGGGAACAACACCCGGCGAGGGATGAATCGCATGACACAGGAGACCCGGCACAGACATTGGCCGCTCCGCCGCTCATCCCTACTGGTGATCTCGGTGGTGCTTGTCGGCGTGTTGCTGGCGCGATGCCACAATTACCTGCTGTTTCACAGTCTCGCCGAGCTGTTCAGCATCGCCCTGACGTTCGGGGTGTTCACGGTCTTCTGGAACGCCCGCCGTTTTCTCGACAACGGCTTCTTCCTGTTGATCGGGATCGCCTCCCTGTTCGTCGGGTTCGTCGACCTGCTGCACACGCTGGCCTACGACCAGATGGGGGTCTTCGACGCGGGCCCGAATCTGGCGACACAGCTCTGGCTGGCGGGGCGGTTCATTCAGGCGTCGACGTTCCTCGCCGCGCCGCTCTTCCTGCGGCAGCATTTCGACGCCCGGCTGATCTTCGCCGTGTATGCGATTACGGCGGCGGCGCTGCTGGCCTCGATCTTTGCCTGGGAGATCTTCCCCACTTGCTTCGTCGCCGGCGAGGGGCTGACGACCTTCAAGATCGCCAGCGAATACGCGATCGGCCTGGTGATGGCCGTGGGGCTGGCGCTCCTGGCCGCCCGCCGCGAGGACCTCGACATCGACGTCTTCCGGCTCTTGGGCTTGACGATCGGCGCGACGATCGCCTCGGAAATCGCCTTCACGATCTACGACGACGTGACCGGCATGGCAAACCTTATCGGCCACCTGCTCAAGCTGCTCGCGTCGTACTTGATGTACGTGGCGTTTGTCGAGGTCGGGCTGACATCGCCCTATTCGGTGTTGTTCCGCAACTTGAGGGAGAGCGAGCGGGAACTCCGCGAGATCAATGAAACCCTGGAAGAGCGGGTCGCCGAGCGGACGCTCGTCGCCGAGCGGCGGGCCCGCCAGTTGCGGGCGCTGGCCTCGGAGTTGACGCTCACCGAGCAGCGCGAACGCCGGCGGCTGGCGCAGACGCTCCACGACCATTTGCAGCAGTTGCTGGTGGCGGCAAAACTCAAGGTCGGCATCCTCGCCAAGCGGGCCGCCGACCAGAAGCAGCGGGATCGCCTCGGCCGCGTCGGCCAGCTGCTCGACGAATCGATCGATGTCTCCCGATCGTTGACGGTCGAGCTGAGCCCTCCGGTGCTCTACGATGCGGGGTTTGGCGCGGCCCTGGACTGGCTTGCCCGGCGGATGCAGGAAAAGCACGGGTGCGGCGTCACGGTGCGGATGGAGGCCGGCGCCGAACCCGCCACCGAGGACCTGCGGGTGTTTCTCTTCGACGCCGTGCGGGAATTGCTGTTCAACGTCGTCAAACACGCCGGGACCCGGAAGGCGACCGTCCGGGTGGCCCTGGCCGGCGACGAGACGCTGCGGGTCACCGTCGAGGACGAGGGGGTCGGACTGGCGGACGACGCGCTGCAACGCGATGCCCAGAATCCGGGATTCGGACTGTTCAGCATCCGCGAGCGGCTGGCACTGCTCGGCGGGCGGATGGAGATCGATTCGGCGGGCGACCGGGGGACGCGCGTGATCCTCACGGTCAAGTCGCCACGACCGGCGCCGAGCGGCCGGGCCGAGGGCCGCCAAGGCGACGGCGGAAGAAAACGCCCGGCCGCCGCCGGCGACGATTTTCGCCCCCACGAGGTCCTGCGCGTCTTGCTGGCCGACGACCATCCGATGTTTCGCCGCGGACTGGCGAATCTCCTCGGGGAATACCCGGACCTGGAGATTGTCGGCGAGGCGGGCGACGGGCAGGCAGCGATCCAACTGGCCGAGCAGGTCAAGCCGGATGTGGTCGTGATGGACGTCGTGATGCCGCAGATGAACGGACTGGAGGCGACCCGCCGCCTCCTTCAGGCGATGCCGGCCGTGCGGGTGATCGCGCTGTCGATGTACGAAGAGGGCGACATGGCCCAAGCGATGCTCGATGCCGGCGCCGCCACGTACTTGCGGAAGGACGGTTCGCTCGAGCGGCTCGTGGCGGCAATCCGCGGCGCAGACCAGGCCGCTCCGCTGGACGCCGCGCGCCGTCGCTCCGCCGGGCCCGGCCCCACCGAGAGACCCTGAGGCCGGCTGGTTCTGGTCGCTCGGAATTCGTTCCGTCGCCAGCCGCCCGTGGCGGCTGGCGCTTGCCAGGCCGCCAGGCGCAGATCGCCGGCGAGGGGACTCAGACCTCGTAGACGATCCGCCCGTGGCGCTGGCTGCGCGAGATCGTTTCGTGGGCGTAGAGTCCGGCGAGCACGAATTCGACGCACGAGGCCCGCATCGCGGCGTCGCTGGCGGCGTTGACCTCGAAGGCCGCCTCCCAGGCCGGGGGGACCCGCTGGAGACGCCGCGCGTATTCCTCCGAAGGCAGCATGTCGCCCACCTCGATCTTGACCCCGCGGGCGAAGATCTCCGTGATCTCCTCCAGGCCGTGCTGCTCGACGTATTCGTCGAACACGTCGCGAATCGCCTCGGCGACGATTGCGTCGAGCACCTGGCGGTCCGACATCTGGTGGCTCGACATCATGTCGAGCTCGAGCTTGCCGAGCGAGGTGGAATAGAGATGGCCCAGGTCGCTGACGCGGGGGACGGCCGGGCATTCTCCCAGCACTGCGGCCCGATGCCGGGCGCTGGCGACCATCGCACGGTGGTTGGCGATGCTCAGCCGGGCGCTGACGCCCGACTGCTGGTCGATGTATTTCGATCGGCGCGCGACGATGCTGATCTGCTCGATGACCTCGCTCATAAAGTAGGGGACAACGACCGGAAAAGCGCCGTCCAGGGGGATTCCCGCCTCTTGGCGGGTGATCTCGATCCCCAGCTCCCGCGCGCGCGGATAATGCGTGTGGATCACCGAGCCGATGCGGTCCTTCAATTGCGGGATGACCTTGCCGCTGCGGTTGTAGGTTGCCGGGTTCGCCGAAAACAGGATCGCCACGTCGAGGTTGAATCGGATCGGGTAGCCGCGAATCTGCACGTCGCGCTCTTCGAGGATGTTGAACAGCCCGACCTGGACCAGCTCGTCGAGCTCCGGCAGCTCGTTCATCGCGAAGATGCCCCGGTGCATGCGGGGGATCAGCCCGAAATGCAGGGCGTCCTCGGCCGACATGCTCGCGCCGGTCGCCAGCTTGGCCGGATCGATTTCGCCGATCACGTCGGCGAACTTCGTGCCCGGGGCGAGCCGCTCGGCATAGCGGTCTTCTCGGCGCCACCAGCCGATGGGAATCTCCTCGGGCGGCGCCTCGGCCACGACGCGCCGCCCCTCCGACGTGATCGGCGCAAACGGGTCTTCGTGGACGGGCACGCCCGGCAGGTCGAGGTAGGGAATCTCCTCATCGAGAAACCGGACCAGGAGGCGCATCAGCCGGCTCTTGGCCTGCCCCTTCTCGCCGAGAAAAAGCAGATCGTGGCCGGCAATCAGGCCGAGGTTGATTTCGGGGACCACGGTGTCATCGTAGCCGACAATTCCCGGAAACAGCTCGTCGCCCCTGCTGAGCATGTGCAGAAAGTTCTCGCGGAGCTCCTCCTTGACGGTCCGGGAGACCCAACCGCTCGCCCGCAAGTCGCGCAGGTTCTTCGCTTTCGTCAACGCACTCATACGCCTTCTTCCGTTCCCCTCCTCGAACCCGGAACCCACCTTCTTCGAGAGGCCGAAAACCTTCCTGCTCTCCACCCTCTGGCTATTCTAGCGCCGGCCTCGAGTCTGCGTAGGGCGCCGCCAGCCGACCGGCCGGCGACCGCGGCAACGCCAACCCCGGCTGCCCGCAAACCGAACCGCTCCAGGCCGCCGGGTGGACCAGCCGCCGGCCGCCGCCGCTACGCAGCGCCGTGCGGCCTGATCCGCCGGGCGAGGATCGCCACGGCACGGCGTCCGGCACGGGCGAGCAGCAAGACGGCCTCACCGCTCCCCTGAAGACGCAACTCGCGGCGGATCCGCTCGGGATTGCCGTCCACTCCGCGGACCTTGATTTCCAGCCGCCCGATCCCGCGCTGGCGGACCAGCGCGCGGAGCCGCTTGCGGTCGAAGGGCAACGCATCGCTGACCTCGAAGCACTGGAGGCAGCCGTCGTCGAGCAGATCGTCGCCCGTCAGGTAACTCGCCGCCGGATGGATCGCCGCCAGCGCGTGCCGCCGCGCGAGGTGGCCGGTGAGCCCTGCGGCAATCACCGCGGAATCCGGGTCGAAGACGTAGCGCCCCAGCCGATCCGCCGTTGGCAACCGCCGGTGGGCCTGGCCAACCACGGTCCCGACAATCGCCGACCCATCCGACCGGCTCCGCAAGATCGTTGCCCGGCGAAGCCCCGGATTGCCGGCCAGAGCGCCGAACCAGGCCACCTGCTGGCGGCACTCGCGGTCGCGCGAAATCCACTCAAGTTCGGCCTCGCGCTGCCAGCCCTGGGGCGTTTCGCTGGCCGGAGCCAGCTTGATCGCCCCGTTGGGACACTCAAGAAGCAGGCGATCGATCGTTGCCGGCCCCGGCTGGCAGCCGTCCAGGCGGGTGGTTCTGCGGCCACCGGCGCGCCGATCCGGATCGAGGTGCCATGCCGCGAACCGGTCGACCCGAAACCGCCCGGCGTCTTCGGCGCGGAACTCGCACGGCGGGACGCCCTGCCCCGGCGGGAGGAGGCTTCGCAGGTTCGCCTCGGCCACGGCCAGCGCGGCGGCGCTCGCATCCACCGCGGTCACCGGTCCGCGGGCCGCCAGCCCCAGCAGGTCGCCGCCGATTCCACAGCAGAGGTCGGCCAGCGGCTCTCCGGCGGGAAACCGCCCGGCCTTGTAGCCGGCGATCCACCGATCGGTCGCCTGTTGAATCGTCTCCGGGAGAAAGAACATCCTCGGAGCGTCGGGGAACTTGCGAGCAGCGCGGCGGCGGAGCTCGATCTGCTCCAGCGCCAAATGGACCCGCTCCGGCGAAAACCGGCGCTTCAAGCGTTCGGCGATCGCCGCCAACGAGCCCGCTGACCGGCCCAACTCGGCCAACAGTCCCGCGCCTTCAGGGCCGACCAGCCAGCGGATGTCGTCAAGGGAGATGGGAGTGTTCAATGCCCGGCACAAAGGGGGGTGGAAAAAGAAGGAGCGATTCGGTCAGGGATGCCTCCTGGGCAGTGCCAGTCCGGCAGAGAAAGAAAATAGCCCGGAGGCCTGGCATCCGCAAGCGGGGGGGTGAGGCGGAGAGTCCGTCCGCCCGGATCATTCGGCTGGATTCATCCCGTTGTCCGCCGCCATGAGCGGCCAAGCCCTGGATGGTTGCGGCAGGTTTGCGTCCCCCGACTTGAGACCGAGGACAAGGGACAGTTTTTTTCAGGGGACGGGGGGGCCGGCCCGAGCGGGGCAGTCTGCCCCGGTCGTTGCGGCTTTACGTTCTGGCGATCGTGAACGCATTGGGCAGTCCGCATCGTCGCGCGGCGGCTGGAGAAAGCGGCAGCCGGCTCGAAACCGAATAAAGACCAGGGAAGAACCGCGCTGGCCCAGCCTACTTATTACCCGACGCGTCGGCGAGGGCCCCTCCCAACCCGACGCGTCAGCGAGGCCGATTCATGAATGATCGGAGAGGCAGACGTGCCGCTGCCGGCGGGCGGCGTTTTCGAGGAGCGGGCGGATGTTGAGAAAGCTGATCTCCTTGGCGATTCCGGTCGGGGCCATTTTCGGCCCGGTCGTCTACTACACGAGCCCGGAGTGGATGTCTGAATTGACGGCCTCGCTGACTCCGGGCGGCTCGCAGGCCTCGCCGGATGCGGCGGAAGCGCCCGGCCCGGGTGAACTCCCGCCATTGCCCCTCGAGGGGGGCGATGTCAACCAGTTCTGGGAAATCCTGCGATTCGATTTGACTCCCCAGTGGATCGCCGATCGCTGGCCGCGCGTGACCACCGCGCTGGCCGATCTCGATCTTCAGGGTTTTCGCGTGCCGCTGGTCACGGGAACGGCGGAGGACGACTTGGCCGGTTCGCTGACTTACTACTACAACGCCGAGCGGCAGTTGCAGCGGATCACCTTCGCCGGCACGACGGGCGACTACCGGCGGTTGCTGCACCTGTTGGCGACGCACTACGGCTTCGTCAACCGCCCGACCAACGCGCCGAATGTGATCCTGTTCGAAGTCCCATCGCAGGGGAACCCGCCCCACAGCTATCTCTGGGTCCGCCCGGCCGCTGTCTTGAAAGCCACCGACCCGCTGAAGCGATTCGAGCTGACGCTGGTCCTGGAACGGCCTTAGGCGGACTTGCCGGTCTCCGGTTTGGCCTTGGCGCGGGCCTCCACGCCGGGCGGCTCGTAGTCGAATTCCCTCCAGACCATCGGCCGCCGGTGGCTCGGCTCGATTCGCAGCATGACTTCGCCATTCTGGAAGATCCGCACCGTTCCGTTCGATTCGCTCACGGTGACGGCCACTGCATTGCTCGCCCGACTGATCGCCGCGGCGGCCCAGTGCCGCGCGCCGAGCCCCTTGGAGAGCGTAATCGTGGCTGCCGGCGAATCGACGTAACGGCAAGCCGCTTCGACGGTTCCATCCGACGAGACGATGATCGCCCCGTCCATCTGGGCGATTTCCTTGATGCCCTCGCGAACCCGTGCCTCGAAGAGGTTCCGCTCCTTGCGGTTATAGCCCCGCACCGGGTCGAAGCCGGCCGGCTTGCTGTGATTGAGCACCTTGCGGGTGTCGCCGACGACGAACATCGTGCCGACGGGCTTGCCTTCGCGCCCCTCGCGGCCAACCTCGACGGCCAGGTTGACCACCACCTTGAGCGTCTCCAGGGGAACCCGCGTCTCCAGTTGGCGGAGATCGCGGCCGGTAAGCCGGTCGAGGTGCTCGCCGAGGTTGATCACGCTGACCGAATCGACCGTATCCGCCTCGAAACCGCTGTATACCGCCACCACCCGGGAGCCGGGCGCAAGAATGTCGTCGGCCACCGCTTCCAGCAGCGCCTGGGTGAGCCGGTCATAGACCGGGCTGTCGGGCATGTTGACGGCCACCGGCGAAAGGCCCGCCTCGGCGGCACCGGCAAGTTCCACCGACCTGTTGGCGACCACGATGATCTTAGCCCCATCTCCCTGCTTCCGCAACCGCGCCCAATCGGCGGTCCCGTCGAGCAGAATCAGCACACCGTCCGCTTCGACCGTCTCCGACAGCCGAACCGCCATGTTGAACAGAATCTTGAAGCGATCGGTGAATCTGAGCTGCTTCATGCGCACACGCCTCCAGGGGCAACGATGAATCGGCGAGAGACCTGATTCCGAGCAGTGCGGGGCTGCTGCCGGCGCGCCGAGCCCCGCGCGAACCGAGCCCACGGCGTCATCGCCCCAGAACAGCAGTCCCCCGCAAACGGCGAGAAACGCTTGCGACCCCTTATCTTACGCGATTCTCCCCAATGCGGCAACGCCAGCCGCGGCAAATAACCGGGACAGGCCCCGCCCGCGACGGAACGCATCGGGGCGCGGTCCGGGCGGCCGATCGGAAGCCCCCGATCAACGCACGGCGACCCCGCGGCTGCGGAGGTAGTGCTTCAAATCCGGGATGGCGATCGTGCGAAAATGGAACACCGAGGCCGCCAGCAGGATTGTCGCGCCGGCCTCGACCGCCGCGTAGAAATGCTCGAGCGCCCCGGCGCCCCCCGAGGCCACGATCTGGGCCGAGGTGGCCTGTTTCATCGCCCGGATCATCGGCAGGTCGTAGCCGGTCTTGGCGCCGTCGCCGGCCTTGCTCGTCGGCAGGATCACGGGCACTCCGAATCCATCGACTGTCTTGGCCCACTCGACGGCGTCGGCGCCGGTCGCGGTCCGCCCGCCGTCGATATAGACCTCGTAGCCCGACGGCATCGCCGGGCTGCGGTCCACGTCGATCGCCACGGTGACTTTTTCCGGGCCGAACTCCCGCACCATTTCGGCGATCACCTGCGGTTTGCGAAAGGCGGCGCTGCTGGTGGAGACTTTCTCGGCGCCGGCCTGGAGAACGGCCGCGGCCGATGCGACGTCGGAGATACCGCCGCCGACGGTCAACGGCACGGTGGCGGCCGCGGCGACGCGCTGGACCACCTCGAGCATCGTCCGCCGCTGCTCGACGGTCGCGGTGATGTCGAGCAGGGCCAGTGCGTCGGCCCCGGCCGCCGAGTAGGCCCGCGCACACTCGACCGGATCGCCCGCGTCTTGAATATCGACAAAATGGACGCCCTTGACGACGCGGCCGTTGCGCATGTCAAGGCACGGCATGATCGTGACCTGTGGAGTCATCGGATGGCTTCCCTCAATCCGCGCACGAGTCGCCTTGTGTGGCGCTGCCGACCGGGTCCCGTGCTACCCCGGAGATCGCGCCTGGCGGCCAGGCGGCCGCCTGGCCGCCGGTCAGTCGAACGCCGCGGCCAGCGCATCAAGCAACTCCTGTTCGCGTTTGGAGATCTTGCCGCCGAAGCCGAAAAATCCACCCGCCGCTTCGGCCACCTCCCGGGCGCGCTGGAGCAAGTCGTCGCGGAGTTCCTTCCTTTCCTCCTCGCCGAGCACCTCCGCGAGCGAAGCCACGTACTCCTTCCAGACCTCGAGGAGTTGCGGGTCCGGCTTCCGCCGCAGCCAGTCTTCCAGAAGCTGGTAGGCCGGGTGCTGGCTGTCGATGCCTTTCTGCCGCAGCGCGCCCATCACGGCCAGCCGCTCCTTCTCGTGCAGCGTTCCGTCGGCCCAGGCCACCTCGATCAGCGGCGCCAACAGCAATGCGGCCAGCGTCTGCCCGGTCAGGCCCAGCGTCTCCAGCTTCTCCAGCAGGCCGTCGTGCGTGATCCCCGACGCCTCGGCCAGGGCCTTTCGCCGCTCGGCGGCCGCCGTCTTCTCGCGCAGCGCTTCAAGCAGCTGCATATCCCGCTCGCGGAAGAACTTCTCCTCAAGCTCACTGCTGCGTCCGCTAAAACCGCCCATTGCCATCATCAGCCCCTCGATTGGTGCCCGGTGGTATCAGCCCTCCATTGAAAAACCTAGCAAAACCGCCAAACCTGGACAACCGCCATTGGAACTTCCCCCCTTCCGTGGAATCCCGGCCTCCGGTATCCTCGTGGACTGTCCGGCGTTGTTTCCGTCCACCGCATCAAGCCCCCGGGGAGGCCCACCGTGTACGACCCGCAAGCCCTGGTCGCTGCGATTCGCGAAAAGGCCCTGAAGTTTGGCGATTTCACGCTGGCCTCCGGCAAGAAGGCGACATACTATCTCGACGGCAAACAGGTGACGCTCGACGCGGAATGCGCCCGGCTGATCGCCGAGGGGATTCTCGACCTGTTGGCCGAGGACATGCCGGAGGCGGTCGGCGGGATGTCGATCGGGGCCGACCCGATCACCGCCGCCGTGGTCACGATGTCGGCCCTGCGGGGGACGCCACTGCGGGGGTTCATGGTGCGGAAGGAACCGAAAGGGCACGGCACGAACCGGTTCATCGAAGGGCCCGTCGAGCCGGGCCAGCGCGCGGTGATCGTCGAAGACGTGGTCACGACCGGCGGCTCCTCGCTGAAGGCTATCGAGCGGGTCGAGGAGTTCGGCATGCAGGTGGCCGGCGTGATCGCCATCGTCGACCGCCTGGAGGGTGGCCGCGAGGCCTTCCAGAGCCGCGGCTACCGGCTCCGCGCGCTGTTGACGATCCGCGACTTCGGCATCGAGCCGCCCCCGGATTGACACTGGACTGGCCGCCGGGATGCCGTCGATAAGAATCTTGGGGACAGGCCGCTGGGCGGACCGTTCCGCCTCTGGCGGCGGCCGCCGCTAGCGCTGGGATGCAGCACGACGGCCGCGGACGAGACACGTGGTCGGGGCCCGGTCGGGCCGGCCCCCCCTGTCGCAGTCTTCCGGAAGGATCCGTGGAAACCTCCCTGCATCAAGCTCTGAAAGCGCATTACGCCGAGCCGGGGGCCCGCTTCGAAGTGCCGCTTGGCCGCTACCGGATCGACGTGGTTTGCGGCGACCGGCTCGTCGAAGTCCAGCACGGCTCGCTGGCGGCGATCCGCGACAAGGTCCGCGCGCTGCTCGGCGGGCACGCCGTGACCGTCGTCAAGCCGATCATCGTCTGCAAGCAGTTGGTCAAGCTGTCGGATCCGGGGGGCCGCGTCGAGTCGCGGCGGAGGAGCCCGAAACAGGGCCGGCTGATCGACGTGTTCGATGAACTGGTCTACTTCACGCGGGTGTTTCCCCACCCGCGGCTGACGCTCGATGTCCCGCTGATCGACGTCGAGGAGTTCCGCTACCCGGGCCACGGCCGTCGCCGCCGCTGGCGGCGGAACGATTTCGTCGTCGCCGACCAGAAGCTGCTGGCAGTCCGCCAGACGCACACGCTGCGGACGGCCGGTGACCTCGGCCGGTTGCTGCCGTCGGGCCTTGGATCCCCGTTTGACACCGGCGAGCTGGCCGCCGCGCTCGGCGTCCGCCGCTGGATCGCCCAGCGCGTGGCCTACTGTCTTCGCAAGATGGGCACGGTCGTCGAGGTCGGCAAACAGGGCAACGCGCGGCTCTACCAGTTCGCCGCGACCGGCCGCCCCGCGGCCCGCTCGATCCCCGCCTAGCCGCGACGATCCCCGTCCGGCGGAATCCACTCCGCTTCGCCCGACCTGCCTGGTTCCCAAGCTCCAGCTTGGGAACCTCGCCGCCGAACCATGGTCTTCGTTCGTGGCAAAAGCGGACCGCCTGCCCACAAATTTCGGGCAGCGTGGCGGGCGGGGAGCTTCGCGTACCGCGGCTTCCGCCGGATCATCCGCGCTGGCCAGACAGCCCTTTTCCCCCAGTCTTCCGCGCTGGCGCCGATCCGGCCCAGCGAGGGATTCCGCCCCCCATTTCGCGGTCCCGAAACTACCCCGATTGGCATTCTTGCCAGCGCGGGAAATTGCTAGATTGTCGGCCCGTTTCTCTTCCGGTTCATCGAGGACAAGGATGTCGTCATGGACGAGCCTCGCCGGTCGGACGTAAGCCTTCGCCAGCTCATCGTCGCGGCCTCACTGATTGCGTTGTTGATCTTTCTGGGACCGGTGGCGTTGCGAATCCCCTTGACCGACCCCGACGAGGGTTTTCACGCCTCGATCGCCCAGGAGATGGTCGAACGGGGCGATTGGGTCACACCGCGGTTTCAGGGGGAGGCGTTTTTCGACAAGCCGATCCTGTTCACCTGGGCGCAGGCCTTGTCGTTGAAGCTGCTGGGGATGAACGAGGACGCCGTCCGCTTGCCGGGGCTGCTTTTCGGGCTGGCGGCGATGCTGGCCACGGGCGTTGTCGGTTGGCGGATCTTCGGGCCCAGAGCGGGCGTATTGGCCGCGATGCTCTATGCGACGATGGTCCTGCCAACCGTCCTGGCGCAACTGGCCGTCCACGACGTGGCCCTGGTTCCGTTCGCCGCGCTGGCCACGCTGCTGTTCTGGGAGGCGGATCGGGCATCCGGCTTCCGGACCAAGGCGGGGCTGGCCGTGACGATCGGCGTGCTGCTGGGCCTGAGCTGCCTGACCAAGGGGTTTGTCGGCGTCGGGCTGGTTGGCGTCTCGTACGGCAGCTATCTGCTCGTCACCCGCCGGCTCTCCCTCGAAGCCTGCGTCCGCGGGGCGGCGGCGCTGGCGATTGCCGGGCTGATCGCCCTGCCCTGGTACCTGGCCATGGAAGCGCGGAACCCGGGCTACCTGCACTATTACTTCGTCGAGCGGCACCTGCTCGGTTTTGCCACCGAGAGCCAGCGCCATGGCGGCGAGCCCTGGTGGTACTATCTTCCGATCATCCTTTCCGGCGGACTTCCCTGGATTCTCTACCTGCCGGTGGCGGTGAGGGACTGGTGGGAGAGGCGCAAGGGCGAGAGCCGCCGGCCGGGCGAAAGCCGCTTTCCCGGCGACGGCGGCACAACCTTGCTCTGGTGCTGGTTCCTGGCCTGCACGGTGCTGCTCTCGGCGGCCGGCTCGAAACTCGTGACGTACATCTGGCCCGTCTTTCCGCCGGTGGCCGTGCTGGCCGCCGCGGTCTGGGCGCGACTGCTCGACGGCGAGCTGTCGCAGCCGGCGTTTGAGTGGTTTGGCCGCTGTTTCGCGCCGATCGGCTGGATCGGCCCGCTGCTGTTGCCGCTGTCGCTGCCGGTTCTGAACCGCGTCCTCGGCCTGCCGGTCCCCTGGTACGCCGTGGTGCTGGCGGTGTTGGTGGGCCTCTCGGCCTGGATTCCGGCGCGGCTGTGGTCCAAGCGGCGCCTGGCCCAAGCCCTGCCGGCCGGCGTGCTCGTCCCCGCCGCGCACATGCTGTTCGTCCTGGCGTTCGTGCTGCCGCACCTCGCCACGCAGCACAACGCCAAGGACCTGGCCGAGTATTTCAACCGCCGCGGGCGGCTTCCAGGCGAGGTCGTGCTCGTCGAGCAGCGCGTCGGCTCGGTCGTATTCTACCTGAAGCCCGAACTGCGGAGGCGGCTGACAATCGACCAGTTCCGCGGCCAGCGCGCCGACGAGTTGCGGCCGCGGCCGGGCGCGCAACCCGACACGGTGTATGTCGTCGAGGAGGAGCACGTCGGCGAGGTCGCCGAGCGGCTCAATCTCCGCCCCGGCTGGCGGCGGGTGGGGCGGCATTGCGTTCACGAGCCGGATCGGGCAATCTTCCGGACCCCGCGGCTTGTGGCCGAATCCAGCGCGGCATGGACGTGGAAGTAGCCCGCAATGCCGGCCGGGAAAGCTGGAAAATCCCGGCCTTTTCTTCGATCCGACTCAAGTTTTGCTGCGTAAGGTTGAAAAAGCACCTCCGTTGTTGCGAAAAGGCAACGCCGCCGATCGGCCCGCGTGCACCTTCCGCAACCGCGAAACGAATCCGTCAGCAAGACAAGCAGACCCGGCATCGCCGGACGACCGGCGGGGCAGTTTCTCAATAAAACCCCGCACCTTTCGCATCTTGCGCAACCTATAGTTGCGCGTGCCCAGATGCCGGTCGGCGCCCGGGTCTGTTCTGGAGCGATCCGTTCCTCCCGGCCCTGTCGATCGGCCTGACTGATCTGCGCTGCGCCCGTGTCCGGCCGCAGCTCGGCCCATTGACAATCGCCCGAGATAGGACGACATTCGCCGTTCAGCGTGAGTCGCGCCGCGGATTGCCGCCGGTTGGAGTCTCGCGTCTCACGCCGCTGACTGAAGGAGACGACTTGATGCGTTCACCGCGCCGGCGCCGGGACGCCTTCCGCAAACCGCGCTTCGAATCGATCGAACCTCGACTTGCCCTTTCCGCCCAGCCGGTGGCGGCACTGGATTTCGACCCGGTCGAGGTCGCGCCGCTCGGCGTCACCGCCGCCCCGACGATTCTCGACGCCCACGCGGTGACCGGGCTGACGGACGTTCAGGACCGCCACGATTTCACCGGCGAAGGCCAGACGGTGGTGATCATCGATTCCGGCGTGGCCTACAGCCACACGGCCTTGGGGGGCGGATTCGGTCCGGGTTTCACCGTTGTTGGCGGCTGGGATTTCACCGAGGAGAACGACGCCGATCCCTACGACGACGGCCCTTACGGCTCGCACGGGACCCATGTTGCGGGCATCATCGCCTCGGCCGATCCCGGCAATCCCGGCGTGGCGCCGGGCGTCGACCTGGTCGCGCTGCGCGTCTTCAACGATGCCGGCCGGACGCAACTCGCCTGGGTCGAGAACGCCTTGCGCTGGGTCCACGAGAACCGCGACGCCTTCGACAACCCGATCACCACCGTCAACCTCTCGATGGGGATGTTCACCAACACGAGCAGCCCTCCCGAGGGTGCGGTGCTCGAAGATGAACTGGCCCAGTTGGCGGCCGACGGGATTTTCGTCACGGCGGCCGCGGGCAACGGATTCGCCCGTTTTGAGCAGACGGGGCTGAGTTATCCAGCGTCGAGCCCGCACGTCGTGGCCGCCGGCTCGGTCGATTCGACCGGCGAGCTGAGCTACTTCACGCAGCGCGACGCGGCGATGCTCGCCGCGCCCGGCCGCAGCGTCAACAGCACGCTGCCCGATTACCTCGGCAACCGGAACGGGATTGACGACGATTACGGCCGCCTGTCGGGCACGAGCATGGCATCGCCCTACATCGCCGGCGCCGCCGTGCTGGTCCGCGAGGCCTACGAGTCGATCGGCAGCGCGGACGTCTCGCCACAGACGATCTACGAGACGCTCTACGATTCAGCCGACGAGGTGTACGACGCGGCGACCCGCCAGAACTATCGGCGGCTGAACATCGGCCGGGCGATCGACACGGCGCTGGCCGCCGCGCAGCCCCCGACGCAGCCCCCGACGCA
>JAAYCB010000214.1 GCA_012744395.1 Pirellulaceae bacterium
CCCCGCTCTCCAGGCCCGGGCGGCGGCACAGGCGGCGGCGAAAAAGCTCCAGTGGCGGATCGCCGTGGCGGCCTACTCCTTCCGCCAATTCACGTTCTTCGAGACCGTCGATCAGGTCGCCGAATTGGGAGTCGATCTGATCGAAGGCTTCAGCTTCCAGAAGATCGGCAAGGGGGTGGCCGGCACCCTGGATCCGCTGAAAATGTCCGACGAGGACATCGCGAAGGTGTCCGCCAGGCTACAGGCCTCGGGCGTCTCCCTGATCGCGCTGTATTACGGGAGTTTCCCCGCCGACGAGTCCGCGTGTCGAACAATCTTCGAGAACAGCAAGAAGTTGGGCGTCGAGTATTTCGTCAGCGAACCGAAGCCCGACCGGCTGCCGATGCTCGACAAGCTGGCCCAGGAATATGGAATCCTCGTCGGCCTCCACGGCCACAGCAAGCAAAGCTCGCCCAACACCTGGCATCCGGAACTGGTCGCCAAGCTCTGCCAGCCCTTCTCCCCGGCGATCGGGGCATTCAGCGACACCGGCCACTGGCTTCGCTCCCAGCTCGATCCGGCCGCCGGGGTCGCGATTCTGAAGGACCGGGTCGTCGGCTTTGAAGTCCATGACCTGCACGCCTTTGACGCCTCGGGCCGCGACGTGCCGCTCGGCACCGGCGTCGGCAAGCTGCAAGACATGTTCGATACACTCGCCAGGGTCAAGAAGGGCCCGGTTCTGCTCAGCGTCGAATACACCTCCAATCCGGAAAACCCCGCCGATGACGTGAAACAGTGCATTCAGTTTCTCGATCGCCAGGCGATTCGTCTGGCCGGTTCATCCCCCTAGAGGTTCGCCAGGAGTGCCCAGCGCCGTGTCATCCTGCGAATCGGCAAGCGGAGCCTTGCCCGAAGGCGGGCAGGTGCTCGTGGAAGAGACGCTGAAAGATGATCAACGCGATGTTCCGAGCGCCGCGTGCTCCCGGAGAGCACGTTTGCGAGTCGCGCCGTTTTGTTGTTTTCCTTTACCGAGATAGAGAGAAGAAGGGGGCTGCCATGAGCGCCTTGCGTAGGATATTTCTTCCCGTAGCGATCGCCGCCGTGGTTGCCGCGGCCCAAGCCCACGCCGCGACGCTCCACGTCGGCACGGCCCGCTGCGACATCACGCCGGACATGCCGTCGTTTCTCCACGGCTCGTTTTCGGCCCGCGTATCCACGGGGGTTCAATATCCGCTTACCGCCAGCGTCTTGGCGCTGGAGTCGCGCGAAGGCGACAAGTCCCTGGAATCGGCGATGATCGTCAGCGTGGACACGTGCGTGGTGCGGGCCAGCTTCCTGCTGCCCCTACGCGAAGCCGTCCAGGAGCAACTGCCCGAGTTCGACCTGGGCAAGCTGATTGTCGCCGCCACCCACACGCACACCGCGCCGACCACGCTGGACGGCAATTTCAAGCAGCAGGAGGGAGTCCAGGTCCCGTCGGACTATGTGCGAGCCGCCGTCGCCAAGATCGCCGCCGCCGCCCGCCAGGCCTGGGAAGGGAGGAAGCCGGCCCGGTTCTCCTACGGCCTGGGCCATGCCGTCGTGGCCTACAACCGGCGGGCCGTCTACGCCAACGGCACGGCCGTCATGTACGGAAAGACGAACGACCCCAACTTCCGCGCCATCGAGGGGATGGAGGACCATGACGTCAACTCGATGTTCTTCTGGGACACGAGCGACAAGCTGCTGGCGATCGTCGTCAACGTCTCCTGCCCGTCGCAGGAGGTCGAAGCCCTGCGCCTCGTCTCCTCCGACTTCTGGGGCCCGGTCCGCGAGCAGCTCAGGGAGAAGTACGGCGAGGATCTGACGATCGTCGGCCTCTGCGGCGCGGCGGGCGACCAGTCGCCGCACCTCCGCTACCGACAGGCGGCCGACGACCGGATGACGAGGCTGCGGCAACTGGACCGGCTGCGGGAGATCGCCCGGCGGATCGTCTACGGAGTCGACGAGGTCTACGAGGCCGTGCAGCACGCCAAGCAGGACGACGTGGTCGTCAAGCACCAGTACGCGATTGTTGACATTCCGGAGCGGATCGTCACGGAAGCGGAATACAAGGCCTGCAAGGCCGAGGCGGAGCGTCTGAAGGCCAATCCCGGCGACGGGCGGGGAAACTGGAACGCCCGCGTCGTCGCCCGCTACGAGAGCTTGAAGACCGATCCCCGCCCGCTGTTCTCAACACCGATCAACGTGCTCCGCATCGGCGACGCGGTCCTCTGCACGAACCAGTTCGAGCTGTACACCGACTATGCAGTCCAGATCAAGGCCCGGTCGAAGGCGGTGCAGACGTTTGTCGTCCAGCTGGTCAACGGGGCCGGGGAGCCGCAACCGCCGGCCGGCGCGCCGGAAGCGGACAAGAACGACTGGCACTATTCGTCGAGCGGGACCTACCTGCCTTCCGCGCGGGCTGTCGAGGGCGGCGGATACGGCGCCGTGATTCAAAGCAACACCGTCGGCCCCGAAGGCGGGCAGGTGCTCGTGGAAGAGACGCTGAAGAGGATCAACGCGATGTTCTGAGCGCCGCGCGCTCTGCGAGGGTGCGTATGTACGTTGCGCCGTTTTATTGTTTTCCCCTGCTGAGAGAAGAAGGGAGCTGCCATGCGCGCCTTGCGTAGAATCTTCCTGACCGCGGCGACCGCCGCCGTTTTCGCCGCGGCACATGCCCAGGCCGCGACGCTTCACGTCGGCGCGGCGCGTTGCGACATCACGCCGGACATGCCGTCGTTTCTCGCCGGCCAGTTCTCGCCACGCGTCTCCCGCGGGGTTGAATACCCCTTGACGGCCAACGTCCTGGCGATCGAATCGCGCGAGGGCGACAAGCCGCTCGATTCGGCAATCGTGATCAGCGTCGACACCGCGGTCGTGCGGGCGAGCATCCTCCTGCCGATACGCGACGCGGTCCAGGAGCAACTGCCCGAGTTCGACCTGGGCAAGCTGATCGTCGCCGGCACGCACACGCATTCCGCCCCCCCGACCGTGGACGGTCATTTCAAGCAGCAGGAGGGAGTCCAGGTCCCGTCGGACTACGTGCGATTTGCCGTCGCCAAGATCGCCGCCGCCGCCCGCCAGGCCTGGGAGGCGAGGAAGCCGGCCCGGTTTTCCTACGGCCTGGGCCATGCCGTCGTGGCCTACAACCGGCGGGCCGTCTACGCCGACGGCACGGCCGTCATGTACGGAAAGACGAACGACCCCAACTTCCGCGCCATCGAGGGGATGGAGGACCATGACGTCAACTCGATGTTCTTCTGGGATGCGAACGACAAGCTGCTGGCGATCGTCGTCAACGTCTCCTGCCCGTCACAGGAGGTGGAAAGCAACCGCCTCCTCTCCTCCGACTTCTGGGGCCCGACCCGCGCGCTGCTCGGGGAGAAGTACGGCGAGGATCTGACGATCGTCGGCCTCTGCGGCGCGGCGGGCGACCAGTCGCCGCATCTCCGCTACCGGCAGGCGGCCGACGACCGGATGACGAGGTTGCGGAAACTGGACCGGCTGCGGGAGATCGCCCGGCGAATCGTCCGTGGAGTCGACGAAGTCTACGAGGCCGTGCAGCACGCCAAACAGGACGACGTGGTCGTCAAGCACCAGTACGCCGTTCTCAAGCTTCCGCAGCGGATCGTCACGGAGGCGGAATACAAGGCCTGCAAGGCCGAGGCGGAGCGTCTGAAGGCCAATCCCGACGACGGGCGGGGGAACTGGAACGCCCGCATCGTCGCCCGCTACGAGAGATTGAAGACCGATCCCCATCCGACGCACGCCACGCCGGTCAACGTGCTCCGCATCGGCGACGCGGTCCTCTGCACGAACCAGTTCGAGCTGTACACCGACTTTGCAGTCCAGATCAAGGCCCGGTCGAAGGCGGTGCAGACGTTTGTCGTCCAACTGGCCAACGGGGCCGCGGAGCCGCAACCGCCGGCCGACGCGCCGGAAGCGGACAAGAGCAACTGGCACTACGCCAGCAGCGGGACCTACCTGCCTTCCGCGCGGGCCGTCGAAGGCGGCGGATACGGCGCCGTGATCCAAAGCAACGTCGTGGGCCCCGCAGGCGGGCAGGTGCTCGTGGAAGAGACGCTGAAGATGATCAACGCCATGTTTTGACACGAAGGATTGCCTGATGAAACGGTTCACGCTTGTTGCCGTCCTGTTCCTCCTCGCCCCGGCTTGCCAGGCCGCGGAGCTCTACGTGGGGGCGGCGAGTTGCGATTTCACCCCGCCCAAGCCGGTAGCGCTCGACGGCCAGATGGGCACGCGGATCTCCCGCGGGGCATTGACGCCGATCACCGCCAACGCGATCGCCCTGGAGAGCCGCGA
>JAAYCB010000017.1 GCA_012744395.1 Pirellulaceae bacterium
AGGTTGTCCTGCCGAGCGTCTCCGGGTTCATCTACGACGAGGGGGGCAAGCGCGGCCGCATCTGCCTGGTTGGCGAGAAGGCCGTCTGGGAAGAGGGCGGCAAAAGGGTGACCGGCACGCTGATCGACCAGGAAGGCTTCAAGAAGCTGTTCAAACTCGACGACTGGAACGACGTGGTGATTATCGCCAAGGGAAATCACATCCAGCACTACCTGAACGGCGTGTTGATTCTCGACTTCACCGACAGCCCGACCCTTGCGCTCCGCGACGGCATCCTCGCCCTGCAACTGCATGCCGGCAATCCGATGTGGGCGGAGTACAAGAACATCCGCATCAAGAGCATCGAATGACGCGCCGGAGCTTGTAAGTCGCCAACGACAATCGCCGCGCCGCAATCATGGGCAACCTCTGGATCGCAATCGGCCTGACTTTTTTCGCCGGGATGGCCACCTCGGTCGGCAGTGCGATCGCGTTCTTCACCAAGCGAACGAACCACCGTTTCCTCTCGGTGGCCACGGGCTTCTCCGCCGGCGTGATGCTCTACGTGTCGTTTGTGGAGATTTTCGTCAAGGGGACGGATTCTCTTGTCGCCGCCTACGGCGACTACTGGGGACACTGGATCAACGCCGCCTCCTTCTTCGCCGGAATGCTGCTGATCGGGCTGATCGACAACATCATTCCCTCGGCGGAAAACCCGCACGAGACGCACTCCGAGGAAGAGATGATCCCGCTGGGCGACCGGTCGGCCCCGCTGCCCGACTTCGACGCGATCGCGGCCCATCCCGAGCAGGCCGCCCCGGGGGCCCATGACCACCGCGTCGCCGAGGCAAAGCTTCTGCGGATGGGCCTGTTCACCGCCCTGGCGATCGCGATCCACAACTTTCCCGAAGGCCTGGCGACCTTCCTGGCGGCGCTCGACGACCCGAGCGTCGGGGTCGCCATCGCGATCGCCATCGCGCTGCACAACATTCCCGAGGGGATCAGCGTCTCGGTGCCGATTTTCTATGCCACCGGCGACCGGCGGCGGGCGTTCCTCTACTCGGCGCTCAGCGGCCTGGCCGAGCCGGCCGGCGCGGTCATCGCCTATGCCGGCCTGCGACTGTTCCTCAGCGATTCCGGCGGCATTCCTCCCCAACTCATGGGCGTGCTGTTCGGCGGCGTGGCGGGCATCATGGTCTACATCAGCCTGGATGAACTGCTGCCCGCGAGCCGCGCTTACAGCAAGGGACACGACAGCCTGTTGGGGCTCGTGGCCGGCATGGTGATGATGGCCCTGAGCCTGCTGCTGATGAAATAGGCGCGAAAAAATGGTCGGTTGGATTGCTGGCATACTCCTGGTCCTGGCGACCCTGCTCCTGTTGGGCTGGCTCGTCGCCAGGTTCTGCCTGGAGGGGCCCGATCTGAGCGAATTCGACGGCCCGGCGGAAGACCGCCCGCCGCCTGCCGGCCGGCGCGGGCCCGAATACGTCGCGGTCCTCCGGTTCATGGAACAGACCAGCGCGGCGGTCCTGGCCGCGCCGCGGCGGAAGCGGCTGGCCACGGCCCGGCGGCTGCTCGACGCCGGGATGGCGGGCGCGACACCCACGGCGGAAGACCTGGGCGTGCGAATTGTCGCGGCCCGCGCCGGCGACGTGTCGGCGGAATGGGTCATCGCCCCGGGTGCCGATCCCGACTGGCGGTTGCTCTACCTCCACGGCGGCAGCTTCGTGATGGGCAGTCCCCGGAGCCACCGGGGGTTGACCGCGGCGCTATCCGGCGCGGCTGGGGTCTCGGTTCTGGCGATCGACTATCGCCTCATGCCCGAGCGCTCGCGGCGGGCCGGCATCGCCGACTGCCGCGCGGCCTATCGCTGGATTCTGTCCAACGGGCCCGCCGGCGCGGCGGCGGCAAGCCGCGTGTTCGTCGCGGGGGATTCGGCTGGCGGAAACCTGGCGCTGACGCTGATCGCCTGGGCGCGCGACGAGGGCCTCCGCCAGGCCGATGCCGCCCTGGCCATTTCGCCGGTCACCGACATGACCTTCTCGAGCCCCAGCCTGCGCGGGAACCGCCCGTCGGACCCGATGCTGCGGCGGGCCCTGCAACCCTTGCTGCGGCTGCCGCGGCCCGTGATGCTCTGGCTGTTGTGGATCGGCAACCGGATCAATCCGCAGAGTCCCCTCCTCTCGCCGATTTTCGGCGACCTGGGCGGCCTGCCGCCGATCCTGATCCACGCCAGCCAGACCGAGATGCTGCTCGACGATGCGCGGCGCTATGTGAACAAGGCCCGGGCGGCCGGCTCCTCCGCTCGGATCGAAACGTGGCCCGACATGTTCCACGCCTGGCACGTCTTCGCGCAGGTCCTGCCCGAGGCAGAGGAGGCCATCGGCAGCATCGGGCGGTTTCTTGCGGAGTGTGGTCGGCTGCCGCTGGCCTCGTCCGTCCCTCCCCAAGACACACCGGGGCCAAAGTGGCAATGAACCGCCGCACTCCAAACCGCGCTTGGGGGCTGGCTTCCGTTGAACGGTTTTTCTCCAGATAATGCTCTCGCCACCGATTCAGGATAGAATGAGGCTGTTTGGCCGCTGTACACCCTCCCGGCCCGTTTGACGGAGTCCATGCCGTGTGCCGCCATTTCCCTGCTTGGCTGATTTCCGCCGCCGTGCTGCTGGCTCTGCTCTGGGCCGCTCCCTGGGGCAAGGCAAGTTCCGATCCCGGCAACGAAGAGGACGCTTACCGCACCTGGACCGACGCGACCGGCCAGTTTCATGTCGAGGCGGCGCTGGTCGGTTTCGCCGAGGGGAGCGCGCAACTGAAAAAACGCGACGGTTCGGTGATCTCCGTCCCGGCCGCCAGGTTGAGCAAGTCGGACCGATCGTATCTCCAGCGAGAACTCGCCCGGCGGCGCCGGCCGCCGCAAGAGCGGGTCGAAGCGCCGGCGGATGACCCGCCGCCGGGCGACAAGCCGCCCGGGGCCGGGGAGAGACCCGGGGCCGGGGAGAGACCCG
>JAAYCB010000215.1 GCA_012744395.1 Pirellulaceae bacterium
CAGCCGCAGCGCCGGCAGCCGCAGCGCCGCCAGCCGGAGCAGCCGGTGGAGGCACACCGTGATCGTCGCGACGTTTGTTTCGTGAAGGATCGAAAGAAAGCCATTCCGTGACACACGGACCAGTCAGGAATCCGAACGATGAAAAAGAAACTGAATCTCGGCAGCGGTGGGATCAAGGGCTTGATCCTCAACCACATTGAAAAGGCCGTGCTGG
Organism: Pirellulaceae bacterium; assembly: GCA_012744395.1. Taxonomy (GTDB): domain Bacteria; phylum Planctomycetota; class Planctomycetia; order Pirellulales; family Thermoguttaceae; genus JAAYCB01. The sequence goes on from JAAYCB010000215.1 coordinate 215, forward strand.
GGATCGTCGTGGCGCTGTTCGTTCTTCTGGTCGCTCGATCGATGGGGCTTCAGGGCGATTTTGCCTTGAAGCCCGACGAACTCCAAGAGGCGTCGGTGCAGGCGGAAACCACGATCAAGCAACCGAAGCCGCCGCTGAAGGAGAGGGTCACGTTGCCGCACTGGGAGGACATCGCGCGCGGTATCGACGACGATGTGCTTGCCAGCCCCTACGGTCTGCCGCTGCGGTGGATGCATCCGTTGTTTCCGGGCGCGACGCTCCGCACCGAGCCGGAAGTGTTTCCGCTGGAGGAATTGCGGGCGGCGACCGGGTTCGGCGGGATTCAACTGTCGACGGCGGGAGTCGGCGGCGGGGCGGCGGTGGGTGTTGGGGCCGAGGCCGCGATGCCGTCGGCTTACGGCGCCGAGGGGGGGGGGATGGCGATGGACGCGCCGGGCAACGTCAAGGGGCAGCGCTGGGTCGTTCTGACGGGGCTTCTCCCGTATAAGAAGCAGTGGCACGAATACGGCCGAGTCTTTCGGAACGCAGAGCTGAAGGATCCGCGGCGGGATGTGCCCCAGTATATCCACTACCAGGTGCATCGTGCTGAGATTACTCCCGGCGTGGATCCGCAACCGGAGGACTGGAAACCGATCAACGTGGTCCGGGAGTTGGTCAAGACGCGAGCTTGGGCCGGCGCCCAGCCGGAAGTGATCTTCCCAAAATTCCTCCATCCACCCGTTCCCAACATGGTTCCGATGGCCTTTCCGCTGCCGCCGATGGTGAGAAAGGTGTTCGGCGAGGAGATTGCGCACGAGCCGCAGATTCCTCGCTATTTTCAGATGGAAGCGCCCAAACTGCCGGAGTTGGACATCGACAAGATCGAGGACGACCCGACGAAGTTGCGCGATCCGCGGCTTCGCGGCATGGCGGGTGCCGCGTCCGGCGGGGCGTATGGGGGCGTTGGCGAGGGGGGGCCCGGGATGGATTACGGCATGGCCTACGAGCAGGATTATGGCGCGTATGGCGGTGCGGGGGGGGGCTTTGGGTACGGCGCCGAGGGTGGCATGGCGCTTGGCGGCATGGAGGGGGGGTATGGCGGGTATGGAATGGGCATGCAGCGGCGCGAGATCCCCGAGCACCAACTATTCCGTTTCTTCGATTTCTCGGTCGAGCCTGGAAAGTACTATCGCTATCGGGTGATGCTGCGGCTTGCCAATCCGAACTACGAATTGCCCATCCAGTACCTGGCCGATGAGACACTGGCGGAATCGACCTTCGTGGAAGCGCCGTGGAGCGAGGATAGCAGGACGATTCGGGTGCCCATGGACAGCCGGGTCTTGGCGGGGCCCGTAAAACCGTCGCTGAACATCAATGTGCCGCCGCGGGGATCGATCGTCGCGGTGCATTTCGACAGTGCGAACGGCAAGGAGGTCGCCGAGGAGTTCGAAGTCGATCGCGGGCAGGTCTTGAATTTCCTCGGGGTGGAAGTTGCCAAAGACAATCCACCTGGTGGGATGCCGCCGTACGGCGCCGCTGGGATGGAGATGATGGGCGGGGAAGGCTTCGATCCGATGGGCTATGGCGCGGAGGCGGCCGGGATGCAGCGCCCCGCTGCCAAGAAGCGCCAGCCTCAAGAGCCGGCCGAAAAGGTGGACTACGTGACCGAGATGCTCGTGCTGGATTTCTTGGGCGGAGAATCGTTGATCGGCAAGGATCGCGACCTGAAGGAGGGGGGGCGATTCCTGTTGATGGACCCGGCCGGCAATCTTGTCATGCAAGACGAATTGGATGACCACGAGGAATGGGTCGTCTACAATCCCCCGGAAGTTGAGAAACCGCCGGCGAGGGCGGAAGGCTTTGAGGGAATCGGCGGGGAAATGGGCGGAGCCATGCCGGGCGGAGCGATGCCGTGATCGGCAAACGCTGAAGGCCCGGGGCCGCTCCGCCAACAACCGTTTTTCTCGCTGAGTGCGAGCCCGAGCCGCCGTGGAGCGGCGCGGGCCCGCGTCTTTTCTTTCCGCCGGCGATCGCCGTGTGGTCTCTCCCGCCGCGCCGCCGTTCGGAATCCCGCTGGCTGCTCATTCTCGGCATCTTGCCCACTTGCTCTGCTGAACGCTCGCGATCGGCGCTGCCGACGGCGGCGGAGCGGCCCGTTTCGGCGATTTTCCGGCTGCCCGCCAGAAATTGTCGGCAAGTGCCCTTGACCGGTTTCGACGCTGCGAGTATTTAACCCCTCTCTTCTGCAAAATCCCGGAAGATGTATGGCGGGCTTCCTCTGTTCGGCTTCGCGTCAGGGGCATTTTAGGCCCCCTGGTACGAGTCGGACGTGGCGAGATGTGGGGCGATGCGGGTCGCCTCGCGGGGTGCCACGCCAAGAACTTGCTGGACAGGGAAGCGTTCAGATACAAGCTCGTCCGAAACCGCACGGAATTCTGCGAGTCTCGAAAGGAGAATCGTGTTGAAACCGACCGCAAGAATCCTCACCGGCCCGCTGGCATTGCTGCTGGGTTTCTCCATGGCGGTAGTGCAAGCCGGGCAGCCGCCAGTGGGCGGAATCCAGAACGGGCAAGCCGGCCGCCTTTCTGGAGTTGATGCGCGCCGCCAGAGCGACGATTTGCTCGCCCGAGCTCGCATGGCGATCCAGGAAGACAACTTCGTGGCAGCCGAATCGTTGATTGCCCAGGCGGAAGCGTTGGGAGTTGACTACGGGGTCCTGCCCATGGGGTTGACGCCGGCCAAGGCGCGAACCGAACTGGAGCGGAAGCGGCAGGCGGGAGCGCGGAGCGGCGGGCTGTTGGGGATCGGCTCCTCCCAGACGCCTGTTCCCAACGATCCGTTCCGCGCCGCCTCGACCGGAGGCATCCAGCCGCTTCCAGCGCCGGCGGCTTTGCCCGCGCACGGCGCGGCACCGGTTGGGACGCGAGCCCAAAGCGACCAGTTGTTGCTGACGGCACGCCGGCATCTGGCGATGGGCGACGTGCGGCAGGCCCGGCGGGCGCTGGAAGAGGCCTCCCGGTTGAACGTGCCCTACGGTTCCGCGGACGACAACCCTGCCCGCGTCGAGGCCCTGATCGCCTCGTATGCCGATCTGAACTCTCAGCGGGCACAGCGCGAGGGGACCGATGCCTATCGACGGCTGCACGCCAAGTGCCTGCTCGAGCAAGCCGAGGGACTGTTGCGTTGGCACGATTATGGCGAGGCCGAACGGCTCGCCCAGGCAGCCGCCCGGATGCGCGTCGCCTTCAACGCCTATGAAATGAATCCCCAGCTGATGCTCCAGAGGATCGAGACCGTGCGGTCGCAGTCGCGCTCCGCACCGCCGGCCGCGGGGCTGGCCGCCCAAGCCGCGCCGAGCAGCGTCGTTCAGGCGGGCCATCTCGTGCCGGCGCCCGCGCCCTATCCGAGCACGGAGGCGACTCGAGCCGTCTATGATCCCGGCGCTGATCCAACCCGGAACGCGCTCGTCCAGGCAGCGCAGCCGGCGCCGCCCATTCCGACGCCGCCGGCCGGCGAGGTTCCTCAAGCCGCTCCGGGCTTCGGGTTCCAGTTGTTCCAGCAGGGCGAAGCGGCGCTTCGGGCACACGACACGCAAGCGGCTCGCAGCCTGTTCCAACAGGCGGCCGCCCATGCGCAGGAATTGGATCCGATGACGCAGCAGCGGCTGCAAGACATGCTGCAATTGCTGGACGCCGCGCAGCCGTCCGGACAGAATCCCGGCCAGCCGGCGTCGATCATCGACGAGGCCGCGGCCAAGGCGGCGCTGGTCGCCCGCCAGGTGAGCGTCGAGATCGCCCAGCAGGCGCGGGAGGCGGAACGGCTGCGGGCAACCGATCCGAACGCCGCGCTGAAACTGCTCGAAGAGACCAAGGCCAAAGTGGAGGCGGCCGGGCTCGATCCCGCCTCGCGGGACAGGCTCCTTCGGCAGGTCGACCGGGCCCTCCTCGATACGGCCAATTACATCAAGCAGAACAAGTCGCGGATCGAGCTCGACGAGCGGAATCGGCAAGTTCTCAGCCAGATCGAGCAAGAGCAGCAGATGACGCTCGAGCGGCAGCAGAAGCTCAAGGAGATGGTCGATCGGCACAACCTGCTGATCCACGAGCAGCGTTACGAGGAAGCCGAGGTGGTCGCCAAGCGGGCCAAGGAACTCGCTCCCAACGATCCGATCACCGAGCAGTTGGCGATGACTTCCCGGGCAATCCGGCGGATGGCCGCCAACCAGTCGATCCAGGACATGAAGGAGCGCGGTTTCGTCGACGAGCTGCTTGCCGTGGATCGCGCCTCGGTGCCCTTCGGCGACGATTCGAATCCGCTCCGCTGGCCAACGGACTGGGACCGGATCGCCCGGCGAAAAGGGTCCCGCGAGCAACCGCTCCGCCAGCGGACGGAAGCGGAAATGGAGATCGAGCGGCGGCTGAAGACGCCCGTGCTCCTGGAGTTCAAGGGCGAGCCGTTTGCGAACGTGATGGAGTACCTGAGCAAGCTCGCCGGCGTGAACGTTTACCTCGATCCCCAGGGGTTGCAGCAGGAGGCGGTCACGACCGAGGATCCGGTGACGATCAACCTCTCGCAGGAAGTCGCTCTGAAAAGCGCGCTGAACCTGATCCTGCAACCACTGCACCTGAGCTACGTGATCAAGGACGAAGTCCTCAAGATCACCAGTGAGCAGATGCGCAGCGGCGACACCTATATCAAGACCTACAACGTGGCGGACCTCGTCGTGCCGATCCCCAATTTCGTGCCGAGTACGGGGATGGGGCTGTCCGGGGCCTTGAACGAAGGCCTTTCGCGGGTCAGCTTCGGAGGCAGCGGCTACGGCGGCCCGATGGCCTCGCCGATGGCGGTCGTCGCCAACCGCAGCGGTTCGAGCGGCAGCGGCAAGATCAACGAGAGCATCCTCGCCCAGATGACCGGCAGCCCGGGCATGACCGGCGCCAGCCCGACGACGATGCCGATGGGCTTCGGTCCGGGCGGTGCGGGCGGCGGGGCGATGGCCGACTTCGACAGCCTGATCCAATTGATCACGGCCACGATCCAGCCGGAAACCTGGGAAGACGTGGGTGGGCCGGGATCGGTCGCCCCCTTCGAGACGAATCTCAGCCTGGTCATCCGGCAGACGGAGGAGGTCCACGAGGAAATCGTCGATCTGCTCGAACAACTCCGCCGCATGCAGGACCTCCAGGTCACGATCGAAGTCCGCTTCATCACGCTCAATGACAACTTCTTCGAGCGGATCGGCGTCGACTTCGACTTCGATCTCGACGACGACATCGATCGCCCGTTCCAGGTCTTCGGGCGAATTATCGACGACGAGGAGGATGGCGACATCGACCCGAGCGTCGAGCCGACGCGGAACACTCGCGACGTCGATCACGATCGCAGCGTGATCGTGGGCATGCAGCAGCCGGGCGTGTTCTCGGCCGACCTGGACATCCCCTTCACGCAGAACAGCTTCAGCCTGGCCGTGCCGCAGTTCGGCGGGTTCGACGCCTCGGCCGGGGCCCAGATGGGCTTCGCGATCCTCAGCGAAATCGAGGCGTTCTTCTTCATCGCCGCCGCGCAGGGCGACCGCCGAAGCAACGTCATGCAGGCCCCCAAGGTCACGCTCTTCAATGGCCAGCAGGCCTACGTTTCCGACACGTCGCAAAGCCCGTTCGTGATCAGCGTCGTGCCGGTCGTGGGGGATTTCGCCGCCGCGCAGCAGCCGGTGATCGTCGTCCTCAACGAAGGGACCTTCCTGACCGTCCAGGCCGTCGTCTCCGACGACCGGCGGTTCGTCCGCCTGACCGTCGTGCCGTTCTTCAGCAAGATCGGCGAGGTGAACACCTTCCAGTTCACCGGCTCGGAGACGACCACCGAGAGCACGTCGGCGGACGGCATCCAGGATGAGCCGAACGACAACACCAAGAAGTCGTCGAACAAGCAGTCGACCAGGAGCGGCACCACGGTGCAACTGCCGACGTTCTCCTACGTCACGGTGACGACGACCGTAAGCGTGCCGGACGGCGGCACGGTGTTGCTCGGCGGGATCAAGCGACTGAGCGAGGGCCGCAGCGAGTTCGGCGTGCCGATGCTGAACAAGCTGCCGTACGTGAATCGCTTGTTCAAGAATGTGGGGATCGGGCGCGAAACCCAAAGCCTGATGATGATGGTCACTCCGCGGATCATCATCCAGGAAGAGGAAGAAGAGCGGCTGGGGATCAGCAGCCAATAGCCCGGCGCCTTAAACAGGGCAGGCCGTCGCCGGCGGATCGTTCCGCGGGCGGCGGCCTTTGTTCGTGATTCACGTGGCGGCCAACGTCTCCAGCTGCCGGGCCAGCCGCTTGCGGGCGACGTGCAGCCGCCGCTTGATCGTGCCGACCGGCGAGTTGAATTCGTCGCTCATCTGGATCAGGCTCCGGCCGCGAAAGTAGAACGCCGTGAGCGTGTCGCGATCCATGTTCGACAGCCGGCCGAGGCCGCGCCGCAATTGCTCGCAGCGCTCCTCGCGGATCATCCGGGTCAGCGGCGTCTCCGTCTCGACGCCGCGCGGCGCGACGCCGCCGGCATCGAGCGAGGCCATCGGCCGCGCGCGGACCGCTCGATTGATCGCCATCCGCGAGGCGATGGCGCGGATCCAACCTCCAAAGCAGGCGGGATCCTGCAATTGATCCAGCTTCCGCAGAGCCTGGACGAAAACGTCCTGGCAGAGCTCCTGGGCCTCGGCCTCGTTGCCCAGCCGGCGGTAGGCCGTCACGTGGACAATCCGCCGAAACCGCTCGAAGAGCTGCTCGAAGGCGTCGCGGCTGCCGCCTTGGGCCGCCAGGACCAGTTGGGCCACCGGCTGGTCCGTCTGATTTCGTTCCAACGGTTCGGATAACATCACGGGATTCTCTTCTTGCAGTGTGCTCGGTTCGGGATCAAGAAGCGCCGGCCGCGCCAAGAAGACACGGGTCCGGGACATGCACGATGTCCCCTTCCCGGTCCGCCCGCCGCGTCCGCTCGCGAGTTGCTTCCTTAATGAATGCTGGCTCAGCCGTCGACCGGTCAGAACCTGCTGGGAAGCCTCGCGGGACACGGCATCAGGCCGCGCCACGCCGGAACCAGGCGCAACCACACCAGACTGGCGGGCTGCCCCCAAAGGCCGGCTGTGCTGGAATGGCCATGCCAGCCCCTGAGGGCCAGTTGCCGATCGGCGATGCGCTGACCGAGCCGCGCAAGAAGAAACCGCGCGATTTGACGAAGGCGCAACGAGGCCATGGGCGCGACGACGATGCGAACGACGGCACCGAAGTGCTTGCGATTGTCGCGGACATCGAATTTCCGGACGGTCGTCGTGCGTGCGAAGCTCGCCATGGGTCAACCTCTGCGCCCTGCGCGGTTTGAAGACAGAACGTGTCTCGGAATTATAGGTAGACCCCCGAGAATCGAAAAGGTTCCCCTCGGAAACCGAATTTTGTCGGAAAAATCGCGCGACGCGGGGGATTTTTCCAGAAATGCCCTCGCGCGAGGGGGGTGATGGCCGTCACGGGAAGGTCATGCCAGCTCGAAACCGAAGTAGTCGGCTGCGTTGCGGTAGCAGATATCTTGAACCATCGGGCCAACCAGGTCGAAGTCGGCGGGCAGGATGCCGCGATCCATCTCACCGCCCAGCAGATTACAGAGGATGCGGCGGAAGTATTCGTGCCTCGTGTAGGAAAGGAAGGAACGGCTGTCGGTCAACATGCCGACGAACAGGCTCAGCAGGCCATGGTTGGAGAGCGTTTCGAGCTGCCGCTCCATCCCGTCCTTCTGATCGAGAAACCACCAGCCGCTGCCGAACTGCATCTTGCCCGGCGTCGTGCCGTCCTGGAAGTTGCCGATCATCGTCGCCAGGACATCATTCATCGCCGGATTGAGGTTGTAGACGATCGTCTTGGCCAGCCGTCCCTGCCGGTCGAGGCGATCGAGGAACCGGGAAAGGCCGACCGCCACGGGCCAATCGCCGATCGAGTCGAAGCCCGTGTCGGGGCCGAGTTGCTCGAATTTCCGGGAATTGTTGTTGCGGAGCGCTCCGATATGGAACTGCTGCGTCCAGCCTTTTTCGTGATCGAGCAGAGCGAATTCGTAGAGCATCGTGGACTTGAACGCGCGGATTTGTTCGGCGGAGATCTCCCGTCCGGAGCGGGCTTTTGCGAAGATCGTCTCCATCTCCGAGTCGGTGGCAAAGGCTTCGTAGAAGGTTTCGACACCGTGGTCGGAAAGCCGGGCCCCGACCCTGTGGAAGTGCTCGTGCCGCCGCCGGATCGCCTCCATGAAGGTGGTGAAGTCGCGGATCTCCACGTCGGCCGCCGCGGCCAACCGGTCGACCCAGGGATTGAACACCGCCAGGTTGTCCAGGGTCATGCCCTTGTCCGGCCGAAAGGTGGGTAGGACCCTCACCGCGAACGTGGCGTCCGCGGCGATCGCCTGATGATGTTCGAGGCTGTCGCAGGGATCGTCGGTCGTGCAGACGGCCTTGACGTTCATTTGCTCCATGATCCGCCGGCAAGAGAAGCCCTCCTCGGCAAGTCGCGCGTTGCACTCCTCCCAGATGCCCTGGGCGGTTTCGGGGCCGAGCAGCCGATCGCGAATGCCGAACGGGCGGCTCAACTCCAGGTGCGTCCAGTGGTAGAGGGGGTTGCGGAGCGTGCGGGGGACCGTTTCCGCCCACTTCTGGAACTTGTCCCGATCGCAGGCATCGCCCGTGCAATACCGTTCGTCGACCCCGGCCGCGCGCATCGCCCGCCACTTATAATGATCGCCGGCGAGCCAGATCTGCGCGAGATTGTCGAAGCGGTGGTCGCTCGCGATCTGGTCGGGTGGGAGATGGCAGTGGTAGTCCAGGATCGGCATCTCGCGGGCGTACTGGTGATAGAGTCGCACGGCGGCGTCGCCGTGGAGCAGGAAATTCTCGGTGATCAGAGGAGCGTTCACGGTTTGTCCTAGGATTGTCCAGAGGGAGTTGCCGCGGAGGTGAGCGCTGCGGTCAGCGGCCGAGGGGCGGTGCGGACCCGACGAAATCGGCGTAAGCCGCGCCGGCGCTCCGCACGTCTTCCGCTTGATCGAGCAAGACGCCTCGGACTCGCGCGCGAAGGATCACGCCCTTTTCCAGGGTAGTCGCGAACAGCCCGCGATCCAGGCCAACCGTGGCAGGTCCCTGCCCGCTCAATCGGCAGCAGCGGGAATCGACCGGATCGGCGATCTCCAGGTAGCTGAACGTTTCGCCCGGCAAGCGAAAGAGCACCGCCGGAGACTCCGTTGCGCACGGCGGGTCTTCCGGCGCAGGCGTCCACGTCTTCCAGCAGGCCGTGTCGAGCGGCCCCGCCGCGGTGAGGACCTCGACGGCCGGGAGCACGGAACGGATGGCGAACCGGCCCTGGGCATTCAGCTTCTCTGTAGAGATCGAGAAGACGGCATCGACGATCATCAGGCTGGAGTGCGGCGACGGCGCCCCGACGCGCCAGGCGACATTTATCTGGACCGGGAACGACTCCGCGGCGTCATAGGTGGCGGAGAGCAGGTTGCCGCAGGCGAACAGCGGCAAGCGGGAGGGGTCCTCGGATTCTTGGCGGACCGGGAGAATCAGGCCGAACAACCGCGGCGTGCATGCCGTAGGTAGGGAGGCATGCGTCAGGCCAAGCCCGAATTCAGGCTGCGCCCAGTCAAATGCGAGCGTCAGGGAGTCGCTGTGCCACTGCGCACGGGATGAGGTCAATTGCCATCCGCGTCGGATCATGAGATGTCATGCGAGGTGAATCGAGCCAAGTGAGAACAAAAAACCCCGCCGCTCGCAGTCAGAGCGAAACGGCGGGGCCGGAACAGAGAAGAGGCCGATGGCGCCTAAGAAGCGTTCCCTATAATCAAAGTGGATGGATGGGACAGGATTGGAATTGGAGTGGACCGCCTTTCCATGACTATCCAATTGCCCCCTTCTCACCTGTACTTGATCATACCAACTCTGGTGGTCTTGTCCATAGTTTTTCGCACAATTCCACGGCAAAAAAAATTCTGTAGGCGGCGATTCCGCGGTCGTTTTCGCGCGCGGGGCTGGAATTGTGGGCGCCGGCGGCTACAATCAACAACGTTCGCGGGATAGGCCGGTGCACTTAAAGGTTTGGCATGGAAGACTTTCTGACGATATGCGAGCAGGCGGTGCGCGGGGCGGGCGCGGTGCTGACGGGGCTGTTTGGCCGAGCCACAGTCCGCGAAAAGGGCCCGCGAGACCTGGTTACCGAGGCCGATCTCGCCAGTCAGGAGTTGGTTCGCCAGACCGTTGCCAGGGCGTTTCCCGACCACGATTTCATCGGCGAGGAGGGACAGCCGGCAACGGACGGCCGGCCGGCCGGGGCCGAGTACCGTTGGATCGTTGACCCACTCGACGGAACAACGAATTTTGCCCACGGAGTTCCGCATTTCTGCGTCTCGCTGGCCCTGGAAAACCGCGGGACCCTGCTCGTGGGGGCTGTCTTTGACCCGCTCCGCGACGAATGCTACACGGCCAAAGCCGGGGCCGGCTCCTGGCTCAACGGCGAACCGATCCGGACCAGCGGCGTCGCTGACCTCTCTCAAAGCCTGGCCGGCTTTGGCCTCCCGAATGTCGTCACACCGGACGATCCCGACTTGCGACTGTTCCGCCAAGCACTCGGCGCATGCCAGGCAATCCGTCGCACCGGCTCTGCCGCGTTGAACCATTGCTATGTTGCGGCCGGACGTTTCGACGTGGCCTGGAACTACGGCACGAGAATCTGGGATGTCGCCGCGGCAGCCTTGATCGTCAAAGAAGCGGGTGGCGTGATCGATTCCCCAGATGGAGGGGGATTTCTCGTCGAGCGAGGTAGGCTCTTCTCGGCCGCCAATCGGTCGCTGATGGAGCAACTGAGGCAACTGGCGGCTCGGCGGGGGGGGTGAGCACAATCCCCAAATCGTTCAAGGAACAACAGTTCGGCCGATTTGTGGTGGATCGTTGGACAAGCTTCCCGGCCCAATTCTCAATCGCCAAGAGTGGGCAGGAATAACCCCTTCACCGGGAGCACCCAACCGAGGGAATTCGAACCTTGGATCGTGAACCTTGCCGATCGCCGGCGTTTCGTTCTTCAAGATTGCAGGAGGTCTGGGTAGACTAGAGGGATACTCCTTTTCCGCGCGACTCTTCTCAATCGACCGGGCAGCGCAGTGTGTCGAGCACTGCGACGCTCGATTGCGACACTGTCTCCAGGAAGCCAATGTTGAGGCGGAACCGGTTTATCGCTGGACTGATTGCCCATCTGATTCTTGGGTGTCTGATCGCCGCTGCGCAGGACCAGGCCGGCAGCAGCCCGAAGGAGCCGCCCGCGTCCGCATCGCCGCCCGCTTCGGAGTCGTCGCCCGCTGAAGCCCGCGATTCCGAGCCATCCGCCCAGCCGGCGCCGGCCCAGCCGACTCCCGCTCCGCAGACGTCCGCGGAAACCGGATCCGCCAGCCCGGCGCGGCGGGCTGAGCTGGACACGGTCTACTTGATGGACGTCGACGGCCGGCTCGTGCCTTATCCGGGCATGACGATGGACAAGTTCCGGCAGATCTACCTCGATTCGCAGGCACTCAGGGAACAAGACCAGACTCCAGATTTCACAATCCAGTCGCTTCTGGCCACGGGTCGGGCTGACCAGGATCGCGTCGAGCTGGACGTGAAATTGTCGGTCGTCGTGCGGAGCGAGGGCTGGGTCCGCGTGCCGCTGCGGTTTGGGCAAGCGGCGCTCCGCACCCTGCCCGGCAACGGCCTGTCCGGCGGTCCCCTGATCACCGTGCCTGAACAGACCGACCAGGAGTCGACGTCGGGCGACCCGCGAGATTACATCCTCTGGCTGCGGGGGACCGGGCAGGAGGCCACCGAGGAGGTCAACTTGAGCTTTGTCACGCCGATTTCCGGAGCCGGGCGGGAAAGGCGGCTGCTTCTGTCCGTTCCACGAGCGACGGTCTCGGAGTTGAAGCTGACCGTTCCGATGGCCAACGCCGTCGCCGAAGTCTCCAACGGGGCGATTCTCGAGACGCCGATCGCTCTGGATGAAGACACGACGGAGTTGACCGTGCGGGGGCTGCGCGGCGATTTGGACCTGACGTGGCGGAGCGCCAACGGCAGTCCGAGCGAGGTCTCTCCGGTGCTCACGACCGTCGGGACGATCGTCGCCACCGTGGAGCGCCGCAGCGTGGATTTCGAAGCGCGGCTGGCCGTTCGGGCGCACGGCCGCGATCTGGCCGGAATCGAAGTCCGCCTGCCGCCCGGCGCGGTCTTGTCCGAGGAGGTCTATGAAGGCTATGTCGTCGAGAAAAAGGCGGTTCCCGAGGACCTGGAGGCCAGCGAGGGCCGCGTGGTTGAGGTGCGTTTTTCCGAGCCCCTCGGTGACGAGGGGTCGACCGAGATCAGGCTCCGCGCGGCGTGCGACGCGGAGGCGTCCGTCGACGGGCAGTTCGTCCTGGCTGGTTTCGAGGTCCTGGGCGCGATCCGGCAGTCGGGAACCGTCGCGGTCCGCGCCCGGGGCGAATGGGATGTGCGGTACGACGTGGGGCTGGGGGCGGAGCAGGTATCGGATGTTCCGAAGGATCTCCAGGCGGAGGATCTGATCGCGGCCTTCCGCTATTACGAACAGCCGTTCAGCCTGGCAGCGCGGGTCTTTCCCAAGCAGACACGCGTCAGCGTTGAGCCCCGCTATGTGATCTCGATTGAAGAGAGCATGGCGCGGCTGGATGCGACGCTCAAGTACGCGGTCCACGGCAAGAAGGCCTATCGATTGACAATCGCGATGAACGGTTGGGAATTGGAGCAACTCAGCCCGGAGCAACTCGTAATTGCCGAGGAGTCCCAGGTCGACGAGTCGGGTGTGTTGACGATCGAACTCGAGGAAGGGGCGATGGTCGAGTTCGAACTCCGCCTCCAGGCTTCTCGTGCGATCGAGCTGGACAAGGGGGCGATCTCCCTGGCCTTGCCGCATCCGCTGGTCAATTCGCTGCGCGGCGCCGCGGTGGTGGTTCTCCCCGCAGACAACGTCGACCTCAGACCGGACGCGGCGAACATGCGTGGCTTGCAGGAGCAGCAGGTTGTGCCGCCGATGGAACTGCCGCAGATGCAGCAGGAGCCGCTGTTTTACCGGAGCGAGACGGGGGAGGCGGTCTTCGCAGCGATGATTCGCGTTCGCCATCAGGAGGTCTCCGTCGAGACGCTTGCCGAGGTGAGCATCGGGCCCGACGAAGCCCGTGTCCGCCAGCGGCTGAATTACGAGGTGAAATACGAGCCAGCCACGTCGCTGGCGATTCAAATGCCGAGGGAATTGGCTGAGTCCGACCGCCTGGAATTCTTCGTCGACGGAGAGGCGGTGGCCGCGGTGGCGGCCCCGCAGGAGAGTGGTGACGACGATCTTGTCGTCCGCCAGATCGTGCTGCCCGCGGCGAGGCTTGGGCGGTTTGAAGTGGTGGCCGGTTTTTCCGTGGCGGTGCCCAAGCTCCAGCCTTCGGCGAGCGTGCTGTGCGTTGTCCCGCTGGTGATGCCGGCCGGCGGGGTGCTTGTCGGGAACCGCGTTGCCCTGACGATCCGGGAGGGCGTCGGTGTCTGGTGCCGCGAGAGCAGGTGGCAGGAGATCCGCAACGGGCTGGACACCGGCAGCGGCCAGGCGGGCATGCTCTTCTCGGCGGAGAGCGTGCAGCCGCGAATCGTCTTCGGCGTTCATCAGGAGGACCCGGACACGTTCGGCAACGCCGTCGTCCACCTGGCGTGGGTGCAGACCTGGATGACCGAACGGCAACGGCGCGATCGGGCGGTCTACCGGTTCGTCAGCGACCGGCGGCACCTCACCGTGGCGTTGCCCGAGGGGGCCGACCTTGGCTCCGCGCGGGCCCTGCTGGACGGTCAGGAGGTGGAATTTGACGTGCCATCGGAGCGCCGCGTTCGCGTCGTGCTGCCCCGCTGGCAGGAGCCGGGCGCGCATGTCCTCGAAGTCTATTACCACTTTGCTGAACCGCGTCCCCCGCGAGGCTGGATGCTGCTGGACATGCCAAGGGTGGACGACGGCATCTGGGCCCGGCGGACCTATTGGCAGTTGGTTCTCCCGCGCAGCGAGCATGTGATTGCCGCTCCCGCTGGATGCGTGCCGGAATACGAGTGGGGCTGGAGCGATGTCTGGTGGGGCCGGATTCCCATCAAGGAGCAGAATGATCTGGAAGACTGGGTGGGCGGCGTGCGCGATGTGTCGGTGCCCGACGCGACGAGCCGCTACTTGTTCAGCAACTTCGGGCCGGCCGAGCCGCGCGAGCTCTGCACGGCGAGCCGGACGTGGATCGTGTCCGCCGCGTCGGGGCTGGTCCTCCTCGCCGGCTTGTTGGTGATCTACGTTCCGGTTGTGCGCAACCCGGCCTTCGGATTGATCCTGCTCGTCGCGGCGGTCGGCGCGGCCGCGAGTTGGCCCGGCGCCAGTCTACTGTTCATTCAAGCCGCCGGGCTGGGGTTTGTGTTGTCGCTGCTGGGGGCGGTGCTCTATCGCGGCGTGGCCCGCCAGCGGTGGCGCGCGCCGCGGCGCGAGGCGACAAGTCTCGTCCTGGAAGAGGAGTCCGCGCATCCGCCGCCTGCCGAGCCGGATTCGGAGGTCCATCGCCTGACGGCGACCGAGGTGGACGCGGGCGGCGCCGCCAGCCGGGATGGTTGATCAGGGCGTCAAATCAAGACAGGTCAAGTCGACGACGAACGTCAAGAGAGGTCTGGTGTTGGGCCGCTTTTCCCTTCATCCTCCGACTCAGAAGCGGTTGCCCGCGACGGCGCGGCTCTGGTTGGGCCTGGCCCTCGCTGCCTGGGCGACGGCGGCGAGCGGACAGGAAGCCGGTCAGAACGCCAGCGTCGTCGGGCCGCTGCAATATCGCACGATCTTCGCGCCGGCCGAGAAGGAGGATCAATGGCGGCCGACGGGCAAGCCCGCCTATTTCCCGATGGAGCCGGCGGAGTTTCACGAGAAGGTCGCGCTGGCCAATAGCCTGGCGTCGCGGCCCGCCCACGCGGGAGGCGCGGTCATCGCGTCGGCCCGCTACGAGGCCCGCCTGGAGGGCAGCGAACTGGTCGACGGACACGCCCTGCTTCAGGTCCGCCAGCTCTCCCCCCAAGGGGCCAGTCTTTCGTTCGCGCCCTGCAATCTGTCGATCTTGAGGTCCGCCTGGGCGGACCGCGACGGCGAAACGGCTCGGATCGGCCTCGGGGCGAATCGCCAGCTCCAGTTGCGGGTCGATCATGACGGTGTGCTCGAACTGGACTGGACGTTGCGGGGCCGGGTGGGGATTCTCGGGGCGATCGAGTTCGAGCTGGGATTGCCGGCCTCTCCCGCCACCCAGCTTGCGCTCACCCTCCCCCAGGACACGATCCCGATTGCCCCGGAGAGTGTCGTTTTTCGCAAGGGGGCCGTCAAAGACGGAGTGCGTGTCTGGGAGATGGACCTGGGTGGACAGAGCCGCATCTTCCTGAGGATCACCTCGGAGAACGACCCGGAGGGCCATCGTCGACTGACGGAACTGAAACAGACGTTCGCCTACAATCTTGCCCCAGGCGGCCTGGAACTGACCGCGGCGCTGCGCTTCGATATCCTGGGCCAGCCGCTCCACCAGTTTCAGATCGCGATTGATCCGGAACTGGAGTTGATCTCCGTGCGCGACGGCGAGAAGCCGGTGCCCTGGTCGATTGCCACCTCCGGCGACGGTCCGCTGACGCGGATCGTTGTCGAACCGGATTCGCCGCTGCGAGGAATCGGCCGGGAACTGAAATTGACCGCCCTGGCGCCGGTCCGCACGGGGGAGAAATGGCGCCTGCCGAGAGTCCTTTGCGAGAGCTTGTTCTGGCACGGCGCCGCCGCGACGCTGACCGTGGAACGGCCCATGGCGGTCGAGGACCTGCTGCCGTCGCGAGCGCGGATTTGCGGGGCCCGAACGAGCACTGATCCGCTCGCGGCCGAGATCATCGAATTGCAGTATTTCGCGGCCGACGCGGAGGTCCAGGTGATGCTCCGGCAGGAACGGCAACCGCCTCGAGTCCATTACGGCGTGGCCCTCGACCTGAGCGGCGGGCAGATTGTCGGTCGGCAGACGGCGATCGTCGAGGTCGCCCACGGCGAGTGTTACTCCATCGAGGAGGCCGTTACGCGCTCGTGGATCATCGATTCGGTCCAGTGCGAACCGGCGGGAATGCTGAAAGACTGGCGCGTGGAGCAGGCGGCCGGTGGGAGGCGGCTGCTCGTCGAGCTGCTGAAGCCGGTTTCGCCTTCGTGCCCGATCCGGCTGAGCATCGCCGCACGGCGGCTCCAGTCGCCGGTGGGGAGGAAGCACACCCTTCAAGACGCCATTCCCGTCCGGTTCGCCCCGGATGCAGACAGCAAGAGGCTGATCGCCTTGGGCGCCGCCGAGCCCTACCAGATCGTTCTGGCCGGCGAGGAAACGCTCCAGCGCCGCGAGCCCCAGACGATGACGGCCGAGGAGTTGCGGCTCTTCGCGGAGACGCCGCGGGGGCTCGTCTTCGTGCACGACCGATCCGACCGCAACCTCAGCTTCTTGCTGCAACGGCGGCGCTCCCGGTATTCGGCCGACGTCCGCGTGGCGGCATCGGTCAGAGGCGGCAGGTTGACCGAAGCCTATACCTTCCGCGTCAATCCGGGGGCCGCGCGGCTGGAACGCCTGGCCGTCGAGTTTCTCCATCGGCCCGACGCCCGGATTCGCTGGTTTGCCACGGCGGGCGATCAGACGCGGTTGGCGGCCGTGCCGGGCGGCGCGGACGATGCCGCTGGTTCGGCCGAGGCAAGCCCGCTGGAACGTTGGGAAATCCGGCTCCGCCCGAGCCGCAGCGAGCCTTTCGAAATCCGCGCCACGCGGACCTCGCGGCTGACCGAGGCGACGCGGATCGGGCTTGCCAGGCTGCCGGAGGCCGTCGAGCAGACGGGAGTGCTGACCGTCGATTGCGGCGGAGATTCGCCGGCTCGCGTCAAGAACCTCGGCCTGACTCCGGTCATCTCGGAAGCCCCGCAACTGGCGCCGCGGACCCCGTTGCGGGCGACCTACCGTTTCGATCCTAGCCAGGAGATGGCCAACGGTCCGGCGATCAGCATCGTGACGAACGATCCCGGCGGGCCGGCGGCCGTCACGGTCTGGGCCTGGGACTGCCAACTTGAGTCCCGGCTACAACCGAACGGCTGCGGGCGGCACGTGGCGGAGTATCACCTGGAGAATGTCGGCTGCCCCGTGCTCCGCGTGCACCTGCCGCCTTCGACCGGCATCGAGCAGATCGAGAACATCGCCGTCGACGGCCAGCGCGCCCGTTGGCAAGGGTTGTCCTCCGGCGGCGGCCGTATCCTGGCCGTGCGGCTCGATCCACGCAGGCGATTCCAGACGATGACGATCAGTTTTCGGACGTTGGCGGGCCCCTGGTCGGTTGTCGAGCGACTCGAGGCGCCGCTCCCGGAACCGGAGGCGCCGGTGCTCGCGCGGCGCTGGGTCGCCTGGCTGCCGCCCGGACGTCAATCCCTGCCGCTGGGGTCTTCTCACTCTGGGCAGGCTTCTCCGGGCAATTGGACTTGGCGGCTCTGGGGCCCGTTGGCGCGGGCCACGGGCGCCGAGCCGGTTGACCCGCTGGGGCCGGATTCGTGGCACCACGCGCGCCGCAGCCCGACGGACAAGAATTTGGCGATCCGCAAGGGGCAGCGCTTGCTCCAGGTTCTGGCTCGAACCGCCGCCAGCCAAGGCCACGATCCAGATGCGCGGCTCGACTGGGGCAGCTTGCTGACCCATCCGGCCGTCAAGGGCATGTTGGGCGACACGTCGGAGCAGCAGACCAAGGGGGTCCTGCTCGTTGACTGGGAGGCGCTCCAGCAACGCGGTGTTTTGCCGGGAACGGTGGTTCCATCGCCGCCCGGAAACGACCTGTCGGGTCGGGTGGCATCGCTGTTGCAGTCGGTCGGATTGGCGTTTGTGGTCAGCGGGCGGGGAATCCTGCTGACCACCGCGGAGAAGGCCGCGGCCGAAGGCAATCGCGTCGAGCGGATTTCCGGCGACGCATTGTGGTGGGTGAATTCGCCGGTCCGCCAAGCGGAGATCGCCCGGGCGGCGCGGACGGGCGAATCGCTCCAATGGATTCCCGCAGCGGACTGGGCGGGACTGCCGTCGACTGCTGTCTTGCCGTGGAGCCGATTGGGGCCGGCGGGATACGAGGCGAGAGACACCGTGGGATGGAGCGTTCGCGTGATCGGCCTGGCCGATGGGAACCAGGGCGACCTCGTTGTCGTTGACCGTTATCTGCTGCGATGCCTGTTCTGGTTGATGTTTCTGCTTGTCGCCGGCCTGACGTGGCGATCGGCCGCGGCGCGCCCGGCGCTCGGCATGGTTCCCGCATTCTGTTTTGCCCTGGCCGCGATCTACGGCCCGGACGGCTGGGCTGCCTGGTTTTCCGCCGGTTTCTGGGGCGGGATCGCGGGGCTCGGGGCGAGGCTCCTGTCGAGGTCCCGGCCTCGGCCGGCCGCGCGGATCGTCGCGACGAAGCACCCCGGCCAGGCCGGCGTTCTTCAAAAAGCGGTCCTGGGAGGATTGCTGGTGCTCGCGTCCGGCGCCGCTGCCCGAGCGCAAGATGCAGCGGCTCCAGAGGAAAGCCCGCCGACTCCGCTGGTCTTCGTGCCCGTAGACAAACAAGGCCAGCCGACCGGAGGCAAGTATTACGTTTCCGAAGATTTCTATTCGGAGCTCTGGCGACGGGCTTCGCTGGCGGATCAGAAACCCCGTGGATGGCTGCTCAATTCGGCCACCTACCGGGGCCGGCTGGGCTGGCAGACCGCGACCGAACGGCTGGCCTTGACCGAGTTCAAGGCCGTTTTCGATATCCAAATCATCGGGGCTTTGCAGCGCGTTGAGATTCCTCTGGGCGCCTCGGTGAACCACTGGAATCTCGACCAGGCAAAACTGGACGGGCGCCAGATTGAGCCGGCGTGGGAGGAGGACGGCACGCTGGTGTTCTATGCCGAGCAGACCGACTGGTGCCGGCTGGAGTTGTCGCTTCGCCCCGTGACGAACTATGGCGCGGATCCGGGCGGCTTCGAGTTGACGATTCCACCCCTGGCGATGGCCCGCCTCGAACTGTCCGTTCCCCCGGATGCACCGCAGATTACGGTCCCCACCGCGCTGGGGCGCGTGACCGGCCGGCAGGAGCCTTCCCAGCTTCTGGCGGAACTCGGCCCCGCCGATCGGCTTGTGGTCCGCTGGCAGGAAACGGGGAGAGCGGCCGCCGGCAAATCGACGCAGGTTGAAGAACTCCACTGGATGACGGTCGAACTCGGCTACGCGCTGGTCGACACGCGGATTCGCTACCAGGTCGGTCCTGATTTCGACGGCGAGGTGACCTTGCTCCGCGACCCGCGCCTCATCCAGCAGGGGGAATTCGCGGTTCAAGGAGCAGCGCTGGCCGGCGTCGAGAGCGACCGCGACGGGCGACTGGCCAGGCAGACGCTCCGCCTGACCGGGGTCGAGGCCGCCGCGGTGGTTGTCCAGGGCCAGTTTCTCCTCGGCGGCGCCTCGGGGGTCGGACGCCTGCGCTTCCCTGCGCTCCGCTCCACCGAACACCCGGTCTCGCGGCGCTGGGTGGCCGTGAGCGTCAGCCCGTCGCTGCGGTTCGAATACCAGACGATCGACCGTGTTTCGACAATCGGCTTGAGCGATTTCGCGGGCGCCTGGGGGCAGCCGACCTCGCCGCCGACACTCGCCTTCCAGATGGCCAGCCCCGAGTCTTCACTGATCCTTGGCACGCAGCCCAAGGAGCCGACGAGCACCGCCGAGTGGCGGTTGACCGTCGGCTACGGGCAGGACAAGACCGCGGTCCGATTCCGGGCGACGGTCGACACGAGCGAAGGTTACCTGTTCCAGCACCGGCTCGCCGTTCCCGAGAACCTGGAACTGAGCAGCCTGGTGGTGACGGCGAACAATCTCCCCCGAGCCTGTCGCTGGACGCGGCCGAGCAGGGCGGAGTTGGTCGTCTTCTTCGATGCTCCGCTGAGCGGCCCGCACACGATCGACCTGGAAGGCGCGATCGCCGCGGCCGGAGAGCGGAGCGGGCCGTTGCCGAGCCTGCGGGTTGAGTCCGCTTCCGGCAAGGCGGCGGTGACGGAGCTCTACCGGCGCCCGGAGGTCTGCGTGAATGTGGAAAAAGTGGAAGGCATGACCGAGATCGGAATTCCGGCAAGTGCCGCGTCTGATCCCGAATTGGGTCGCGTGGTCAGCCGCTGGGGGATCGACGGCGACAGCCCCGCCACGATGCGCGTGCGGGTCTCCGAGAACCGTCCCAAGGTCAGCGCAGAGCAGGAGATTTCCGTCTGGCACCGTCCGCAAGGATGGGGGGCGACGCTCGAATGCCGGCTCAAGGTCTCCGGGGGACTGCTCGATCAGGTCCGCCTCTCGGCGCCCCCTTCATGGCATGGCCCCTTCGAGTTGGACACGAAATTCGGCGTCGACTCGATCGACAGGGAACGCGGCTTGATCACGCTGAAACCGAAGACGCCGATCGAAGGAGAAGCGACGCTGCGGATCTCCGCACCGATCCAACAGACCGGCGGGATCGCGCCGAGCGTTCCGCAAGTCCAACTCATGGACGTCCAATTCGAGCGGCGGCTGCTCCTCCTGCCGGCTGGTCCCGATGCGACCGTCCGTTGGCAAACGGAGGGGCTGGCCGAGGCGCCGGTTCCGACGCGGTTTTCCGTTCAGAGTCCCGCCGCCGGCTGGCTGGCCTACGACGTGAAGCGCGAGGACTTTCTTGCGGTGCTTCGTCCGATCACCGAACCGGCGCGCGTCTACCTGGCGGATATCTGCCTGGACTGGACGGAGGAGGGGCTTTGCCATGGCGTGGCGGTGTTCGATCTGCGCGCCGGCGAGATGGATGCGTGCGTGCTGCGACTGCCGGAAGGGCTGCACCCGGTGGCCGCTGCGAACGCCGGCGTGCCGCTCTATCCTGAAGCCAAAGCGGGCCACTCCTGGGAAATCCCCCTGGGGCGTACGGCATTGCCCCAGCGTCTGGAAATCGTCTTTGCCGGCCGCCTGCCAGCCGGGCCGAACGGCGCCACCTGCCGGCTCTCGGAGTTCCAGTTGGAGCAGTTGCCGATTCTACGCTCCGTCTGGACGGTTGCCGGCCCGCCGCGCTGCCAGCTCGTCGGCCTGGCCGGGAATCGGGAGATCTCCGCCCATGAATTGGCCATGGAACGGGTTCGGAACGTCGCGGCGCTGATCGACATCGCCGCCGAGGAGAGCACGGCGTCGGTCGAGGAGAGCCGGGCATGGTATCGGGGCTGGCTGGGCAACTGGGCCGAGAGTCGGCATATCGCCGAGAGGGCCTTGGCCCTGGCGTCGCGGATCACATCCGTCCGCGCCGAGTCGGCGGAACTGGAAGCCCTCGACGCCGAACAGAGCAAACGGGCGGAACGGGACCATGCGTCCGATCTCTGGTCGCAACTGATGAACGACCCGGGAACGGGCGTTTCGGCGGGAGCGATCTGGGACTCCAGGGCGATCGGAAAGACGACGAGACACTTCCGCTTGGACGGCCAATCTTCTTCCGCGGCGCTGCGAGCGGACTGGTCCGCCGCGGGGCCATGGCGGGCGGTGGGCCTTTGGCCGGGGGCGGCGCTGGCGGGCATCATGCTCGGGTCGTTATTGGCGATGGCCAGCGGCCGCCTGCACCGATGGCCCCACGCCGCCGGGGCCTTGATCGGCCTCGGCTGGTGGCTCTGGCTTTGGCCCAGCGCCGTCGGGCTGCTCGTGGTTGGCGTCAGCCTGGTGGCTGCCCTGCGGCTGGGTTGGAGACGGACGCGGGGAGGAGGGTCGGTGATCGGCTGACGCCGCAAGCGGTCGGTGCGGCGCGCCACCCGCCCCGCCTGAAATCCGTGCCGTGCAGCGGAGACGCGATCGTGGCTGGTGAAAACGTCCCAGTGCTTCCCGCGTGCCGCGTCTCCGGCGGTCAACCCGCCAGACGTGCGATCCGGTTGGTTGGCTCGTAGGCTTCGCCGGCTTCCGGCGCATATCGATACTGCATCAGGTACGCGTCTTCCGGCGTATCTTCGTAGTAGTCGCGGAGAACCGAGATCGCCCGGAAGCCATTGTCCCGGAAGAACAATTGAGCAGCCAGATTGGTTTCGCGCACCTCCAGGAGAATCCGAGTCCGCCGTTGGGCGGAGAGTTTGCCGATCAACTTGCGGACCATCTGCGTGCCGACGCCGCGACGCCGCGCGTCGGGCGCGGTAGCGAAGTTCAGCACCTGGATGCGGCTCTTGTTGAGCTCGTAGATCATGAAGCCAACCACGCGATCGTCGTGTTCGGCAACCATGCCGATGCAGTTTCGCTGGCGCAGACAACGGATGAAATCGTCTTCGAGCCAGGGAAACTCAAAACTGGCCGCTTCGATCGCCAGGACTTCGGGCATATCACGACGGATCATCCACCGGATGTGGGTGCGAACCTGCTGCGTTTGATGGGAACTCATGCTGGCCTCCCTCCTTGTCGGCCCTATCACAAGCACCTTGGAGGGTCCATGCTGGACCGTCCTCTGGCCTGCCGCGTCCGAAGCGTTCTTGCTCCGAAAACTCACGGTGGCCTGCTGTCGGGTAAGCTAACAAAACGGCTGCGCTTTGCCAAGACGAACTCGAACCATTGGCCGCGTGCCCCACCACGCGGCGCGCCGTGAGAACGGTCTCCGCAGCCGCAGCAGCAGCTCAACCTCCATTTCAGGTATCGGCCAGGGCGGTGCCGGGACTCGGGAAAATCGCCCTCGTTCCAGCCGCCGGGACGGTTCTGAGGGGGGGGAATCGGCGAGACGACCGGCTCAAGTCGCCGGCGATCCATTGCCGCAGGCGATGGCCGGGACGGCGGTCGCTGGCCGCGGCTGCGGGGTGTGCTCAGAACGGGCGCTGGCGGGCTTCAAGCGGAGTGCCCTCAGGTGACAGGAACGAGGCGGGTTGGATCGGCTGGGGCTCAACTGCCGGCAGGGGCTCAACCGCCGGGAGGGGCACGACGCCCGATACGGACGAGACCGCCGGCAGCGGGCTGGGATGGTCACGTTGGCTGCCAAGTCGCGGCACTTCGCCGGCGGGGAGCGGAAATTCCGCCGGCCCGGCCGGCGGCACCGGGGTTGCGGAAGCCGGCGGAGCATTCCGCACCGGCGCGGCGACCGGCAGGGGGCGGCGGAGGCGGTAATCCAGCAGTGGGCGGACTTGCAGCGCGTCGCGCTGGGCCGCGTGATGGTAGGCGATCCGCGGCCAGCCGCCCTCAGCCAGATAGACCTGGTGGTAGTCGAGCAGTGTTCCTTTTTCGAAATGGATGTTCTTGACGGCGATTGTCTGCTCCACGCGAGCGCGGTGGTGGCGGCTTTCCGCATCGGCCATGCGGCGCTGGGCATCGAGGACCTGGTCGAGCGGCGCCTTGTCGGCGTCGTATGCCGCCTGGACCGCGGCGAGCTGCTGCGACGCGGCGACGCGGCGGTTGAACGAGATTCGCAAGCCCGCTTCTGCGCGTTCCACCTCGGCCACGCTATTGCTCAGATCGTGGAGGACCTGCCGCTGCTGCTCCTTCAGGAGCGCTCGCTCCCGGGCAAGGCCCAACTCGGCATGGCGGATGGCAACGTAAGCGCGGCGATGCCCGATGGGGACGGTCATTTCCACGCCCAGCTGCCATTCCTGGAAATCGCCGCTCATCAGCGTTTGGAAGGCGTTGTCGAAGGGGGGCAGCCCGCTTGAGTCGGGATTGATCAAGGTCTGCCCGAGCCCGCGCCAGCGATAGCGGCCGACGACGTCCAATTGCGGGAGGAGGAAATTGCGGCTGGCGGTGTATTCGAGTTGCCGCAGCTTGATCCGCCATTTCTGCTGGCGGAGTTCCGGCCGCCGCTGGAGCGCTTCGGAGACGACCTGGTTCCAGTCGAACCGGACGGGCGCGACGGCGGGTTCGTCGACGGGGCGGATCAGCCGCCCGTCGTTGATCGCCGCGCCCATCAACAGGCGCAGACGCCGCTCCGACACGTGCACGCCGCCGCTGCCGCGGAAGGTCCCCGGCTGGCTGCCGTTGTAGGTCTGCGTGCCCTCGACGAGCCGCCCGGTGAGCGCGTCCTGCACGTCCTCCTGGAAACGGAAGTACTGTTCGCGGGCTTGGGCCTCTTTTTCGGCCTCGCCGCCGCGGCGTTCCGCTTCATACAGCGCCCGAATCCGCCGCCACGTCTCCAGCGCCGCGTCGCGCGCGGCGAGCTTGCTGTCCAGGTCGCGATAGGCGAAGTAGAGGTCCCAATAGGCGTTCTCGACATTGCTGATGTAGTCGCGCACGGACTTCTCGAAATCCGCCAGGGAGATGTCGGTGTTGACGCGCGCGATCAGCACCCCGCCGTACAGTCCGGGCGTCTGGCTGGGTCCGGCAATCCGGTTGAATTCGGCGCCCGCGCCTTGCAGGAGCGGCACGCGGACCTCGAACTCGGGATTGACGTTCCAGACGCTGGGATAGGCATTGCCGGGGGCGTTGTTCGAGTCGTATTCGATGTATTTCCGCAGCGCGATCTGCGCGCCGGTGGCCGTCCGTTTGCTCAACTGGGCCTGGAAAACGGCCGCGTCCTGAACGAGAATCCTTGTCCCGCCGCCGAAGAACTGGTTGTTCAGCGCCCGATCGTTCCCCTCGAAAAATGCGCTGGTCGAGAACTCCGCGTCGAACGCGCTGAGCGCCGCCTCGACGCCGTAGCGCGGATCGGTCTCCTGCATCGCCGGTTCATAGACCGTCCGCGTCAGGTCCGGCGCCCGCACCACCGTGCCGCCAAGGTCCGCCAGAACCTTGCTGTTGGTCAATGCAATTCGCAGGGCCTCCTCCAACCCCAGGTCCCAATAATCCTGCGGGCCATCCAGGGCCATGCTGACGGGCGGCGGCTCCTCGGGGGGCCGCACATCGAGGCAGGCGTCGAGGTCCGGATACTCGATCGCCAGGCCCGTCGCGCTGCAATCGGCCAATGGGTAGAAGTGCGGTTTGGACCGCTCGGTCCGGCAACCGAGGGCAGGCAGCAGCACGGCCGCGGTCCACGCCGCAAGCATCACGCGGGCCAGACGCCGTGCATGGGACCAGCCCGCACTGCGCTTACCCGCGGGCAGCCTTTCCGCCGATCGGTCTGTGTCTTCCACGGTTGACCCATCCCCCGTCTGGCGACCGCCCGCTCGCCTTCCGCTGGCCAGATCGATCGTGTGGCTTGCGGCGCGCGACCGGCAAAATTCGCCGAGCCGGCACGTCCTCACTTGCCGGACGATTCCAGCCAATCCCCCAAGTCCACCCAAGGCCCACTCTTGCCATCGGCTTCGCAGAGTCCGCGGCTGCCATATCCGGCAGAGTCGGCAACGCCCGGGCGAGTACCAACCGACACCGCTAAACCGTTTGTGCAACGCGGCTTGCGATGCCGCATTAATCGTCTACTCCCTTGCTCGCCGCGGGGTGACGCTCCAACCGATTGACCTGCCGCGACGTTCGGGACGGGCGCGCTGCGTGCACCGCACCGGGCTTTTTTTTATGATCGACACGAAGGGTTCCATTTGGTCGGGTTTTTCCGCATATCTTGACGGTTCCCGTTGCTTGCTTTCTGCTGGATGTATCAGCAGTCGCCTGCAAATTCAGTCTCATGCCTCACGATTCACCACCAACTCACCGGCTTTCTCCCGAGTCGTCTTCCGCACTCGACGCGCGGATCGATCGATTGGCCCAGCGGGCGGAGGAGGACCTTGCCGAGGCGGTTTTCCATCAGGAGCTGCTCGCCGAGTTGGTTGAGGCGACGGCGGCTCTTGGCGCGGCGATCTGGCGCGCGGACGGCGAGAGTCTGCGCCTGGCCGCCCAGATCCACCTTTCCCACCTGGCGGATGAGTCGGAACAGCGCGAGCCGCGCCGCCAGGCTGCCCTCGGCGACGTGCTCCGCAGCGGCCAGCCGCGGACACGGGCGGAGCGTGATGATCCGCGCGGCGGCGCGGAACCGGCCGCCGCCGCGTTCCTCGTGCCCTGGCGGGCGACCCCCGAGGAACGCGGAGTGCTGGAAGTCCATCTGCGTGCCGGCATTTCCGGCCAGGCGCTTGCCGGTCAGACCCGGTTCGCTCGGGTGGTCGCCGACCTGCTGGCGATCTTTCAACGCCGCCGCCGCCTTGTCCTGCTCCAACGGCGCGACCAGGCGTGGCAGGCAGTCGACCGTTTCGCCCGGGCGATCCACCGCGACGGGCGGCTCGAGCCAACGGCCTACGAGATTGCCAACGAGGGGCGGCGCCTGATCCAGTGCGACCGGGTGACCGTCCTGGTCCGCCGCCGTCGCCAATGGCGTGTGGTGGCCGTGAGCGGCGCCGACACCGCCAATCGCCGCGCGGCGGCGCTCAGGCATCTGGAGCGTCTCGCCGCCGCGGTGGCATCGGGGGGAGAGCCCCTATGGTACGCCGAATCCACCAGCGACGCGGAGAGCATTCCTCCCGAGATCGAGGAGCCCTTGCACGACTACGTCGATCTTGCCTCCGCCCGGCTGGCCGGGTTCTACCCGTTGACGCTCCCCCCGCCACCCGCCGATCGCCAGCCGGCCGCATCGGCGGATGCCGGAGAGGCGCCGCCGTTCGGAATGCTCGTGGTCGAACAATTCGACCGCTCCGCGCCCGAGGAACTTCGCGAGAGGGCCGCGGCCGTCTGCCGCCACGCCGCTCCGGCGGTCCGCCAGGCCCTCGACTTGGAGAGCCTGCCACTCTATCCCGTCAGCCGTCGTCTGCGCGAGACGCGGTGGTTTCGCCGCTTGGCCGGGCAGCCGGCGTTGCTGCTGATCGCGGCCGCCGTCGCCGCGGGGCTGGCGCTGCTCGCAATTGTCCCGGCAAGCCTGCGGATCGAAGCCGGCGGAACGCTCCAGCCGGAGGTCCGGCGGCAGGTCTTCGCACCAGACGATGGGATCGTTGAAAGCCTGTTTGTTCACGAAGCGGGGGCGGCGATCGCCCGAGACGCACCCCTGCTCCGGCTCCGCAATCTCCCCTTGCAGTACGAAGGCCAGCGGCTCCGCGGCGAGCTGGAGACGGCGCGGAAACAGCTCTCGTCGATCGAGGCCGAGCGCCTCGCCGGCGGTCGCGCCAGCCGCGACGATCTCCGGCAAGCCGCCCTCCACGCGGCCGAGGAAGAGACGCTCAAGAAGAAGATCGAAGGCTTGTCGCTTCAGCAATCGCTGCTCGAGCGGCTCGAAGCCGAGTTGCAGATCGCCAGTCCGATCGACGGCGAGGTCCTCACCTGGGATGTGCGAGGGCTGCTCGAATCGCGCCCGGTCGCACGCGGGCAACTTTTGTTGACCATCGCCGATTTGACGGGCGCGTGGGTCCTGGAGCTGGAAATCCCCGATGACCGGATCGCCCATGTGCTGGCCGCCATGCAATCCAGCGGCCAGCCGCTGGCTGTCCGGTTCATTCTCGCCACGGCGCCGGAGGAGCATCACACGGGCCGGCTCGAGCGGGTCTCTCCGGCCACCGACTCTTCCGGCGGGCAATCGCCGACAGTCTCGGCGATCGTCCGCCCGGACAACCAGGCGGCCATGCGACTGCTTCGCCCCGGGGCGACGGTGACCGCGAAAATCGACTGCGGCCGGCGCTCATTGCTCTACGTCTGGTTTCACGGCCTGCTGCACGTGATCCGCTCGCGCCTGCTATTTTGACCTTGCCCAGGGAAACGCCATGAACTGGACCCGTTCCGCCTGCTGCTTTCCGCTCATCGCGCTGGCCGCCGCCCGGCTCGCGGAGCCCGCCGCGGCGAGCGAACCGATCCGCATCGACGCTGTTCTGCTGCAACTGATCGAGCAGGTCGACGTGCCCGCCCGCGATCCGGGCGTGATCCAGTCGCTCGCCGCCAAGGAAGGCGCCCTGGTCGCCGCCGGCGACCCGCTGGTCCAACTCGACGACGCCGAAGCCCGGCAGGAGGTGGAGCGGGCGCGGTTGGAGTCGGAAATTGCCGAAGCGCAGGCGAAGAACGACGTCGACGTGCGCTACGCGAAGAAATCGCTGGAAGTGGCCGAGGCGGAGCTCCGCCGTGCCCAGGAGTCGGTCAACGAGTATCCGAAGAGCATCTCACAAACGGAGCTGGATCACTTGCGGTTGACCGCCGAGCGCGCCCGGCTTTCGATCGAGCAGGCGCAGCACGAGCTCCACCTCGCCGCGCTGACCGCGCAACTGAAGGGGAATGCCTTGCGGACGGCGGAACAACGCCTGGCGCGGTTGACGCTCCGCTCGCCGATCAACGGGCTGGTGGCCCAGGTCTACCGGCGACCCGGCGAGTGGGTCGAATCGGGGCAGCAGGTCGCCCGCATCTTGCGAATCGATCGGCTCCGGGCCGAAGGCTTCCTTTCCGCCGCGCTTCTCGCCCAGGCGGTTCAAGGCGCGGCGGTGGAGTTGATCGTCGACCCGGGGGCTGGCGAGGCGCAAAGCCACCCCGCCACGCTCGCCTATGTCAGTCCCGAAATCGATCCGGTCAACGGCCAGGCCCGTGTCTGGGCCGAGGTGGAAAACCCCGACATGCGGCTCAAGCCCGGCCAGCGGGCCGCGATGGTCATCCTGCCCCAATCGCCCTGACCGCCCCGGCCCTTCAACGACAGCGCCGGTCGGCGACCCGGCCGGTCCGACGAGAACGCCGATGCCTTCACGCCCAGCAGCCACCGGAGCCGCAACGAGCCGACCGCTGAGGTTGCGGGCGCGGCGCGACCTCGTCTTCTTCCCCCAGCAAAGCGGCGGCGGTCGGTATTGGGTCGTCAAGGACCCGGTTGCCCTCCGCTACTTCCAACTCCGCGACGAGGAATGCACCGTGCTCCGCCTGCTCGACGGCCGGCGGAGCCTCGGCGAACTGGTCGATCGCTTCCAGAAGAGATTCGCTCCGGCGCGGCTGGAGGAGAGCCGCCTCGACCGCTTCCTCGGCAGCCTCCACGCGCTTGGCCTGGTTGTCTCCGACCATCCCGGCCAGGCGGAGCCGCTGCTGGCGCGCCGCCGGGAGAACCGCCGCCGCGCCTGGGTCGCCTCGGCGGCCAACGTCTTGGCAATCCGCTTGCCGGGCATCGATCCGGAAGGGCTGCTTCGCCGTGTCGAGCCTCTCGCCCGCTGGCTGCTCCATCCGTGGTGGATTGTCTTGACCGTCTTCTTGATTGCCGCGGTTGCGTTTCTCGCGCTGCTCAATGCCGGCAGCCTCGCCGAACGCCTGCCGGAAGCAGAGCTTTTTTTCAGCTCCGCCAACCTCCCCTGGCTGGCCCTCGCGCTGGCCATGGTCAAGATCCTGCATGAGTTGGGCCACGCCATCGTCTGCCGGCATTTCGGCTGCGAATGTCATGAGATCGGACTCATGCTGCTCGTGTTCACCCCCTGCCTCTACACCGACGTCACCGATTCCTGGACCCTTCCGGACAAGCGTCGCCGGATCGCGGTCTCAGCGGCTGGGATCCATGTCGAGCTGACCCTCGCCTCGCTGGCGGCGATTGCCTGGTGGGCGACGCCGCCGGGTCCCCTGAATGCCTTTTGCCTCGACATTCTGTTCGTCTGTTCCGTCGGTACCGTCCTGCTGAACGGAAATCCGCTGCTCCGCTATGACGGCTACTACATCCTTTCCGACTGGCTCGAGATTCCCAACCTGTGGCAGCGAAGCCGGGCGGTTGTCTCCGGCCTCTGCTCGTCGTTGTCGGGCGGCCGTCCCCGCCAATCGGCCTGGCCGGAGCGTCGCCGTTTCCTGCTGGCGACGTATGGGCTGCTGTCGATCGCCTATCGTCTTTTCGTGGTAATCCTGATTCTCTCCTTTCTCTATCGCCTGCTCCGTCCCTGGCGATTGGAGCTTCTGGCCCACGCGATCCTTGCAGCCACGGTCGTGGCGATGCTGGGTGTTCCGGCCGCGCAGGCCGTGCGGAACCGTCTTGCGCCTGGCGGCGAGCGTGGCAAGAGCGGCTGGAGGTTGAAGGCCGCCTTCTTAACAGCGGCGCTGGTCGTCCTGGCGTCCGTTGTGCCTCTGCCCTGCCGCGTCCGAGCGCCGGCGCTTCTCGAAGAGACGGACGCCGACCGCGTCTTTGTCACGGTGCCGGGGCGGCTTGTCGAGGCGCGTGCCGTCGGATCGGCGGTTACCGAGGGCGATCTGCTGGCGAAACTGGACAACGCCGGCCTGCGCCGCGAAATCAGCCGGCTCGAATCGGAATCCGGCGTCGAGGAGTCCTACCTGGCCGGGCTCGAAGCCCGCCGCTCCCACGACCCGCGGGCGGCCGCCGAATTGCCGGCCGCCCGGCAGACCCTGGCCGATCTCCAGAGGCGTTTGGCTGCCAGGCGCGGCGAAGCGGAACGGCTCCGGTTGACGGCCCCGCGATCGGGCACGGTCCTGCCGGCCCCGGCGCGGCACGGCGACTCGGATCGGCAAACATTGCCTGCCTGGCAGGGGCGTCCCACCGACGCGGAGAACATCGGCTGTTATCTGGAAACCGGGACGCTCGTCTGCCTGGTCGGCGATCCTCGCCGCTTGCGGGCGGTTGTCTACGTCGACGAGCAGAACGTGCAACTCGTCCGGCCTGGTCAGCCTGTGCGGATTCTCCTGGAACAATCGCGGCGCGCGGTGCTTGAAGGGAGAGTCGCCGTGGTGGGGGAGGCCGAGGTCGACTCCGTCCCGCCGCGGTTGGCCGCGGTCAAGGCGATCCCGACCGTCGAGGACAGTGGAGACGCCAGGCCGCTGGGCGCCTTTTACCGCATCGAGGTCGCCCTGGAGCCGACCGCGTCGCCACTCTCGATCGGCGTTCGCGGCCGGGCCAAGATCGAGGTCGCTGCCCAGTCCCTTGCCCAGCGCGCGGTCCGCTTTTTCAGCCGCACGCTGCGGCGGATGCGATAAGACCGCCCAGAGTATGATGGCCCCTGTTGATCAGGCTCGGGGAGTTGGCGCGGGCGAAGTGAATCGGCCGGCCCCGGGGAATGCCAACGCGACCCCCGGGAAGGGCGGCGAGCTCGCGGCCTCATCGCGTGGGCAGAATGCGAATCGGTTGCGAGAAGATCATGTCGACGATTGGAATCGGCGCTTCGCCCGACGGGTCAAGACTGCTCATCGCGAACGGCCCGGCCCGGTCGTGGATCCGCGAGATCTCGTGGACGTCCATCGCCGTCAAGGCTTCCGACGTGAGTGGCTTTCCGCCAAGGTGCGTGCCCGG
This sequence comes from Pirellulaceae bacterium, assembly GCA_012744395.1. Taxonomy (GTDB): domain Bacteria; phylum Planctomycetota; class Planctomycetia; order Pirellulales; family Thermoguttaceae; genus JAAYCB01. The sequence continues at coordinate 31,374 of JAAYCB010000215.1, forward strand.
ATACGCGAACGCTTCGACGCGCACATACCGGCAGGCGATCGCGCCGTTGCCGTCGCGGGGAAACTCGAAGTAGGCACGGTCGCTGTTGGCAACGTGGGTCACGCCGGCGTCGGTGACAAAGCGAATTTGCGTATGGGGCCGCCGGCTGCGGTCCGCCCCGCTGACCCGTGCCTCGACGCCGGCCGGTTCTGCCGCGCCGGCTGCCCGCAGGGCGATGCGGGTGAAGCGGAAATCACTCTTGTCGTAAGGGGCCAGCGGCTTGCCCGATTCGTCCGCCCTCAGCGCGCCGAGCAATCCGAAGAAGCGGCCCTCGCGGTAGGCGCGGAGTGCTTCATGCTCCCGCTGCGCGCGTGTCGCCGCCGCCGGTCCGGAGACCAGCAACACATTGCGGCCGCGGCCAAAGTAGACGTGGTCTTTCACGAAGAAACCGAAACAGGGGCGTCCCGTTCGCAGGACCTCGTCCCAGAACCTGTAGAACCGCATTCCCGTTCCACCGAAGCCGTCGTGCTGGTTCCACACCTCGATGCCCAGCACGCGCGGGTCGAAATCGAGCATCTCCTGAAGGCGCTCCAGCGGGCCCCCGGGGTGGTTGAGCGTGATCCCGCCGCCATCCGGAAACAGGAGCCCCTCGATCGGCGTTCCCGCCGCATCCTTCAGCGTGCCGTCCAGCGCCGCTCGGAATGCGTCGCGCCAGGGGCGGTTCGTCCCTTGCATCAGGCGCAGACGCGCGATTTGCGTCGAGGCGGGGTCAAATTCCAGCCGAACGCGCAGCGTGTCGGAATGCGTCTTCAGATAGATCGACTCCGGCGATTTCTCCGTCCGCCGCTGCTGGCGCACGGTGCCGTCGCCGACCAGTTCGAAGGTCTTGTGGCGAATCTCCTTGGCGCCCTCGATGGTCAGCGAGACCGCCGGCTCCCGCTGGCTGCCGGGGCTGGTGGCCACGCGCACGTCGAGGCGGTAGACCCCCCGCCACGGCGCGTTCTCGGCGTCGAACACGTTCAGGCCCGAAAACACCTCCTCGATCGGCGCGACGCCCGGCTTGATCCGCGGGGTGCGCCCATAGCCCGACGTATAGAGGCTGCCCGGCGCGCAGAAGTGGACTCCGCTGTCGGTGGTCGAGTGGTGCTCGGCATTGGGCGCGCCCAGTGCGTCCGGATGCTTCCTGGCAAACGCGTCGGGCAGGGGATAGGCCGGCCGGGAAGGATAGTAGTTGGACATCGGCAGGTGGCCGAAGCCCATGTCCCAGAAGACTTGCGGGTCGTGGCCGTGCTGATGCGAGAACGAGTGCAGAAACTCGACCTTGTCCCAATCGACCGTGGCGTAAGGGTTGACCACGCTCGCCGTCTTGCTCTCGGGAGCAGCGCCCGATGCGCGCCCGGCACAGAAGAGGATGGCCACCGCCGTCAGGCCCAGCACGCTCGTGCGTTGAACAGAGGCATTCATTTTTTCACTCCCATTCGAGTCCTCCGTTTCTCAGGATGGCGGGCGCGGCGGAGGCGGTCCAGCGTCCGTTGTCCTTCTTGATGTTTCGGGCGACCATCAGCCGAGTCTCGCCGTTCTCCCCCCTGGGCAGTCCGAACGCGCCAACGGAAATATCGACCGTGTGATAGGCAACAATGTCCAGTTGCGCGTCGCACTGATACGTGCGCTGCTTGCTGTACGTTCCAAGCCAGAAGAACCCATCGGCGAAGGTCATCGCCTGAATCCCGTAGGTCGTCTTTCCGGGAATCTTGATCTTGTCGACGGGGGTGAAGTCCGACGTGAATTTGTGAATCCAGTTGAACTCCTGCTCGCTCTGCCAGTCCTTTCCCTCTCCAACATAGAAGAATCCGTTGGCAAACGCGATGCCGTCGATTCCGCCGCTCTCGCCATTGTGGAAATCGATCGGGAACTCTCCGGCCGGAGTCAAATCCTCGCATTTGTATACGTTGATATACAATCCCCGCTTTTCCTTGACTCTATTCTCCGTCGCGACATAGATTCTTCCGTCATGGACGCAGCAGTCGCCGTGGTGTGGATCGACGGGCCTCTCCGCCACCACCTTGCCGGCATAGTCGGTCTTGATCAAGTTGGTGAACATCGACCAGTAGATGAACTTGCCGTCAGAATCGAATCCCTGCAAATGCCCGTTAGCCTCTCCCTGGCAGAGAATCAGATCCGCCGCGAATACTGGGGGACAAGCGCCGACGATCGTCGCGGCGGCAATGAGGAAGCGATTCATGGTTGATTCCTTGTCAGGTGGGCGTTCACGGGAGTTTTGCCTTGTCCAGCCCTGTCCGCACGGCTTAACTACAGGGGCGCAACTATGATCTTGAACAATAGAATCGGTTTGTCTAGCCCCGGTTGTTTCTTTCTGGGATGGCCCAACCGCCGGTTTGGCCGTGGGCGCAAGTCTTTGGGGCGCGCTAAATGGGACAGTCGCGTATCTTGGGCAAGATGTATGTACTGGGATGTTATGGAGGTTATTTTCGAGGGCGGCCGCGACGACGCTGGGCTGATTGCATCCCCGGTTGCTCTGCTGTTTGCTCGGTCTAACGCGTGCTCCGGTACGCGCCGGCTGGCGAGCTGGTGCTGGCGGGTGTTTCGGGCTAGGATGGGGCGCTGAAGGGCCCGGCGCGGGCGGGTGTGTCGGGTTGGCATCCAGAGAGGAGAGATGGCCGTGATGATTGACCGTCGGTCTTTTCTACAGGGAACGATCCAGGGCGCGTTGGCACTGAGCCCCTTGGCGGCAGCGGGGGGATCGGCCGCCGATCCGCTGGCGATCGTCGATACGCACCAGCATCTCTGGGACCTGGAGAGGCTGCACCCACCCTGGCTCGCGCCGGGGGGCGAACTGACCCGCAACTACTTCACCCAAGAATACCTTGAAGCGACCCGCGGCCTGAACGTCATCAAGGCGGTCTACATGGAGGTGGCCGTCTCGGACGC
>JAAYCB010000216.1 GCA_012744395.1 Pirellulaceae bacterium
CGCTGCACGACAACCGGATGCATCCGCGGAGAACCGCGGGCGGCAAGACAACGTAGTCGATCTTAGGCGGCGCGCGGCGCCAAGCTCCCGCACGAAAGCAGAGCTCAGGCGGCCAGATGTGCAATCAGGATCTTCAGACCGATGACGAGGAGAATGCAGCCGCCGGCGCGTTCCGCCCAGGGGCCCCAGCGCGGCCCGATTCGAGCGCCGAAGGCGATCCCCACCGCGCTCAGTCCACAGGCAACCAGGCCAATCACGAAGCTTGGAACCCAGACAGAGACGCCGATCAGGGCCATGCTCAGGCCGATCGCCAGGGCGTCGAGGCTCGTGGCCACCGAGAGGAGGACGAGGCTGAATCCGCGCGTCGGATCCTTGCGGGAAGCGAATTTCTTCTCCTCGGTTGATTCCCAGAGCATCTTGCCGCCCACCAGGCCGAGCAGGCCGAACGCCAGCCAATGATCCCACTCGGAGATGTAGGCCGCCGCATTTCGCCCAGCCAGCCAACCCAGCACCGGCATCATGAACTGGAAGAGCCCGAAGTGAAAGGCGATGCGAAACGTGTGGCGGGCAGTGACTGCCGCGAGCGTCAGCCCGACCGCGATCGAGACGGCAAACGCGTCCATCGCCAGGCCGAGGGCGACGCCGAGGAGATGGATCCAGGTCAAAACCAGCGCTCCTGCGGGGTGGGGAGGCAGCCCTGCGCGGCGCGCGGCCTTCGGTCTTCGCGGCGGAGGACCGCCGCCAGCCGGCAGGTGCCGCCCGGTCGCCGTGAAGACCGGGACGATCCCCCTCGGTCCTGCCCCGCAGCGCGAGAGACTTCGGCAGGCGCCAACCAGAGCGCCGTGATCGATAGACAGGGTCCGATTATAACCAGGCCCGCATTGCCGAGCGAGGCCTTGCGGGCTTCCCGCTACAAGCCGGACGCGCAAATCTTCCCATGCGATCTCTGCAATGCGCTTTTTTCCTCCACGGGTTGCAGCCGTTGCATTGGGGCCGGGAGGGGGTGGGCATTACGGATTATTCCGCATGCAGCGCCAATAAAATTTTCCGGCGGTTTGACCACCTTCAGAACGTGGCATATATTCCCCTTGGCCGCGGAGCTTTTTCGACTTTCCCGGCCGCTCCAGTCAGGCATCCAGCACTGCAATCCCACCGAAAGCGGCCGAGGCAGACGCACCCGTTGAATCCTTGATCGAGGCATCGCGTTTTCAACCGGCGCAAAGCGATCTCGACCCAGAGCCCCTTGAAGCTGCAATTCGGAATGAAGACGATACGAGGAAGGCTTCTGCCGAGCGCCCTGCTCTGCCTGTGCGTGGCCCTGGCGGGCTCCGTTGCAGCCCCCGTTGCGCTGCCCCAGACGACGATCGAGATCAACGAGGCGTCGGCGGAGATTGGCGAGCTGTTGCGTTTGGGGCGCGAACTGGAGCGCGAACGCCGTTGGGGCGAGGCGCTGTCGCATTACGAAGACTCGCTGCGAAAGCACCCCGCGGACGCAAGCCTCCGCCGCCGGCTTGACTACTCGCGGCTGCATTACGACGTCGTCCGCCGCTACGTCGATCGCAGCTACGGCGAACTGCTCGATCGGACTTCCCTGGAGGAGGCGCTCAACCTCTACGGCGAGGTGCTCACGAAGATCCAGACGCACTACGTCAAGTCGCCGAACTGGAAGACGCTGATCGTCTACGGGACGAACGACCTGGAAGTCGCTCTGAACGAACCGGCCTTCCGCCAGCGGAATCTGCCCGCGGCCGACGACCTCCGGATCGACCAGTTCCGCTACGAACTGCGGCGGAGGATGGCCGAGGAGGTCGTGCTGTCGCGCAGCGCGGCGATGGAGGAAGTCCGGCGGATCGCCCTCCTGGCCCAGCAGCGCCTCGGGGCCGAGCCGGCCGCGGTCGCCATGGAATACACCTGCGGCGCGGCCGGCGCGCTGGACGTCTATTCGACCTATTTGACACCCGACCAGCTCAACGACGTCTACGCGCAGATCGAGGGGAACTTCGTCGGTCTGGGCATCGAAATCAAGGCGTCCGCGGGGACCCTGCTGATCGTCCGCGTGATCCCCGGCAGCCCGGCGGAACGCGCCGGCTTGCGCGGCGGCGACCGGATCGTTTCCATCGACCAGCAACCGGTCAAGGATCTGCCCACGGACAAGGCGGCTTCACTGCTGCAAGGCGCGGCCGGAAGCATCGCCCGGCTCGCCGTCCTCTCCGGCGACCAGACGCGGAGCGTATCGGTCCGCCGCGACCGGGTGGAAGTCCCCAGCATTGACGATGCGCAGATCATCGACCCGGCTTATGGAATCGGATATCTCAAACTCACCTGCTTCCAGAAAACCACCGCCAGGGATATCGATGCCGCGCTCTGGAACCTCCACCGGCAAGGCATGCGGAGCCTGGTGATGGACCTGCGGGGGAATCCCGGCGGATTGCTGGTGACGGCCGTCGAGGTCGTCGACAAATTCGTTGACAACGGCACGATCGTCACCACCCGCGGCCGCAGCCCTCGGGAAGACCTGGTGTACACGGCACACGCGACGGGGACCTGGTCGGTTCCCCTGGTTGTTCTGATCGACGGCAACAGCGCCAGCGCGGCGGAGATCTTCGCCGGCGCGATCCGCGACCATCGGCGGGGAACGGTCGTCGGAGAGCGGAGCTATGGGAAAGGGTCCGTGCAGGGCATTTTCCCCCTCGAGTCGAGCAGCGCCGGCGTGCGTCTGACTACCGCCCGTTTCTATTCGCCTGCGGGAAAGCCCTACAGCGAAATCGGAGTCTCGCCGGACATCTCCGTGCACCAGGTGGCGCGCCCCGCCCCCGGGCAGGTCGCCATCGCGGCGCCGGCCGCGGACGCGTTTCTGGAAGCCGCCCTGCAAGTCGCTCGCCAGACGGTTGCCCAGCGGCAAACGCCGCGGTGACGCCCGGGGCTTGCCGGATCGCCGGCGGATTGGCGGTTCCGGGCTCGACGGGGATGGTTCGCGCTGGACCGGGAAATCGGCCGCGCGTTTGGCGTCCGCCCGGCAATCCATTAGAATGATGCGGAGCCCTGCCAGGCGCCGCTCGCATTCGTCTCAAATGGAAACGCCTCGACCATGAAGGTCCGCATTCTCGCCACCGCTGACGTGCATCTCGGCCGCCGCCCGAGCCGGCTGGGCAGCGCCGAGGCGGCCGCCCGGTACTCCTCCGCGCGGATGTGGCGTTCGGTCGTCGAGCGGGCGGTCGAGCTCGAGGTCGACCTGGTTGTCTTGGCCGGCGATCTGGTCGATCACGAGAACCGCTTCTTCGAGGCCACCGGTCCGTTCGAGGACGGCCTGCTGCGGCTGGCCGATGCGCGGATTCCGACCTATGCGGTCGCCGGCAACCACGATTTCGACGTCCTGCCGAGAATCGTGGATGCGGTCGGCAGCGAGCATCTCCATCTCCTCGGCCGCGGCGGACGGTGGGAAGAGGCAATCGTCGCCCGCCAGGGGCAGCCGCTGCTGCGGATTCACGGCTGGTCGTTCCCGGCCAGCACCGTGACCTCCAGCCCGATTGGCGAGTATCCATTCGCCGCCGACGATCGCCTGCCGACGCTCGGCCTGCTGCACGCCGACCTCGACGCGCGGATCAGCGACTACGCTCCGGTGAGCCGGGCGGAGTTGCGGAACCGGCCGGTGTCCGTCTGGATTCTGGGCCATGTGCACCGCCCCTGCTGGGAACCGCCCAGCGACGGGCCGGCCCTGCTCTACACCGGTTCGCCCCAGGCGATGGACCCCGGCGAGGAAGGGCCCCATGGCCCCTGGCTGGTCGAGATCCACGGCCCCCGCCGGATTGGCGCCCGCCAGTTGCCCATCTCGCGCGTCCGCTACGAGACGATCGAGATCGACATGACGGGCGTGGAGGATCGCGATCATTTCGACGGCGGCCTGCTGGCCGCCGTGGGCGACTCGATCGCCCACCTGGCGGGCGACCACGACCAGCAGCTCGAGCAGGTTTCGCTGCGGCTGGTTCTCTGCGGCCGGACCCCGCTTTCGGGCAGCTTCGACGTGATCACGCGACCTTTGATCGAGCAATTCGAACGCCGCATCCAGGGCGTAACCGTGCGGATCGACAAGATCGTCAACGAGACGCTCCCGGTGGTGGACCTTGCGGAGTTGTCGGAAAAGCATGATCCGACGGGCGTTCTGGCTCGCACCCTGCTGGCGCTTCAGGCCGGCGAGCCGGCCGAGGAGGCCTCGCGGCTCGTCCGCGCGGCTCAAGCACAGATGGCGGAAGTCCACAACGCGCCCGCCTACGCCGCCCTCCGTGGCGACCCGCCGCCCGATGCGGAAGACGCGCGGCGGGCGCTGATTCGCCAGGCGCGGCTGCTGCTCGACGCGCTGTTGACACCGGAGCGCGCATGAACCAGGCCAGTGCATCGTTCCGATCGATCGAAATCCGCCGTATGCCCGGCTTCCAGCGCGGCGACCTGGCGCTGCCCGACCTCTGCGCGGGGATCAACGTGATCTACGGGCCGAATGCGTCGGGCAAGACCACGCTCTGCCGCGCGATCCACCGGCTCCTCCGCCCGGCCGATCCCGGCGGCGGCGACGTCTCGCTGCGGGCCTCC
>JAAYCB010000217.1 GCA_012744395.1 Pirellulaceae bacterium
TCCTTGAAAAGACCAAGGCCGACGTCTACTCGTTCTACATCGACATGCGGACGAACCAGAAGGGGTATGAAGAGTTCTACCAACGGCTCCTGGAGGAGGGCATGCACTTCGTCCGCGGCAAGGTCGCCGAAGTGACCGACGCGGCCCGCGGCCCGCAAGAGCAGGGCAAGTTGATCGTTCAGGTGGAAGACACGCTGCTCGGCAAGCAGCGGCGGATCCCGGTCGACATGGTCGTGCTGATGGGGGCCATCGAGCCCCAGGCCGATGCCAAGGAGCTCGGCTTGAAATGCGGCATCTCGTGCAGCATGGCCGGCTGGTACACCGAGCGGCATCCCAAGCTCGACCCGGTGGCCACGATGACCGACGGGGTGTTCGTCGCCGGCGTCTGCCAGGGCGCCAAGGATATTCCGGCCTCCGTCGCCCAAGGCGCGGCCGCCGCCGCCCGGGTCATGGGGATGATCACCAAGGGCAAGGTGATGATCGAGCCGATCGTCGCCACGATCAACGAGGAGGCCTGCTCCGGTTGCCGGATCTGCAACAACATGTGCCCCTACAACGCGATCGAATACGACGAGGAGAAAGGGGTCAGCCGCGTGATCAGCTCGATGTGCAAGGGCTGCGGCACCTGCGTCGCCGCCTGCCCGGCCGGCGTGATCACCGGCGCGCACTTCAACAACCAGCAGATCTTCGCGCAGATCGAGGGCTCCCTCTGGGATGCCAAACCGTCGGGAGGAAACGGCGACCGCGGCGCCGCGCCGGCGCCGGCGCCGGAGCCGGAGCCGGCTGTTTCCTGAAACCGGGTCGAACGCAGTCAGAAAGGTCCTGAGAATGAGTGATAATTTCGAACCGAAGATCGTCGGTTTCATGTGCAACTGGTGTTCCTACCGTGCCGCCGATCTGGCGGGCTCGGCGCGGATCAAGTATCCGCCCAACGTCCGCATCATCCGCGTGATGTGCAGCGGGCGGATCGACCCGGCCTTCGTGCTCAAGGCGCTTTCGCTGGGCGCCGACGGCGTACTGCTCGCCGGCTGCCATCCGGGCGAGTGCCACTACATCGATCAGAACTACAAGGCGATGCGGCGCTATTACATGCTCAAGCACATGCTCCGCGCCGTGGGGGTCGAGGAGGAGCGCATCCGACTCGTTTGGCGCTCCGCCGCCGAGGGCGAGCAGTTGGCCCAGGCCGTGACCGAGTTCGTCGCCGACATCAAGAAGCTCGGCCCGCTCGAATGGCCCGGCAACTGGGACGAGAACGGCGAGCGGCTCAAGGCCCTGGAAGAGATTGTCAAGGAGCACCAAGAGGCGATGGAGGTGAACTGATGAGCGAAGGCAAACCAAAAGGCAAGCTCGCGTTGTACTGGGCCGCCTCCTGCGGCGGCTGCGAGATCGCGGTGCTCGGAATCGACACGAAGATTCTCGACGTGGCCGAGAATTTCGACATCGTCTTCTGGCCCTGCGCCACCGACGGCAAGGTCCGCGACGTGGAGAAGATGGCCGACGGCGAGATCGACGTCTGCCTGTTCAACGGCGGCATCCGCACCAGCGAGCAGGAATACATGGCGCGGCTGCTGCGGCAGAAGTCCAAGGTCCTCGTGGCCTTCGGCTCCTGCGCCCAGGAAGGGTGCATCCCCGGCCTCGGCAACATGGACACCAGGCAGTCGTGCTTCAAGACCGTTTACCTCGACAACCCGTCGCTCGATAATCCCCAGGGTACGGTCCCGCAGACGGTAACGGAGGTTCCGGAGGGCAAGCTCCACCTGCCGCTGTATTACGACACGCTGAAGACGCTCGCCCAGACGGTCCCGGTGGACTATTACCTGCCCGGCTGCCCGCCCGAGGCGGATCGCATCTGGGACGCAATCGTCGCGATCCTCGAGCAGAAGCTGCCCGAGCCGGGCGCGATCATCGGCTCGGACACGACCGTCTGCGACGAATGCCCACGGACGCGGGAAGAGAAGAAGATCAAGAAGTTCTACCGCACCTGGCAAATCAAGCCGGACCCGGACAAGTGCCTGCTCGAGCAGGGGATTCTCTGCTGCGGCATCGCCACGCGGGCCGGCTGCGGGGCGCTCTGCCCGCAGGTCAACTCGCCGTGCATCGGGTGCTACGGGCCGAACAACGGCGTGGAAGACTACGGCGCGCGGCTGTTCAGCGCGCTCGCCTCGGTGATCGATTCGGAAGACCCCGAGGAGATCGAGGCGATCATCAAGGAGGGGATTCCCGATCCCGTGGGCAGCTTCTATCGGTTCAGCCTGGCGCATAGCCTGTTGCGGCGGAGCAAGCTGAAGGGCAAAGACGGCAGCGCTCGGGCGGCGGCAGACGCATCGTAGGAAGGACATGATGACGATGAAACGAATTTCCATCGATCCGATTACACGGCTTGAAGGCCACGGCAAGATCGACATCTTCCTGAACGAAGAGGGCGACGTGGCCAATTGTTACCTGCAAATCCCCGAGTTGCGGGGGTTCGAGCAGTTCTGCGTCGGCCGCCCGGCCGAGGACATGCCCAACCTGACCAACCGCATCTGCGGCGTCTGCCCGGAGGCCCATCACATGGCCGCCACGAAGGCCCTCGACGCGCTCTGGAAGGTCGACCCGCCGCCGGCGGCCAAGAAGCTCCGGGAGATGTTCTACAGCATCTTCTTCGCCACGGACCACACGACCCATTTCTACGCCCTCGGCGGCCCCGACTTCGTCGTCGGACCGGATGCGCCCCCCGCGGAACGCAACATTCTCGGCGTGATCAAGAAGGTCGGCATGGACATCGCGGGCAAGGTGCTCAAGATGCGCCGCGACGGTCACCACCTGATCAAATTGATCGGTGGTCGCCCCGTGCATCCCAACTGGGGCCTGCCCGGCGGCGTCAGCCGCGGGATCAACGAGGAGCAGCGGAAGGAGATCGAGGCCCTCGGCCGCGATGCGATCGAGTTCGCCAAGTTCTCACTGAAGGTTTTCGAAGACATCGTTCTGAAGAACACCGACTACGTGAGCCTGATCACCGGCGGCGTCTACACGCACCAGACGTACAACATGGGCACCGTCGACGCCAACAACCGCCTCAACTTCTACGCCGGCAAGACCCGCATCGTCGGCCCCGACGGAAAGGAATTCGCCAAGTACGACCCCAAGGACTACTGCAAGCACATTGCCGAACGCGTTGAGCCCTGGTCCTACCTGAAATTCCCGTATTTGAAGGGGGTCGGGTGGAAGGGGCTGGTCGACGGAAAGGACTCGGGCGTGTACAAGTCGACGCCGCTTGCGCGTCTGAACGCCGCCGACGGCATGGCCACTCCACTGGCCCAGAAGGAGTACGAACGGCTTTATGAGACGCTTGGCGGCAAGCCGGTGCACCACACGCTGGCGACCCACTGGGCTCGGCTCGTCGAGGTCTTGTTTGCCACCGAACGCTGGGTCGAATTGGCCACCGATCCGGAGATCACCAGCAGCGAGTATCGGACGATCCCGACCGAGACGCCCGAGGAGGGCATCGGCTGCGTCGAGGCCCCCCGCGGCAACCTCACCCACCATTTCGTGACCGACGAGCGGGGGATCCTCACCAAGGTCAACCTCATCGTGGGCACGACGAACAACAACGCTCCAATCTGCATGTCGGTCAAGAAAGCCGCTAGTGGCTTGATCAAGAAAGGCAATGTATCCCAAGGCCTGCTGAACATGGTGGAGATGGCGTTCAGGGCATATGACCCGTGCTTTGGCTGTGCCGCGCATAGCCTGCCCGGCCAGATGCCCCTCGAACTGAATCTCCGCAATCCGCAAGGCGAGATCATCCAAACGCTTTCCCAGTTTGTGGACTGATCGCTGGGCGAAGGAATGCACGGCCGGGCGACCCGGAACAGTCGCCCGGCCTTTTTTGTCCCCCCACCCGTTCCCAAGCCCCAGCCCCCCACTGGCTCCCAAGCTCCAGCTTGGGAACCTTCCGCTGTGCGTTCCCAAGCTGGAGCTTGGGAACGAGGTAAAAAGACTGAACCCTGAACCCTGGACCCTTTATGAAGACCCTCGTCCTCGGCCTGGGCAACTGGATTGTTTCCGATGACAGCATCGGGCTGCGCGTTGCCGCTGAACTGGCCAAGGTGCTGGCCGACCGCGAGGACGTGGAGGTCAGCGAGGACTATTGGGGCGGCTTGCGCCTGATGGAACGGCTCGTTGGTTACGATCGGGCGATCGTCATCGACGCGATCTCTACCGGCGCGGCCCCCGGCACGATCCACCATCTGACGCCCA
>JAAYCB010000218.1 GCA_012744395.1 Pirellulaceae bacterium
CGACGGCGGGCCGGCAGACGCCCTCTAGGGGTCCGTGCCGGCCTGGTGTTCTCCCTCCCAACTCCATCCCAGCCGCTTCCAGAGGCCGCCGCCGCCCCAGGCCACGTAGGCCACGTTCACCGCTAGCGGGTCGTTTTCGAAAATCTCGCGCATCAGCCAATAGTCCTTGTCGAGAACCCGGCGGGCCGCGAGGCGGTCCGGCTTGCCCTCGGCGCGGAGGAGGCGGTAGGCCTGCGCCTGCAAGTCGGTGAAGTCGAGGCCATGCCGCAAGAAACGGAGCCGGGCCGCGATGGCCGGGTCGCCGGCCGCCAGGCGGCCGGCCTGATCGAGCAGGCCGCGAAGCTCGGCGATCCGCCGTGGCGTGTAAGGCGCGGTCACGTCGACGTCGCGCGGCGACCCGCCGCGGGAGGCGGCGATCGAGTCGGTCACCTGTTCAACCCGGGCGAAATACTCCCGCACGGGGCTCGCCGCCGGGCCGAACCCCGAGCGGCAATAGTCGTCGATCAACGCGCCCGCGTCCTGCCGCGGGTCCCAGAGCAGCCTGGCCAACAGGTAGTAATTCAGCCCGTGGGTCGACCAATTGTGGAGGCAGGAGTCGAAGTCGGTGCCGACGAGCCCGTTAGCGCTGAGGTATCGCAGGTCTTCCGCCATCTTGTGGGCGAACAGGAGCAGCGATCCCTCGCGCCGGCCGCTGCCGAGGAAATTCGGCCGGAAGTAGATCTTCGCGGCCGCCCGCGACCACGCGTCCCAGTCGCTCAAGGCTTGCCCGCGGCCTTCGTCGCTCAGATAGGTCATCGGCACGAAGCGGATGACGATGTTCCTGCCAAGCTTTTCACGGACGGGCGGGGCTGCGTAGACGCTGTAGGCGTCGGCGACGAGGAGGGCCTGGGGATGCACCTTGGCGACGCGTTCCGCAATCCGGTTATAGAACCAGCACATCCGGTCGGTGAGCGAGACGTAGTCGAAGTACTTCCGCTCGATCCGTCCGCCCGAGGCGTCATCGTAGAGCAGGCGGATCGACCGGCCGCCGGGCGGGTCGAGCTGCTTGCATCGCTCGCACATGCAGAAGGTCAAACGGCCCCCGTCGTTGGGCGCGACCGAGACGCTCGTCCGCGCCGGGTTGGCGGACAGTTCGGCGATCTTGTCGCCGGCGATCTGGTCGATCAGCGCCAGATTCGACGTGCAGAGCCGCGCGCGATCCCCGCCGAGCGACTGGTCGCGCGAACCGTTCGGCTGCATGGCGAACCACTCGGGATGCTGCTTGCCGAATCTCTCCCAGTAGTCGCCGAAGGCATGGCCCGAGCGGAGGTCCATTGTCCCGCCCAGTCGGTGCCACTGGAACCATCCGGGGTCGGCCACACTGACCGACATCGCCTGCCCGCGCAATCGCAGGTAGTCGTCGCGCGTGAAGCCGAGCCGGTCGAGCCCCTGTTGGACCCGCGCGCCGTAGCCGAGGCTGCGGATGCGGCGCTGGAGGATCGGCGGGCTGTAACGGTGATGGATTTCGCCCAGAATGGCGCTGGGCAGGCGGGGAATGACCTTGCCCGTCTCGCCCGGCCAGAGCGAACGGCAGCCGAGCTGTTCCAGAAACCACGTGACCGCGTAGAGCGTCCCTTGAGGATCGGCCGGCGCCGCGTCCTGGCCCAAGATAGCGATCGCATTGGGCAGCGTTTCGACGGCGATTCCGCCGGGGCCGAGCCCCTGGCAGTCCAAGCCGAGCGCCTTGGCAATCCGGCTCTCGCCGACGAGGAGAAAGACATGTGCCTCCCGTGCCGGGTCGCCAACGACCTGGCGTTTCTCCTCGTCGACGGCCAGTTCGGTCTCGGCAATCATCTCCAGCTCCGCGCCGGTGGCGGCATGGAGGTGCGATTGCAGGACCGCGGCCGCCTTTCTGGCTGCCGGCGAGGGCTGTTCGGCCAGCACGATCACCGACCGCGGGGCGCCGCCTTGGGTGAGCGCCCACTCGGTCGCACTGGCGAGGTTTGCCGTGACGAGCGCAAGAGAAATCACCAGATAGGCACACCGACACAACGCACCATGGCACATTTTGTGGTTTCCTTCGGCAAGAGATTATCGTAACCGATCAGGGAGGACTGCCCCGATCGGCGTCTCCAGGGGCGCTGCTCCGTTTCAAATGCTCACATGCCGTGAAAACAGGGCGGTACCCTTCCAGTCCGCTCCGTGAATCATCAACGAGCGAGGGCGATCTGTGGGCAGGGTCACTTCCACCGGCAAATCCAGCCGCGCGGTTCAAGCTCTAGCGCCTGGCCGTCGAGTTTCGCCGTCACCGGCCGATCGTTGAAGTTCTCGATCACCCAGCTTCCGTCGCTGAACAGATAGAGGGCCACCCGGCAGGGGGCTTCGAGCGAGCGGCCGAGCGGTTCCAGGATCGGGCGGCGGATCGCGTCGAGCGATTCCTGCGAGAGCTCCAGGAGCGATTTCGGCGCGCCGTTCAGCGGCAGGATCTGCACGTTGGCCGCGTCGATCCCCGCGTCGGTCGCCAGCAGGTCGCGGACCTGGCTGGCGGTGATCAGCGTGGAGAAGCGATGGATCGGCTGCCTGTCGAGCGCCCGTCTCCAGAGGTCCCCCGGTTCAGCGGCCCCGGCGGGAAGGGCGGCCAGCCCGGCCAGAAGCGCCGCCACGGCAAGCGTCGCGGCCGTGAGCCGCTGGGGCACGGTCTTGAGAGTCCGTTTAACACAGCTTTCCATTGGTCACCTCCGCAATTCACCGGCAGACTTTGGACGCTTCCAGGATACCCTCTCCGGCCGCGTCGCGAAACTCGGCGGGCCGGTTTTCTGAAGCCGCGGGGAGGGGGAATCGATGGGTGGCCCGGCTTGCGCATGACATGGAAATCCGCGCCGCGCATCCCAGCAGCCCTGCCTGTGACTCGTAGCGGCGCGTCTGCAGGGAGATGAACTTCTCGGCGCCGTAGCGCGGTTGGTCGAGGTGATGAACCAGTGCAAGGTCGACGATGCCCTGATTGGCGGTCTGGGCATGGCGATCCGCGGCATTCTGGCGGCCAATCGAGGGGCGCTCGACCTGGATTGGGTCCGCCGGGAGTGGTCCGAGCTGGCGCCCCCGGACGACACAACCGCTGGCGAGTTTGAACGGCTGGTGCGAGAGGTCTACGATCGCATCTAGTGCCATCGCTGCAATCAGAATCGGTCAATGGCGCTTGCCGGAGGATTGCGCTCTTGCCTGATGGATGGAAAGGATGCCCGTCCATGAACTGGCGGAGGTGGCCTGCAAGCGCCAGCGCGCCCGGCAGGTCGCGCTTGATCTGATCGTACCAGGGCTGGTCCGCTTCCGGGTGCAGTCAAGCCACGCTGGGGCAGGCCCCGTGGTCGCCGTGCGCGATGCCGGTGGCCTACAGGGACGAGGTGGGGGTAGCCGTGGCAGGCATCGCCGCCGTAAGATTACCCGGCGAAGTTGCCTTGGAGCGGCCGCCGGCGACGGGGCGGGGCGGGGCAGGGCAGGGCAGGGGAGACCGGCCGCTTCGACGCGGAGGTGAGGACAACATGGCGAGAATCGTGATTCTTGACGGCTATACGCTGAATCCCGGGGACCTTTCCTGGGACGAGTTCCTGGCGCTGGGCGATTGCAGGATTTACGATCGCACCCCCGCGGATTGCGTGGCGGAGCGCGCGCGGGAGGCCGAGATCGTGCTGACGAACAAGACGGTGCTCAGCCGAGAGGTTCTTGCGCAACTGCCCGACTTGAAGTACATCGGCGTTCTCGCCACTGGTTACAACGTGGTGGACATCGAGGCGGCGCGGGAGCGAGCGATTCCCGTGACCAACGTGCCGACCTACGGCACGCGCTCCGTGGCCCAGATGACGTTCGCCCTGTTGTTGGAACTGGCGCACCACGTCGGCGAGCACGCGCGGACGGTGCGCGAGGGCCGCTGGTCGTCCAGCGCGGACTTCTGCTACTGGGACCACCCGCTGATCGAGCTGGCGGGGCTGACGATGGGGCTGGTCGGCCTGGGCAGGATCGGCCGGGCGACGGCCGAACTGGCGCGAGCTTTTGGCATGCGGGTGCTCGCGCACGATCCGCTGGTTCCAGCAGACGGGGATATTGAGATGGCCAACTTGGAGGGACTTCTGCGAGCCAGCGACGTGGTGAGCCTGCACTGCCCGCTCACCGAGGAGACCGGAGGGCTGATCAATGCCGAGCGTCTGGCGCTGCTAAAGCCGAGCGCGTTTCTGCTGAATACCTCGCGCGGACCGCTTGTGGATGAACAGGCCCTGGCCGACGCGCTGAACGCCGGCAGACTGGCGGGCGCCGGATTGGATGTGCTGGCGGTGGAGCCGCCGAGTGCGGACAACCCGCTGTTGCGGGCGAAGAACTGCCTGATCACGCCGCACATTGCCTGGGCGACGCGGTCCGCGCGAAGGCGACTGATGGATGGCGTTTTGGCCAACATCCGCGCTTTTCAGCAGGGCAGGGCGGAGAACGTCGTCAACCCGTGAATCGGCGGGAAGTCCGGCAGGCACGTGCAGCGGTTTATGGAGACCGCGGCCGATCTCCAATCGCCGCGGGGGGGATGTTATAATCGGCGGGATGAAATCCGCCCGCTTGTCCGATTGCCTGCCTGGCCGCCCATGACGCACCCATTCGATGACGATTGCCGGCACCGCGGGGTGGTGGCCGTGGTTGTCCGCCAGGGGCGATTTCTGGTTATCCGCCGAGCGGCGACCGTCGTTGCCCCGGGGATGATTTGTTTTCCCGGCGGGGCAGGGGAGGGGGCGGAAACGGAAGAAGAGACCCTGGTCCGCGAGATTCGCGAGGAACTGGGGGCGGCAATCGAGCCGATCCGCCCAGTCTGGCGGAGCGTGACTCCCTGGCAGGTCGAACTCTCCTGGTGGCTGAGCCGAATCGCGGAGGGGGAGAGGCTGCGGCCGAACCCCGCGGAGGTCGCCTCGGTCCACTGGCAGACGGCCGAAGAACTCCGCCGGCTGCCGAACCTGCTGGAGAGCAACCATCATTTTCTCGACGCCCTCGATGCGGGGGAGATCCAGCTCGAATGAGGGATCTGCCGGGCTGATCACTTGCGGACAATTTGATGCAGGGCTCCGCCGCTTGGGGTAAATGCGGGCAGAGCCTTCGACAACGATCGACCGAGACGCGCTTTGGCGGCCCGCCGGTGGCTGAGGGCCGGCGATTTCGTCCGCCGGGGGGGCGGGCCGGCCAGATCATGCCGGCGCCGTTAGCCGGCACCGCCGATCTGCGGACGATTTGCCTCCGGCACGACCTGCGAGGCGAGGATGCCGAGCGAGAAATAGACCCGCATCACCTCCTCGGCGGTCATCGCGACCTTGGTGCACGCCTCGACCGGCACAAACACAATCCCGCCGGTCATCGGCACCGGCGAGGTGGGCAGATAGACGATGTGACAGTCGCGGCCGGCGAAGCGGTAGACGTCGGGCGAAGTAAGCAGGGCCAAGAGGCCGGTTGCCTCGGGCTGGCCGAACGTGCAGTAGACTGCGCTCATCGCGCTGAGCTGCGAATCGTCGCTCTTGCGAACCATGCCGACCAGTTGGGTCGCCGTGCTGTAGACGCTGTTGACGATCGGAATCCGGTCGACGACCGAGTTGAACGCCTTTTCGACGCGGTTTTTCGCCGTCGTCTTCAGCAAGGCGCCCAAGGCCCAGACGCCGGCCAGGACGATCGCCCAGCCGAGCAGGTAGGCGACGGTCGTCCCCAACGGGGCATCGGTCAGCTGCATGCCGACCGCCTGCAACCGCGCGCCGACGAAACTGTCCTTGCCGAGGAAATCGTAGAGAAAGCGAACGACCCAGACGACGATCGCCACGGTGAGGACCAGCGGGAGGACGGCGAACAGCCCGGTCAGAAACGTGGAAAGAATCCCCTGGTTCCAAATCCAATTGATGATCCGTCGCATGGTCATTCTCCAGGCAAGGTTTTGGGGACCGGCCGAGGACAAGCGATTGCCGGCCGGCGGCTAGCGTCTCCTCTCACGGTCCGAACGCGGCTTGCAGTTCGACCAGCGAAGTGGCGATTTCGCCGGTTGAGGTCGGCAAGTCCCGCTCGCGGAAGACGGTATTCAGGTCGGTTTGCAGACTGGCCCAATCCGCGGCGACTTTGGCGGACTGGCGGGCAAGCTGGTCGCGAGCGGCACGGGCGACGACCTTGGCGTTCAACTCGCGGCAGACGCCGCAGAACGCGCGGCTCTTTTCCGCGGTTGCGGCGACTCGGCCGCGGACCGCGCTGGGGTAGCTGCCGGCCGATTGGAGCGCCAATCGCAGGTTGCCCTCGAGCTGGTGGGCGAGGTATTCCAGGCGGGCCGAGCGCTGCAAGGCCAGATCCCAATCGATCTCCGGCGGGATTCCGAGCAAGTCGCGCAGGGCGGCCAGCGATCGCTCGATATCGATCAGGACTCTTCGCACCTCGGGCGATCTGGTCGAGGCGAAGCAGGCGGAGAAGCCCGGCCACGCCGCGTCGAGATCCCAATAAGCCTTGGCCAGGCTTTCGGGACTCTCCTTGCCCTCGGCGCAGAGAATGAAATATTCGCACAGCCCGTAGAACTCGCTGGCGGTCGGCAGCACGAGCCGCGCCGGCGGCAGGTCGATCAGGTCTTCGAGGGAAACGGTCTTGTAGAGTGCATCGATGTGTTTCTGGAGGACCTGGGCAATGTGAACCATGTGCCTTGGATCGGTCTGGTAGGGCAGCCAGAGCAACTCGTGCATCATCCGGTCCGACTGCCAGATGCGGCGGATGCTCCGCCGGGCGTCGCGAATCTCGACCGGTTGGAGGGCGGCGGCCAGCGTGCCCCACGACGTGCGGAAGTCCCGATACGACGCGGCGATGGCGTCATGGGACGCTTCTCCAAACACGGCTTCGGTGACCTCGGCGGCTTGCCGCTGGGCTTCGCGGGAGAGGGCAATCAGCCGGTCTTTTTCCGGCGAGGCCGGCAACTCGGCTTCCACATCGTCGGCGAGATTCTGGAGATCGACGCCCAGGGCGATCGTCTGGCGGCAGAGCCCGATCCGGTCCGACTGGGGCTGGACGTTGAGCAGTTTGCATAGCATCTGGTCGTGGCGGTCAATCGCCCGGACTTGCTGCCGGCACTCGGGCCCCAGGCCGCGGGTCTCTCCGATGCGGTGCGCCAGGCTGCGCCAATCGCGGTTCAGGTTGCGATACGCGTCGGCGATCGGATTCAGGCTGTCGGCCGCCCGGCACCTGGCGGCGAGCGACGAGGCTGCGTGATGCACCTTGGCCGTATCGCCGACCAACGGTCCGGCCACGGCGACCTGCGTCCAATCGCCTTGCAGCGTCTGGAGCAGCTTGCGGGACTCGGCGGCAAACGCATCGAGGCTGGCCGCGGCTTCTGCCGCGCCCCGGACCGCGGGGCGGTTCGGCGGGCCGGCGGGGCGGGCCGCCGGGCGGGGCTGTTGCGGCAACTGCGAGTCGATCAAGGTTTGCAGAAGCCCCTCGACGAACTGCCGCCGCCGCTCGCGATCCGCGCCCTGAGCCGCCGCCGCTGGCGGAGACCACTCGATCAGCAGAGCCGCGATCGCCAGGCTGGCGATGATCCGGCCGGCCCCGCGGCTGCGGGGGCCCTCCAGCGATCGGATTCGTGACACCTTCAGAGAAATCATCCGCCGGCTCCTTTCGATCGGCGCGCCTTGCCCAGCAAAGATTTTAGCGGCTGGCGGGGCGGAAGCGAAGAGGCGCGCCACCAGCGCGGCAGCCCAAGGATCCCCAACATCGCCGGCACACCGGCTTTCCAGCTTCTTGTTGGCCGAGTCTCCCTCGGGTATAACCACGCCCCGCGGCGATCGGACAGTGTCGATCGCCGCGGGGCGCTTGTGGGGGGGCGTTGTCGTTTCCAGGCTGTAGCGTGCGAGCCGGCCGGCTCGGCTATCCCTGTGTGGCCAATAAAGCCATGTTCAGCACCGTCTTGCCCCACGACGTCAAAGATGCCGAGTGACACCGTCGATCCGGCCAGACGATAGCTGGGCACGTCAGTCTCCAGGCATCCGGGTCACACTTGAGGCGAGACATTGTTCCGCAACTGGCGGAGCCAGGCTGCGGCATCCGGATTCTTGCTGCTCCACCTCCCATGCAGTTCGCCGAGGTCATCGCTGACAAGCTCGGTGAACCAGCGGTAGGGGCATGCGCGGACTGCTCGCCACGCGCGCTCCGCCAGTGGACTGCGCATCGCCACGATGGCTTCGACCGCCAACGAAGCGATTGCCGCATGTTTGTCGCGCAATAGGATCCGCGGATTGATGTATGCCTGCACCATCTCCCAAAGACGCTGGGCCAACTCCGGCTGCGGATCGGCGACGACTGGCGGATGCACCTCGAAGTTGCGATAAATCATCTTGACGACTTCGACTTCCAGGTCAGTCGGGAGCGGGGATCGGTGCCCGGCTTCAAGCAGCACTGCCAACTCGACCATCCGGTCCATCGGCATGATCGCGATGTATTTGCGGATGGCCGCGGCAACAGCCGCAAGCCTGCTGCGGTCATTGCTGTCTCGGTGATCGAGAATGTACTGCCAAAGAAGCGGGAGAACGGCCTCGCGCTGGGTCGAATCGAAAGGCAGCAACTCGATCTCGCAGAGCAGACTGGAGGGCGCATCTGATCCGACATCGGCCAATTCACGGAGGAGTCGTTCCACCACATGTTGGCCAGACCCTGAAGTTGTTTGGAAAGGCAGCCCTGTATTCGATGGCATCAATTGTGGATCCACTGATTCGCGATCCACCCTTTCCGCACCTCGGAGCACCAGACGTCCCCTGTCGGTTTGAAACGCTGCGTCATATCGGCCGGAGGGCTGCTCTTCGACAACACCCTCGATCACGGTCATCATGGGGCTTCTCGGCAAGCGGACTTTATTCAGCGACTTAAGGGTCGCCGTGAAGCCTTGCTGCTCTATCGATGCTTTCAAGAGAGCGTCGAAGTCGAAGTCTCGAAAAAACGCTTCCGCTTGTGCTGGCTCCGTTCTTGATTCTACGCGCTGGGGCATTATGATTCATCCTCTGCCACCGTGGCCTTAGTCTTTGGAACCGCGATATCCTGCCTGGCCAAGACTTCTTTCATCAGCCTTAGTTTAATACCGGCGTCTGCGATCCTCTCCGCCAGTTTCTGCAATTGTCTCTCAGTAACGTACAGTTCAACAACGCCGGACTCACCATCCGGGTCGCTATATTCCAACCGCAGAATCGCCAGGGGGATAGCCCCCTCGATTCGCTCACGCTTCTGGTCAAAAATCGGACGAATGTCGCAGATAATTCGAAAGTCGTCAAGCTGTGCCCCGATGGCCTCGGCCAACTGCCGAGCCTTGTACTGTTTCGCAATCCCGATTGGCTCCGCCACCAGTTTTTGGAGCCGGTCGGCCAGTGTTTGGCGCTGTTCCGGTTCAAAACTCGTGGCCTTTTCCTTGATCGCGTTGCCCAGCGCATCCATGGCGTCGATGACGTCCATCTCCGCATCATGGACAATGCCGCTAAGGCGATGGATGATCGCTGCGATCTCATCCGCATCTTCGCCCAACGCCTCAGCGACGATCACGGTCAGATCAGAACGGCTTAAGAAGGTGTCCGCCTTGGCGAGTTGTGTGGCCAGACGTAAATACCCGTCTTCATCGAGCTTGAGAATGCGCTGGGCATCCTCAACAAAGTCGCGGTCTTGCGCAAGATGATCAGCCAACAATCGGAAAGGGGGTTTCCCAAATACGAATCTCCTGGTGGCCATTTGCCTGGTCCTTCCCGATCCTGATCGCGCGTGCTTCAAAGCGTTAGCAGTCGCTTAACTCTTGATCTGACATGACATTACACCGCATAGCAGTCGCTTGTCAACCCGGCAAGTCGGCACTCCAATTCCACACGCAACGGTGCAGACCATCACTCCAAGGTAGGCCAGTGGTCCCGGACGTTGGAGTGTTCAATCAGAGAATGAGAAGCAGTCGTGTCTGATGGCGGCGGGTTTCATTTTCCAGCACGCCCTGTACGATTATACTACGACTGGTTTGCTCGCCTAACGCGTCCCTTAGGACACTGGAGCCAGTTCGGCAGCCGCTTCCGCACAAAGGAGAGCATGATGTCGCGCTTCGTAAACCGCCGCCGCTTCCTGGCCGTCGCCGGCAGCGCGGTTGCCGCGCCGCTGTGGATTCCACGCCATGTGCTGGCCTCGGCCGGCGAGCCGGGGGCGAACGACCGGATCGGCATCGGGTACATCGGCGTGGGCCGTCGCGGCAATCAGTTGATGGGTCTGCCGGCGGAGGGCCGGATCGTGGCGGTTGCCGACGTCGATCGCCAGCGGCGGGAAGGAGTCGCCGCGAAGCGCAACTGCCGGGCGCATGCCGACTACCGGGAGATGCTCGAGGCGGGCGACGTCGACGCCTGCATCATCGCCACGCCCGACCACTGGCACGTGATCCCGGCAATTCACGCCTGCCAGGCGGGCAAGGACGTCTACCTGGAGAAGCCGCTCACGCTCACCATCCGCGAGGGCCGCGTGCTGGTCGACGCGGTGCGCAAGCATCGCCGCGTGCTGCAAACCGGCAGCCAGCGGCGCTCGATGAGATACCACCGGCTCGGGTGCGAGATGGTTCGCAGCGGGCTGATTGGGCCGGTGGAGACCGTCTTGATCGACAACTATCCGAGCCCCTGGGAATGCCGATTTCCCGGCCAACCGCCGCGTGACGGGCTGGACTGGGATCGGTGGTGCGGGCCGACCGAGCCGGTTCCCTTCCACAACGACATTTTCATCCAGAGGTCCCGGCCGGGCTGGATTTCGCTGCGGCCCTGGTCGGGCGGCGAGATGACCGGCACCGGGGCCCATGGCTTCGACCAGATCCAGTGGGCGCTGGATGCCGACGGCACCGGGCCGGTCGAGGTCTGGTGCGAAGCAGGCGAGTTCCAGGCGCCGGTCTACACCGCCCCCGAAGGCCTTGCCCGGGGCAACAGGCTTTCGAGCCAGGGGTACCGCGTGCGGATGCGATACGCCAACGGGATCGTGATTCGCCTGGAGCCGGGGGAGTCGGCCGCCGGGGCCAGCTTCGTGGGCCCCGAGGGCAAGATCCGCATCGGCAACAACACGGTCGACAGCAATCCGCCGGAACTGGTCGCCGAGGCGGCCAAGGACTTGAAGGTCCGGCTGCCCGAGATCGACAACCACATGCAGAACTGGTTCGACGCGATCAAATCACGCGGCCGCCCGATCTGCGACGTGGAGATCGGCCACCGCTCGGCGATCCTCTGCCACCTGGGCAACATCGCCCGCTGGGTCGGCCGGCGGTTGAAATGGGACCCCCAGACGG
Source organism: Pirellulaceae bacterium (assembly GCA_012744395.1). Taxonomy (GTDB): domain Bacteria; phylum Planctomycetota; class Planctomycetia; order Pirellulales; family Thermoguttaceae; genus JAAYCB01. The sequence continues at coordinate 11,294 of JAAYCB010000218.1, forward strand.
AGACCTTTCCGGGCGACGAGGAGGCGAATCGTTATCTCGACCGCCCGCGGCGGAAGGGGTTCGAGCTGCCGGAGGCGTGAGCCAGGCGGAGCGTGCGCCGGCGATGCAGCGATTGATCGCCAAGGGGGAACGAAGACGGAGTCCATTCCGGGCTACGGGGCGGACGGAATGAATTCCTGCTACGGACATGACCCGGGCTAGCGGTCGAGCCGGTTCGAGAGGTCTTCCAGCCGGGCAATCAGGTCGAGGAGGGCTTGGGTTGGGGCGATTTCCGTCGTGTGGCCCCTGGTGTCTATCCGCAGCCCCGGGATTTGCCGGCATGGCGGGACGAGCGAGGCGCGGCCGGCGGCCGGGTGTTCCATAAACCCGGCCGGGCGGAATGCCAGCGCGATGAGCATCGCCAGCTGCCCGGCAATCGAAATCGGAATTCCGACGGACCAGAGTTCGGGACGCGAGCTGTAGGCGGACCAGACGACGAGGCTGACACCGCACGCGGAGGCGGCCAGGCCGACCGCGAGGATTGCCTGTCCCAGCCGCCAGAACCAGCGTTGAAGACGATCCCGCCGTGAATTCCAGGCCGGCCCGGCGCAGCCGCCCGCCGGATGGGGCGGATCGAACCGCAGCCGCAACGGCTGATCCGCGGCGGAGACGGAATCCTGGAGCGGAACCTGATCGCAATCGCCGTGCGGCGGGCAGGGTTGCCCCTGCATCCTGGATCGATCGCCGTCAGACGGCGGAGACGGCGACTGGGCCTGCTCGTTGGCGGCTGCCCCCGTCGCGCGCTGGTTGGGGCACGGATCGCACCGCGGCCGCAGCGCGTTGAGGGACTCTCCGCACCGCGGGCAGCATATCTGGCCGCGGTCGGGGATGAGCATACCGGGAACGTCCTGGCGGCAACTATAACACCACATGGTGTTCTATGGATCGGTTCCCCCAACGTTAAACTCTAACGATTCCGCAGATATTCACGGATCTCCACGGCAAAAGATGGGCATGCCAGGCAGTCCAGCGGTTTTCGGGGAGATGGCCGTGCCAACGCCGCAACCGCTGGCGGAGACGGTCTTAAGGACGGGTCCCCGGGCGCGGGTGTCGGCGGTTGGCTCGTGGACGATCCCGGCTGGCGATCCGCCGCGTCTGGGGCGGGGCAGGGCAGGGCAGGGGGGCAGGCGATTACGACATCGCACTGCGGACGACGTCGAGTATCTTGGCGCGGGCCTCGTCGAGGGGGGCCTGGATGAAGGCTCCGGCTGCGCTCTTGTGCCCGCCGCCACCGAACTGGCCGGCAATCCGGCTGCAATCCAGGTCGCAGCGGCTGCGGAAGCTGAGTTTGACCCCGCCGGTGCGTTGTTCGACGAGGATCACCGCGAACTCGGTTCCGTTGACGGCGAGGGTCATGTTGACGAGGTCCTCGCTGTCGCCGGGCAGCGCTCCGCAGGCGTCGAAATCTTCGAGGGTGATCCAGGTGTAGATCAGCCGGCCGCCGAGTTCGACCTGGGTCCTGGCGAGGACCCGGCCGGTGAGATTCAGCCGCGCGAGCGTCTCGCACTCGTAGAGTTCTTTGTAGATCTGGTCGGGCCGGGCGCCGGCGGCGACGAGCTTTGCGGCCAGTTCGTAGGTCCGCTCGTTGGTCGAGGAGAAACGGAACCAGCCGGTGTCGGTGGCCAGGGCGGCGAACAGCGGTGTAGCGATTTGGGGGGTCACCTCGGCGCCGAGGTGGCCGGCGGCTTCGAAGACGAGCCGTCCGGCGGCCTCGGCCGACGTGTCTTTGAAGAGGATCGCCCCCAGATGATCGCCGCCGAGGTGGTGGTCGAGGACGGCGACGTCGGCCTGGGTGGTGCGGATCACCTCCCCCATGCCGCCGAGTTGGGCCCAGGCGCTGGTGTCGAGGACCAGGAGCAGGTCGATCGAGGCGAGCGTCTCCGCCGGCGCCTGTTCAAAGTGCCGGAGGATCCCTTCGGGGTCGAGGAAGCGGAGGTTGGGCGGCAGGTCGAAGGGATTCGCCGTGGCAACCTGCTTGCCCAATTGCCGGAGCACGTGGTACATGCCCAACTGGCTCCCCACGGCGTCGCAATCGGGTCGATGGTGAGTCGTCAAGAGGATATTCCGCTTGGCGCCGACAAGTTGAACGAATCGCGGCCAGTCGATCTGGTTCGGACCGGACGGGTTCGTGTCTGGTCGTGTCACGCTAGAGCTGCCTTTTTGCTGTTGGAATGCGGCCGGGGTCAACCGGCGGCCGGGGGATGATCAGGAGGGCCGTCCGGGACGGCAATCTGGCGCGTCTCCTGCACGTCGCGGTTCATCTGTTCGAGGAGCTGATCGACGGAGTGAAAGCGAATCACGTCGCGGAGCCGGGCGCGGAAATCGACGTCGATCGTCTGGCCGTAAAGATCGCCGTCGAAGTCGAGCAGGAACACCTCGAGTTTGCGGGCGTTCTCATCGAAGGTCGGATTCGGACCGATGCTGATCGCGGCGGCCAGGGGCCGGCCATCGACATAGGCCCTGCCGGCGTAGATTCCCTCGCAAGGGAGCAACGTGGCCACACCGGCGAGGTTTGCGGTGGGGAATCCCAGCGATGCGCCGCGCCCGGCGCCGTGGATCACGCTGCCGCCGACGCGATACGGTTCGGTGAGGATTGCGGCGGCTTCGGCGACGCGGCCTTGCGAGAGATGGTTGCGGATGCGGGAACTGGAGACGATCTCGCCGTGGAGGACGAGTGGTTCAACGACATCCAGTTCGATCCCCGCCTGGCGGCAGAAGTCTTGGAGCAGTTCGACGTTCCCGCGCCGTTGGCGGCCGAAGAAGAAGTTCGGCCCCTCGACGACGGCCCTGGCCCCGAGCGCGCCGACAAGGACGCGTTCGAAGAATTCGCGGGCGGAGAGCTGGAGGAACTCGGCGCTGGTGGGAAAGGCCACGATCGCGTCGACGCCCAGGCGGGCGAGCAATTCGGCCTTGCGTTCGGTCGTCGTCAGCGCGGGCGGAGCGCGATCGGGCCGCAGCAGGGCGGCGGGTGGAGGATCGAAGGTGAACGCGATCGCCGGGCCGCCGTGGCGCCGCGCCAGCTCGACGAGCCGCCGGATGATCCGCGCATGGCCCCGATGGACGCCATCGAAATTGCCGACAGCCACGGCTCCCGCCCGCAGGTCCGCGGAGAAGTCTTCCAATTGGCGAATCAGTCTCACGTGTTCTCGACTTTCAACCTGCTCTTGATGCAAGGAAAGGACGGGTCGGCCGGCCGCGCGGTGTCTCGGCGCGAGCTTTCAGGGCGGGTCGTGTTGGGAGAGCCGTCGGATTTCGTCGCGGAGCCTGGCCGCCTGCTCGAACTCTTCGAGCTCGATCGCTCCCCGGAGTTGCCGGCGGAGCAGTTCGATCCTCGTCTGGGGCTCCAGATCGGCGGCCAGCTCCTTATCGGCCAGGATCTCGTCGCGCCAGCGCTGGAGGTTCTGCAATTCCTGGCACGGCTGCTGGTGTTCGTTCAGGTCGTAATAGTCGAGGAATTCCTGGATCTGCTCGATGCCCGAGTCGATCGTCTCCAGAGCTTTGGAAATCCTGTCGGCATCGACCAGGGGGGTCGCCACCGCGCGGGTGTGCATCATGATCACGTAAGGCCGCCACTGCTCGAAGTGCATCTTGATGTGGTCCTCGGGCGCATGCTCACGAACGAAATTAAAGAGTCGCAAGCTGCGGGCGGTGTCGCGCGCGCAGAGTTCGTAGAGTTTGAGCATCCAGAAGGCCAGGTAGCGGTGGTAATATTGGACGCCTTCGCGCCAGAGCTGCGTGCAAGCGTCTTCGTCGAGCAGGAACGGCGCCGAATCCGGATGGGAGTCTTCGTAGGCCCGCTGCCGTGCCTGGAGCCAATCCAGCAGCGACTCGCAGCCGTGGGGGCGTTGCCCGTCGGGCCGGCCGGAGAGCTCCATCTGGAGGATTCCCATGTCGACCCGCATCTGTAGCTTGTCCTTCCCGTCGCTGCCCTGGATGATCCGCACGATCGGCTGGTCGGGATTGAACTGCCAGGCGCCGAGGATGTGGGAGATATCGTCAGACATGGGCTTGGTTGCGCGCGGAGGCCGCCGGCGATTGAGCGGGAATGGCCCTACACGTCCGGTTCACGAATGATTGGTTCCATCGTCTTCGTGTTGCGTTCGACGGCGAGCACGATTGTCTGCTGCTCGACCCCGTCGGAGCTGCTGGCGACGACGGGAAGGACCTGGCGGCGGTCGGGGAGATTCAGCCGGACGGAAAAGGTCCCGTCGGGTTCGAGCCGCACGGGTTCGCCCTTGAGCGTCACGTGGGCGTGCGGATCGGTGATCCCGTGGACGATCAATTCGGCGTCGACGTTGAAGGGGAACTGGCGGCGGCCGCGGTTCAAGTTCTGCGCGCCCAAACCGAAACGGGTGACCATCGGCGAGCCCATCGGGCGGTGCAGGCGTTCCTCGAACAGCTCCTTGAGGTCGGCATGGTTGCAGTTCTCGTCGTAACCGCCGCTGAGCGCGTAGATGCGGTCGAAATCCTTTGCGATGCCGGCCCAGTTGCCGTCCTCCGCGCCGGCGGCTCCGGATTGGGGAGTGATGACGACGTTGCTCCGGGCCAGCCCGAGGAACGATCCGTCCGCGGTGAGGTAGCCGATGTCGATCTGAAAGCCTTTGGGCGGGTTATCGACGTCGATGTACCAGTTGTTGACGCCGCCGTGAATCTGGATGTCGCGAACGACGACCCGCTCGGAGTTGGCGGTTCCTTCTTCGGAGAGTTCGTAGAGGCGGAGGACGGGGACAGCCCCATGCCAATGCTGGCCGAGCGCGGCGCGCGCCCGGGAGATGCTCTGGCGCGTGATCTCCCAGTAGGCGTGGAGCCAGTAGGAATCGCGGACCATCACGATCACGCGGTCTTTTTCGTATTCCTTGCCGCCTGGCGCCGAGTGATAGGCAAGGTCCTTGGATTCGGTCATGCGGGCCTTGATCTCGCGGATCCGCTGCTCGACGCGCGGGGAGCGCCTGGGGGACTTGTGCCTGGCGCCGCCGTTGGCGGCGGCCTTCGGCTTGCCGCCCCGGCTCTTCTTGGCGACGGCGGCCGACCTAACGGATCCGTTGCCGCGCGGCTGCCCATTGGCGGCCTTCCTTCCTTTCTGCCCCTGTTCGCTGCGGACTCTCTTGATCAGAGCCTGGACCAATTCCTCCTTTCTCATCTCGTGCCACCCGGAAATTCCTTTCTTCTTTGCCGTCGCAGCGAGGACTTTGACCGTGTGCGACCTGAGTTTGGCAGCAGTGATCACAGGGGTCACCTCCGGGGAATGCCGCATGGGGTAGGTGGGAGCGGCGCTGGGGTTGGGTCGGTTCTTTGTGCGGTCCCGTCCATGACCTAAACGCTATGCCTCTTCCCCGCCGGCCGGCCGCGGCCGCCAGCGGGGTGCAAGCGGATCGGCTCTGGCCTCCACGTGTGAGGGACCGAGACCGGTCCACGCTGGCCACGAGCGCCCCCTTGCGGGGCCCCCGGCTCCTTCCTTTCCCCTCTGGGCACCCTGCCCAAACGAGGGGTAAGCAGCGGCACCGACACGGTCTTGCAGTAACATGCCCGTCTGGCAGGTGCTCGATTGAATCTGTTCGAGTGAGACGGGAAGTTCCATTAAGTCCGATTCTACTGTCTTGGTCCATCGATTGCAACGGTTTCGCGCTGCCCGCCCCAATTGTGAGCGCTCGAGCAGTCAATGCATTCCTTTGTCCAAAAAGGACTTGTGACGAGCTTCCGTGGATGGTCCGGGATTTGAAAAAACATGGCCACCCCCGAATATAGGGGAGTTATTTGTGCCATATGTTCTCGTCAGAAACCCCGGGCCGGGGCACTTCCGAACGGTTCAAAATCGCATCGTCAAGGCTCAGATCCACAAGTCCAGAAGTCCAGCGGCCCTTGAGCAGCGGTCGTGCGCTGCCTGCTCATGGCCACGGGAAGGACGAACCTCGGCACTTGCCCGGTCCCCGGCCAGGCGCGGATGCGGCCTGTTCCGAGTCGACTTGCGGCTCGGCGCGTGATGCCTGGGACGCATGTTGGATAGCGTTTGACCCCGCGCCCGACGGAGACTAACCTACGAGTCGGTGGGGCGGTGAATCGGCGCGGCGGTTTTGAGCGACGGTGCCGGTTCGCTGCCAGGGGGTCGTGGAGCGGGGGGTGTGCAGGAGGATGGCAACCGGGTGGGATCGAACGATGATGACCGCTCAAGGATCGCCAGGGCCTGGGGATGGAGTTCCCAGTTGACGTCGATCGCGCTGGAGATGGTTCTGCCCGGCATTGTCGGCCTTTGGATTGACCGGCAACTCGGCAGCGTAATGGTTTTCTTGATTTTGGGGGTGGTTTTCGGGATGACGGCGGGGATGATTCACCTGGTACAATTTGCCAGGCGAATCAGTGAAAAAGAGCGCCAAGCCGAGAAGGACGCGAACGAGTGAGGCCGAAGGGCGATCTTCTGCTGCGAGCGGTCCACGGCGGCTTTCTGGTCCACGGACTGCTGCTTTACGGCGCGACGGTGGCGATCTTGCTTCTGGTCTTGCCAGTTGCGTGGGTGATCAGCGGTATGGAGGGAGTGGCTGCCGCGACGGCGGGAGGACTGTTGTGTTTTTCCGGCGGGCTGGTGGCGATGGCCTGGAACGCGGCGTTTCCTGGACCTAAGTTGTTGATTGTACGCACGTTAGGCGGCATGTTGCCGCGGATGGGAATCCCGCTGCTGGGCGGCGTGGTCCTGCAAATCGCGGTCGAGCCGCTGGCAGAAGCGGGCATTTTGCTATATCTTGTGGTGTTTTACCCGGCACTCCTGTCGATCGAGGTCTACTTGAGCGTTATGTCGGTGAGAGTGGCGCTGCGGGATTCTGAGCCGTCTGGTCCAAGCGAGCCGTCCGAGCATGTTTGATCTAGGCGAGATAGCCGGCCACGTGAAAGACGCCCACGGTTTCCATTTTCCGTTTGGTGGGCACGTGGAGTTGCCGAGGATTTTTGGCATCCAGGTCACCAAGTTCATGGTCTTGGAGGGGGTGGCCGCACTGCTGTTGATCCTGATCTTCGTGCCGTTGGCACGGCGGATGCGCGGCGGCGGGGCGCCTCGCGGCCGGGTCTGGAATCTGCTTGAGTCGATCCTGCTGTTCATCCGCAACGAGGTTGCCCGGCCGGCGATTGGCGGGAAGGACGCCGATCGGTTCCTGCCGTTCCTTTGGACCTTGTTCTTTTTTGTGCTCGCCTGCAACCTTCTCGGGATGGTGCCCTGGATGGGCTCGCCGACCGGGGCCTTGTCGGTGACCGGCGCCTTGGCGATGTGCGCTTTTGCGATGACGGTCGGGACCGGCATGCGGGCCCACGGGGGCGCGGGTTTCTGGACCGGGCTGGTTCCCCAGATGGAGCTGCCCGGGCCGATGGCGATCTTCCTCAAGCCGATGCTGTTCGTGATCGAGGTGGTCGGCCTGCTGATCAAGCATTCCGTGTTAGCCGTGCGTCTGCTGGCGAACATGTTTGCCGGCCACCTGGTGCTGGCCGTGATCGTTTCGTTCATCACGGCCACCGCGCACACGCTGGTGATCCTCTGGCTTGGAGTCACGGTGAGCAGCCTGGGCGGCGCTGTGGCGATCAGCCTGCTCGAACTGTTCGTGGCCTTCCTCCAGGCCTACATTTTCACATTTCTGTCCGCGCTGTTTATCGGCATGGCGATCCACCAGCACTAACCTTCGGCCTTGGCCGCCGTGCCGCACAGTCCAACTTCCCACGCTTTGCATCAAGGAGAGTTAACCCGTGAACAAGCTAGCAGTGCTCGCCGCGATGAGTGTTGCATTCTTCCTCTGCGCGGCGCCGGCCTTGGCGGCGGACGAGGCCGCGGGCGGCGCGGCCGCCGCGGGCAGCGCCCTGATCTACCTGGGCACCGCGTTTGGCTGCGGCATGATCATCATCGGCGCCGCCTACGGCATCTCCAAGATCGGCTCCTCGGCGGTGGAGAGCATGGCTCGCCAGCCCGAAGTCGCGGGGAACATCAATACGGCAATGATTGTTGCCGCGGCCTTGATTGAAGGGGCGACGTTCTTCGGCCTGATCGTCTGCCTGTTGACGCTGTTCCTGGGCGAATGACGGGGCAGGGCAGGGCAGGGCGGGGCGGCCTCCGCGGCCGGTCTGGATTGCCGGGAAACTAGGTGTTTTCGCGCGATGCCGAGAGCTCTCGCGGGCCGACGGCAATGGTTCCACGCTGAGGTGCAAACGACGATGTTCATCCGAAGGGCGATACGCACGGGGTTGGTGCTCGCCGCCCTGGCTGCCTGCCAGGGCCCCGGGCGGGCCGCCGCGGCTGGCGGCGAGGCGGCGGGTCTGGCGGAAAGCGGCCGCGCAGCGGCCGGCGCAGCGGCCGTCGCGGAGGACGCCGGGCACGGCCAACCCGACCTCAACCCGCTCGACTGGAAGACCGACCTGGCCCTTTGGACCGGCGCCGTGTTCGTGGTCTTGCTGTTCGTGCTGGGCAAGTTTGCCTGGGGCCCGATCGCCGACGGGCTCGACAAGCGGGAGCAGCGGATTGCGGGCGAGATCGCCGCGGCGGAGAAGGCCAACACGGACGCCCGGGCGCTGCTGGCCGATTACCAGCGGAAGTTGGCCTCCGCCGACGCGGAGATCCGCCAGTTGATCGACCAGGCGAAACACGAAGCGGAGCAGGCCGGCCAGCAGATCGTCGCCCGCGCCCGCGGCGAGGCCGAGGCGGAGAGACGCCGGGCGGTCGCCGACATCGAACTGGCCACCGCCGGCGCGCTCCAGGACCTGGCCAGGCAGAGCGCGACGCTGGCCGTGCAGCTTGCCGGCAAGATCGTGCGGGCGGAGCTGACCCCCGCCGACCACTCGACGCTGATTGACGAGGCGGTTGCCGAGTTCGCCAGGTTTGAGCCGGGCAGGAACTGAGTGGAAGCGACGAGACGATGGCTGAAGACTCCACCGCACGCGATGCCGAGTTCGCCGCCAGGTTCACTCCGGATGTCGGAGTCGAGCAGGTGGCGGCCGTCTATGCCGAAGCGCTGTTCGGGGCCGCGGAGAACGCCGGCGCCACCGAGTCGGTGCTCGCCGAACTCGACTCGCTGATCGCGGACGTGCTTGACCGCCAGCCGGAGTTCGAGCGGTTGCTTGCATCGGCGCTGATCTCCCACGAAGAAAAGGTGGGGATTCTCGAGCGGACGCTCGCGGCGCACGGCTCGCCGCTGCTGCTCCGGTTTCTCAAGGTCGTCTCGCGCCACGGCCGGCTGGACTGCCTGCGGGCGATCCAGCGGCAGGCGCGCGGCGTTTACGACAAGGCTCGCGGGCGGGTCGCCGTGGAACTGGTCACGGCCGCCCCGGTGCCCGGCGAGCAGGCCGAGGCGATCACCGCAAGCCTGCGCGGCTGGCTGAAGGGCGAGCCGGTCGTGCACTGGCGGGTGGATTCCGAATTGATTGGAGGAGCCGTCGTTCGCGTCGGCGATACGGTGTTTGACGGCTCGATCGCCAAGCAGCTCGAAACGGCGAGGCAACGGATCATAGACAGGAGCGCGCATGAAATTCAGAGCCGACGAGATCGCTTCGGTGATCCGGCAGGAAATTGAGCAATACGAATCGCGGATCGACGTTCGCGAGACCGGCCGCGTGCTGGAAGTGGGCGACGGGATCGCCCGAGTCTACGGGCTGTCGGGCGTGATGGCCGGCGAGATGGTCGAGTTTCCCGGCGGAATCCAGGGGTTGGCGTTCAACCTCGAGGAGAACTCCGTGGGCGTGATCATCCTTGGCGACTACCTGGCGATCAACGAAGGCGACGAGGTCCGCAGCACCGGCCAGTTGCTCAGCGTGCCGGTGGGCGACGCCGTGCTCGGCCGGGTGCTCGACCCGCTGGGCAACCCGCTCGACGGCAAGGGGGCGGTGGCCACCAGCCACCGCCGGGCCGTGGAAGCCCCGGCTCCCGGCGTCGCCGACCGGCAGCCGGTCAAGGAGCCGCTGCAAACCGGCATCAAGGCGATCGACTCGATGACGCCGATCGGGCGCGGCCAGCGGGAGCTGATCATCGGCGACCGCAAGACCGGCAAGACGGCGATCTGCATCGACACGATCATCAACCAGAAGCAGACGGGCGTGAAATGTTTCTACGTCGCCATCGGCCAGAAGGAATCGACGGTCGCCGGGCTGATCGAGGTGTTGCGCGAGCAGGGGGCGATGGACTACACGACGATCATCCTGGCGGGGGCGAGTTCGCCCGCCCCGCTGCAATACGTGGCCCCTTACGCGGGCTGCGCGATGGCCGAGCATTTCACCTACAAAGGCGAGCATTCCCTGGTGATCTACGACGACCTCTCCAAGCAGGCCGTGGCGTATCGCGAGCTCTCGCTCTTGATGCGCCGGCCGCCGGGGCGGGAGGCTTACCCGGGCGACATCTTCTACTGCCACAGCCGGTTGCTGGAGCGGTCGTGCAAGCTCAACGCGCGGCTCGGCGGCGGTTCGCTGACGGCGCTGCCGATCGTCGAGACGCTCGAAGGCGAGGTTTCAGCGTACATTCCCACGAACGTGATTTCGATCACCGATGGGCAGATTTACCTCCAGCCGGACCTGTTTTTCTCCGGCCAGCGCCCGGCGATGAACGTGGGGATTTCCGTTTCCCGCGTCGGCGGCGCGGCCCAGGTGCCGGCGATGAAGCGGGTGGCCGGCGGATTGCGGCTGGCCCTGGCGGCGTTTCGCGAGCTGGAGGCGTTCGCCCAGTTGGGGACCGAACTCGACCCGGCGACCCAGGCCCGGCTCGATCGCGGGTACCGCATGACCGAACTGCTCAAACAGGGGCTTTGCAATCCGCTGCCGGTGACCGACCAGGTGTTGGCGATCTATGCCGGCACGCGTGGCCACATGGACAAAATCCCGGTCGGCCAGATCAGTGCCTGGGAGCGCAAGTTCCTCGAGTTCATCCACGCAAAGAAGCAGGACCTCTGGGACACGATCGAGGCGGCCGGGGATATCGAACTCGACAAGACGACCGGTCGCAGCGCCGAGCTCGAAGCCGCGGTCGCCGAGTTCCAGCAGGTGGATGGCGGGAAATCCTAGCCGGCCGCGGCGGAGAGAACCAGAGAACCGATTGAGACGGCGAGTTTGATCCCTGATGGCAAAAGCGCGAGCACTCGACAGGCGGCGCAAATCGATCCGCAACATCCGCAAGATCACGCGGACGATGGAGCTGATCTCCACGGCTACGTTCCGGCGGGCGATGGATCGCGCGCTGTCCGCCGGCGCCTACGCGGAGCGGCTGGCGGAACTGGTCGGCAATCTGTCGCGGAGCGGCCTGGCGCCGCGGCACCCGCTGCTTGAGCAGCGTCCCGAGCCGCGCGGCGCCGCGCTGCTCGTGCTCAGCTCCAACCGCGGTCTTTGCGGCGGGTACAACGGCGGCGTCCTGCGCCTGGCCGCCCTGCGTTGGAAGGAGCTCCGCAGCGAGTTCGAGAATCTGCGGTTGGAGGTCGCCGGCAAGCGGGGCGTCGCCGGGCTCCGCTTCCGCGGGATCGACCCGGATCGGACCTTCACGCACTTCGAGGACCGGCCGCGGCTGGACGAGGTCGAAGTCCTCGCCAAGGGATATCTCGAGGCTTTTGGAGCGGGCGGCTTGGACCGTCTGGAGATTGTCTACACGAAGTTCGAGAGTCTCAGCCGGCAATCCGCGGTGTCGGAAACGCTGCTGCCGATCGGCGGCGCCGACCGCGGGGAAGGGGAGGAGGAGGAACTGGCGGGCGAGTCGGGCTACGAGTTCCTCCCCTCGGCGGAGAGCATCCTCGCCGAGATCGTGCCGATGAGTTTCCGGGTCAGGCTTTTCAAGTGCTTTCTGGACGCGGCCGTGAGCGAGCAGGTCGCCCGGATGCTGGCGATGAAGGCCGCCACGGAAAACGCCGACCAGATCATCGCCCACCTGACGATGACCTACAACCGGGCGCGGCAGGGCCAGATCACCAACGAGCTTCTCGAAGTGATCAGCGGCGCCGAAGCGCAGAACAAGTAACCCAGCGCGTTTCCCCCGCGGGAAGTCCGCGCACGCGAGAGAGAAGACCAACGGACCGCCATGCCGACAGCTTCAACCACGCCCGAGCGAGCCAACATCGGCCGCGTTACCCAGGTGATCGGCTCCACGTTCGACGTGGAATACCCCGAGAACCGCTTGCCGGCGATCTACCACGCGGTGAAGATCTCCAGCGCGGAGAAGGGAGTCCGCCTCGAGCTGACGGGGGAAGTCCAGCAGCACCTCGGGGGCGGCCGCGTCCGCTGCGTGGCCCTCGGCAGCACCGATGGGCTGATGCGCGGAGCCGAATGCGTCGACACGGGCGCCCCGGTGACCGTGCCGGTCGGCAAAGCCACGCTCGGCCGCGTCTTCAACCTTCTCGGCGAACCGGTCGACGGGCGGGGCCCGGTGGACGCGGCGGAGCGCTGGCCGATCCACCGCGACCCGCCCGAGGTCACGGAGCTTTCCACGAAGACCGAAGTCTTCGAGACCGGCATCAAGGTGATCGATTTGCTGACGCCGTTTGTCCGCGGCGGCAAGGCGGGCTTGTTCGGCGGCGCCGGGCTCGGCAAGACGGTGATCCTGACCGAGTTGATCGCGCGGATCGCCAGCCAGCACGGGGGGTATTCCGTGTTTGCCGGCGTCGGGGAGCGAACCCGCGAGGGGAACGATCTCTGGCTGGAGATGCAGGAGACGAAGATGGCCGACGGGCGGGCGGTCCTCGAACAGACGTGCATGGTCTTCGGCCAGATGAACGAACCGCCGGGCGCGCGGCTCCGCGTGGCCCTCTCGGCGCTGACGATGGCGGAATACTTCCGCGACACGACCGGCACGGACGTGCTGTTGTTCGTCGACAATATCTTCCGCTTCTCGCAGGCGGGGAGCGAGGTCTCCGCGCTGCTGGGCCGGATGCCCTCGGCGGTCGGCTACCAGCCGACGCTCGCCACGGAGATGGGCGCGCTTCAGGAGCGGATCACGTCGACCGCCAAGGGGGCGATCACCTCTGTCCAGGCGGTCTACGTCCCGGCGGACGATCCGACGGACCCGGCGCCGGCGACGGCGTTCGGCCAGCTCGACGCGTTCATCTACCTGGAGCGTTCGATCAGCGAGAAAGGCATCTACCCGGCCGTCGATCCGCTGGCTTCGAGCAGCCGCGTGCTCGATCCGCAATACGTCGGAGCGCGGCACTACGCGTGCGCTCGCCGAGTGCAGACGACGCTTCAGCGGTACCGCGAGCTTCAGGACATCATTGCGATCCTCGGGGTCGACGAGTTGTCGGAGGAAGACAAGCTCATCGTGCACCGCGCCCGGCGGATGGAGCGGTTCCTCTCGCAGCCGTTTATCGTCGCCGAGCCGTTCACGGGCAAGCCGGGTGAAATTACCCCCTTGGAGGAGACGATCGAGAGTTTCGAGGAGATCGCCGACGGCAAATGGGATCATTTCCCCGAAGAGGCCTTCATGTACGTCGGTGGCATCGAGCAGGTCGAGGCGCAGGCCAAGCGGATGGAGGCCAGCCGCTAGGTTGCCGGCCGTCGCGGCGCGGGCGCCGGCGGCGACGGAACGTTTGAAAGTTTGTCCGAAAAGTCATCGTCACAGGCCGATTGGTCCGCTGCCATGTCCGAGCTTCGCTGCATCGTCGTCACCCCGGAACGGACCGTCCTCGACCGCCAGGCATGGTTCGTGGCGCTCCCGCTGTACGACGGCGAACTGGGCGTCGCCCCGGGGCGCAGCCCGCTGATCGGCCGGTTGGGCTGCGGCGAGTTGCGCCTGGAGACGGGCGGGGGGCCCGAGCGTTACTACATCGAAGGCGGATTCGTCGAGGTGCTCAACAACAGGGTGTCTCTGCTGACGGAGCGCGCGGTTGCGGCGGGCTCGCTGGGCGAGCCCGAGGCGCGGGAGGCCCTCGCAGCCGCGCGGGGCAAGCTCGCCCGCTCGCCGGAACAAATGGCCGTTCGCGACCGCGCCGTGGACCAGGCCCGGGCCCAACTGCGGATCGCGCAGCGGAATCCCAAGTGAGAACGCGGTTGTCTGCTTCCCTCTTGCGTCCCGTTCGAACGATCGCCTGGCTGTCCATCGCCGGGCTCTTCGTCTGGGTGTTTTCCGGCGCGCTGTTGCGGGGGGGGATCTGGGTCTTCCGCGATTCAGGGCATTATTACTATCCGCTGCTGCGTTTTGCCGGCCAGCAGCTTGCCGCCGGCGCGCCCGCCCTCTGGAACCCGCTCGACAACCTCGGCGTGCCGCTGGCGGGGAATCCCACGGCCTCGCTGTTCTATCCTCCGGCGTGGATTTTTGCCCTGCCGAGCGGCGATGGCTGGACCTACCGGCTGTATGTGCTGGGGCACGCGGTGTTGGCCTTGGCGACGTCCTATCGCCTCGCCCGGCGGTGGAACGCTTCGCCCGCGGCGGCCACCGTCGCGGCCCTGTCGTACGTTTTCTGCGGCAACGTTCTCTACCAGGTCTGCAACGTGATTTTCCTGGTCGGCGCCGCCTGGATGCCGCTGGCCCTGCTGGCCGCCGAGCGGATGCTCCGCCGCCGCAGCCTCGCGGCAAGCCTGGCGCTGGCCGCCGTCCTGGCGGCGATGACGCTCGGCGGCGACCCGCAGTCGGCCTACCACGTGGGGCTGCTGGCAGGCCTGTATGCGATCCTCCTGTGGTGGCGCAAGCGGCGGGGCGGCCGGTCCGACGCCATGCGGGGCGCTGCGCAACAGGCGCCGAGCGGCGGCGGTTGGCCTCGCCCGGCCCTGCTGGCCGTCTCCGCCACGGGGGCCTTCCTGTTGGCCGCCGTCCAGGTCCTGCCGTCGAGCGAGTTGACCGGCCAGAGCAGCCGCTACCACACGGAGGTCGCCCGCAACCTCTACGAGCTGGTCTCGGTGGAGGGCTCCGCCGGCCTCGGCCCGGGGCGAAGCTGGAGCGACGGCCTGTTGTGCCGCAACCTGGACCGGGCGATGCACCACAACCATGTCTACCACTTCAGCGTGGGGCCCTGGCGGATGGTCGAATACCTCTGGCCGAACGTGATGGGCCGGCAGTTCCCCACGCACCGCCGCTGGGCCGCTGGAATCCCCGCCGAAGGCCGCCTCTGGGTGCCGTCGCTTTACATGGGACTTGTTCCCCTGGCGCTCGCCCTGGCCGCGGTGCGATTTCGCCGGGGCGATTGCCGCACGGTGTGGCTCTCCTGGTCCGCTCTCCTGGCGGTTGTCGCCAGCTTCGGATGGTTCGGCGCCGGTTGGATCGGGCGGGAAGTCTTCGCGGCCTCGGGCGGCGGCCCCGGCGGACTCGGGGTCGGCCCGCCGGTCGGAGGGCTGTATTGGCTGATGACCGTGCTGCTGCCCGGCTACATCTACTTCCGCTACCCGGCCAAGCTGCTCACGCTCGCGGCCGTCTTGCTGAGCATGCTCGCGGCCTTCGGTTGGGATCGGGCATTCAAAGCGCCCGGGGCGCGTCTCCGTCGCGTGGTCTTCTGGTTCGGCTGCGCGAGCCTGGCGGGCGGAGCGGTCGCGCTCGGCATCTGGTTGAGGGCGCCCGAGGTGTTTCGAGGCGTTCCGCCCGACGTGATGTTCGGACCGCTCGACGCGCGGGGCGCGGCCGCCGACATCGTGCAGGGGTTCTTCCAGTCGGCCTGTTGTGCGTTCCTCTTCTGGTGGCTTTTGGGGAGGGCTTCCGGCTCGAAACAGTGGCCGCAGTGTGCGGCGATCATCCTGGTGGCCGTGGATTTGGGGCTCGCCAATGCGTGGCTGCTCCCGACAGCCGACGCCCGATTGTGGCAGCAGCCCGGCTGGCTGGCCAACGAGCTTGGCAGTCCCCAGGCCGAGAGCTCGGTTCCCTTGCGGCTGTACCGCCGCCCGGTCTGGGCGCCGGCCCGTTGGCGGAGCGCCGGGTCGCCGGATCGGCTCCGTGAAGGCCTCGTCTGGGATCGTGCCAGCGGATGGCCCAACCACCACCTTGGACCGCGGCTGGCGATGGCGGCGGTTTACGCGACGATCATGCCGCACGACTACCAGGTGTTTCTCTGGTACGCCAAGCGGCGCGGCACCGGGCGGATTCCGAACGGGGACACGCTGGCGTCGATCGCGGTCCAGTTCGCAGTCCTCCGCGGCGATGAATCGCTCGCCGGCGGACGATTGACCAGTTCCAGCGACGGCGCCGGCCGCGGCGGGCGGAGCGCCGGCGCGCCGGAGGATGTATCGCTCTGGCGCTTGTCCGGTCCGCTTCCGCGGGCGTGGTTGGCGCCACGGATCGAGGTCTTGCCGCCGCCGGCGACCGGCAACTGGCGAACCCTCTGGCGGCGGACGGGCGAGGTGTTTTATCCCCAAGGCCGGCGGCGCGATCTGCGCGCGGTCAGCGTCGTCGAGGCGAATCCTGACGAACTGGCCGGCGCGGGGATTCCCGAGGAGTTTTGCAGCCGGCCGGGCGTGCCGGCGGCCGGCTCGCGGGCCGCCTCGGCCGGCGTCTGCCGGATCACCCGCTATGAGCCGACGCGCGTCGAGTTGGAAGTCGACTCGGCCGAGGGGGGGCTAGTCGTGCTGGCCGACCAGTATTACCCGGGGTGGACACTGCGGATCGAGACGGCGGGGCAGGGGGGGCGCAGCGCCCCGATTCTCCGGGCGAACCGCCTGATGCGCGGGGCCTGGGTCCCCGGCGGCAGGCACCGGCTGATCTTCCGCTACCGGCCCCCGACGGTCTTCTGGGGCGGCGCGCTCAGCGCGGCAGGCTGGTTGGGGCTGGTCTTGGTGGGTGGAATTGCCTGGCGGAGGCGGCGGAAGCGGCGCGGCGCCGCCCGGGCTCGCCCTCACCCAGAATCCCGCCGGACAAGCCCGGCGGATCGTTCGGTTTCCCACTACCCGCGGCGGCTTGACCTCCCCCCAAATCCCGCCGGCTTGTCCGGCGGATTCTTCGGTTTCCCACTACCCGCGGCGGCTCGCCCTCCCCCAAAATCCCGCCGGCTTGCCCGGCGGATTCTTCGGCTTCCCACTACCCGCG
>JAAYCB010000219.1 GCA_012744395.1 Pirellulaceae bacterium
CGCGACCACCCGCCCAAGGTGCTCCGACGCGTCCGTCTCTCTGATTAACCCCGCTCCAGAGTGTGAGTTTCTTGCACATCGCCACGGCTGCCGGCGATTCGTGCGGAATAACTCACTCGGGGGGGCTCAGGCACGCTTCGATACCGTCTCCGGCAGGTCGTGGCTTCTCCAGATCGCCCGGTCATCCCGCGCCGCCGGCTCGTTGCGACCTTCAGTCGCCCGCGGCGCGACGCGCACACGCGGATGCGCCGGAATCGCGCCGCATCGACCAACGCCCGGCGTTACCGCTGCACGCGGCCGGACGCCTGGCCGCCGGCAAGTGCTTCGATCTCGCCGAGGGTCACGTAGTTCATGTCGCCCGGCACGGAGTGCTTCAGACAGCTCGCGGCGGCCGCCAGCCGCACCGCGTCGGCCGGCGCGGCGTATTTCTCGCTGTCGAGCGCGTAGAGCAGGCCGGCCGCAAAGGAATCGCCGGCGCCGACGCGATCGACGATGTTGCGGATTTCGTAGGGCCGGTACCGCCCCTGGCCGTCGAGCGGGGCAAAATGCGCGCTCGCCGAGCGCGCGTCGAAAAGCATCGCCCCCCAATTGTTGTGGCTGGCCGACACGCTCTCGCGAAGCGTGATCGCCACCAGCGAGACGTTCGGGAAACGCTCGGCGATCCGCCGGGCGACCTCCACGTACGCCTCGGCGCTGATCTGCCCCCGTTCAACCTCCGTCCCCGCCGCCTCGATCCCGAGCACGTCCTCGGCGTCGGCCTCGTTGCCGATCACCAGGTCGACCATCGGCAACAGCTCGGTCATGCACTGCCGGGCCAACTCGCCGGCGGGCGTCCCTTTCCTCCATCGCCAGAGCTTCTTGCGGAAGTTCAAGTCGCACGAGACCTTGGCGCCCTGTTGCGAGGCCAGGCGAAGGAGCTCGCGCGTGGCCAAAAAGCCGTTCTCGCTGATCGCCGGCGTGATCCCCGTCACGTGCACCCGCGCGACGCCGCCGAGGGCCGACCGGAAATCGTATTCCTCCGGCGCGGCCAGGGCCACCGAGCTGGCCGCGCGATCGTAGACCACCGTCGAGCCGCGCTGATTGGCGCCGGTTTCAAGATAGTAAATCCCCAGCCGCCCCTCCCGGCGGAGAATGTGGCTCGTGTCAATCCCCAGGCTCCGCTGCCAGCCGACCAGCGCGTCGGCCAACGGATTGTCCGGAAGCGCGGTCACGTAGCGGACCGGCCGGCCAAGCAAGGCAAGCGACCCGCAAACGTTCGCCTCGCCGCCGCCAAACGTCACCTCGACCGGGCCGGGCAGGCATTGCCGGAACCGGGCCGCGCCGGGCGGCGCCACCCGGAGCATGATCTCGCCAAATGCCAACAACATGAAGCATTCCTCACTCAGTTGCGTCTGATGAATTTCTGCACCCGGCAGCCCATGATGTCACCGGCGTAGATGTTGCCTTGCGAGGCAACCGCCCATTATCTCCCGCTCAGCCCGAGAATCAAGCCGTCATGCCGCCGCGCCCGTGCCACGCGCACAATTGCCGGCCGCCCGATCCGCACCCTAGCGGGTCTTCATCACGAAGTCTCCGTGCGTTATACAGGACGAATCCGAATCGCGCGGCCGGTTTGAACCGGCCGCGCGGTTCGAACCGGTCGCGGAGGAACTCCCCGTGACGATTTCCAAACAAGACGCCGCCGCTCGCGCCAGCGATCGGCGCGATCCACCTCGCACCCGTGGAGGAGTGAGAACGATGACGACTGCCAGGCTCGCGATGCTATTGGGGCTTTCTTGGGTTTCTGCGATGCGGCCGGCGCCTGCCGCCGAG
>JAAYCB010000220.1 GCA_012744395.1 Pirellulaceae bacterium
CGGCGACGAGGTCATCACGTCACCGTATACCGATCCCGGCACGATCGCTGCGATCTTGTGTGCCAGGGCTCTGCCGGTGCTGGCGGACTTGGATCCGGAGTCCTTCCAACTCGATCCAGACGACGTGGAACGGCGGGTTACCGAAAACACCAAGGCAATCATGCCCGTCCATATCATGGGCCAGCCTTGCAATATGGACAGGATCATGGCGATCGCCAAGAAACACAACCTGAAAGTAATCGAAGATGCATGCCAGGGACATCTGGCCGAGTACCGAGGGAAGAAGCTGGGCACGATCGGCGATCTCGGTTCTTTCAGCTTCCAGGCAAGCAAGACAATCGCCTGCGGGGAAGGCGGGGCGATTGTCGGCAGCGACGAGGGGCTTATGGACCAGTGCTACACGGTCCATAACCACGGGACATCGCGGAAGGGGCGGACGGAGACGATCGGTTCGAAGTACCGGATGAACGAGTTTGAGGCGGCCGTTCTACTCGGCCAGTTGGCGGGCGTCAAGGAGCGCTTCGCCCGCCGCAACGCGAACGTCGCCTACTTGGCGTCCAAACTCAAAGGCTTCCCCGGAGTCGTTCCCCAAAAACTCTACGAAGGCACGCAGAGCGGCGCTTTCTATGTCTATGGCATGACCTATCGGAAGGAGCACTTCAACGGCGCCAGCCGAGATGCCTTCCTCAAAGCCGTCCGCGCCGAAGGCATCAGTCTCGGCCCATATATCGGCCAGGGACTACACAAGGAGCCGTGGGTGGAGAACATCCTGAATGCCAAGGTCTATCAGCGGATGTTTTCTGGCCAGCGGTTGAAGGAATACCGCGAGCAGAATGAATGTCCACACTGCGATCAGGTATGCCAGAACGTCGTCGCCTTCTGGTCATCCGGGATTCTTCTCGGCGAGGAAGAGGACATGGACGACATCATCAATGCGATCTTCAAAGTCCACGAAAACAGGGACAAGCTGCCGGCGGTCTGAAAATCCTTGGACCTTGCCCGCGGACCCGCAGCCGTTGAGCGAGCGCGGCGGGCGGGAGACACTTCAGCGTGGCCCGCCGATCGGCCGGCCGTCGTTGATTGCACCCAGGCACTGCCAGGTTTGCAGATCGACGGTTTCACTGATAAAGCCCACGTGCCCATCGGCGAACACGGCGTTCACCCCGCCGGGATGGCGGCTGCGAGCGGCCGCTTGGAATTCGTCCCATCGGCTGCCATGGGAATTATCGCACGGCATGCCGTGGGCCTCGACGCAGTCCAGGCTGCCTGCCGCCTGAAGCGCATCGCCGGCCGCGGCGTTGGGCATGTTGAGATGCGTGTAGGCAAACGCCCCCATCATGTGCCAGGCCCACATCCCGCGGGCATCCCACTGCTTGTCTGCCGGTCCCTTGAAATCGTCCTTGCCGGCCAGGACCTCGCCAGCCAGGACCGTGTTGGAGGTGCCGTCGCGGAAGCAACACCATTTGCGGGAGGCATCGATGCGAAATGCTCCATCCGTCTCGAAGTCGATGCCCGCGCGTTGAGGATCTTCCATGATGTTGATCCCGTGGGCATCGCGGAGCATCGTGGCCGATCCGAAACACACGGCGTAATTGGACCGGCTCATCTCGGTCTGCATCCCCTGGTTGACGGCCGTTCGCCCCGAGCAGCTGTCGCTCGGACACTGATAGACCTTGATCTGTGCCCGCGTGGCCTCGCGGTTGATCGCGTGCGAGTTGGCGAATTCCGGCTCGTACAGACCGAGGACGTTGCCCTGTTCATGGAACCCCAGAACCATCGCCAGCGCAGTGTGCCCCGGCATGCGGGGGCGCCCCCCCGTCCCCGTCCCCAGCGGAGAGGCCTGCAAGCCGATCGGCAGCGCCCGGTGAGAATCAGCGTAGTTGTGCATCGCCAGGCCGAGTTGTTTCAGGTGATTGGAGCACTGGGCGCGCCGCGCCGCTTCCCGGGCTGCTTGCACCGCCGGCAGGAGCAACGCGATCAGAATGCCGGTGATCGCGATTACGACGAGCAGCTCAACAAGCGTGAAGCCGGCTGTCTTGGCAGTTTCGCTCCAGAGAAAACAACACGGATGTTTTGAGTTTCGGATCGAGGTTGCATGCGTGCACATGACAATATTCCTCCCGTCGCTGGATGCCGGTTACCGAATGCCGTCCGCCGGGGTCGCTGCTTGGCAAGCGTCGATTCCGCGCCGCGTGGGGCGCAGGATCAACGGCTCAGGCCATTCGGCTGATTTCGAGAAATCGGGGCCGAAGGGTCGGGTCGCCTTGGAGTGGACGGCGGCCACGAGACGCTCGGGACAGAATCAAGCGGTGGGAGGAGCCCTGGCGTCGAAAGGCTGCCGAGCGGAAGCCAGCGCAAGCCCGGCAGGGGGCGCGGGCACGGCATGGAGAATTGCCAGGACCAGGCAAAACCCGGCGGGCTGCGCCGCCGACTTGCCCTCTGCGCACAAGCGGCAGATCGGGCATTCGTCCTCGGCGTAACAGGGGAGTGAATCCCCCTGCCTAGGCCCCACGCCGGGATGCCCAACAGGAGCGGATGCGTGGGAATTTGCGACTGTCAGGCCGAGGATCGCGTATCCATGCGGCAATTCAACCACGTGCCCACAACCGGGGACGAAGTGCCACCCCTCGCCAACAGCCGACACCACGGCGAAAAAACCAGCCAGGAGCCAGGCAATCGTCGTTCGGGCAGGAAGACGCATGGCATGGCACTCGCGTGGGAGGACGCAAACGGATCCGATCCGGTGGCTGTTGAGGATAATTCTCAATTTATCATCGATTGTGCCCTGGTCAAGACGGCTGCTCTCGACAGGTCCATGAGCGGGCCGGTAGACTTGATCCAGCGCGCCGTAGGCCGCACCCAGGCGGAAACCGGCGAAGGGGCCGTCCGGCCCTTGATCGGACCTGGGCCGGCCTTGATCAAGAGACGGAAATCAACAGACTGAGTTACCCATGCCTGATTTGCAGCCGAGGCAGACATCGATCCGTTACCTTTCGCGGCTGTCCAACGCGCAGTGGGCCTGGCTCATCGGCAGCCTGGCGATCTGCGCCGCGATCATCACCGCCGGTTGGATCTTGGAGCCGGAGGCCGGCCAGCAGTCCCACTCCTTCACAACCGCGATGAGCATCCGGGAAATTGCCCCGAAACTCGACGTGACCGGCAAGTCGCTGGCGCGAGAGTTCGGCCTGCCGCTCGACGTTCCCAAGGGGAAACCGCTGGAGAAGCTGGGCGTCGCGCAAGAGGACCTGGACCACGTCGCTGCCCACCTTGTGGGCCACCAGTCCGGTCCGCTGAAATACTATTTCTTTGCGGCACTCGTCTTGTGGGGGCTTGTCTTTCTCACGCGTTTGGGGCGGCCCGACGGATCACCCAGCGCCGAACGGCGGGCGTGGTATCCCCGCGCGCCCTATGTGGCCGCCTTGCTGGTGGCCTTGGCGGCTTGCGGCTTCGCCCTGGGCAAATCCCCCAACCCGATGGAAGGCGCTGTCAAGGTTTTCAAGTCGATGGTCGGGCTCTACCCCTCGGTGTGGGAAAAGGTCGCCGCGCTAGGGTTTTTCCTGGTACTGGCCGTGATCGGAAACAAGCTCGTGTGCGGCTGGGCTTGCCCGTTTGGAGCCTTGCAGGAGTTGCTCTACAGTCTCCCCCTGTTCAAACGGATCAAGCGCCGCAAGGTCCCGTTCCTGCTCTCGAACGCCATCCGCGCGACTCTCTTCGTGGTCATGCTGCTGCTGCTGTTTGGCGTTGTGGGTGGGCGAAAAGGCTTCGTCCTCTATCACTCGATGAACCCTTTCAACCTGTTCAGCCTTGATTTCGACGAGCCGCTGATCCCGATTACGATTCTCACTGCGTCGGTGTTGGCTTTGCTGGTCTACCGGCCGTTTTGCCAGTTCATCTGTCCGTTTGGGCTGATCTCCTGGCTGGCGGAAAGGATCAGCCTGGCGCGCGTGCGGATCGACACAAGCCGCTGCAACGAGTGCGGCGCGTGCATCCGGGCGTGCCCCTTGGACGCAGCCAAGCACAGGGTGGCTGGCCGACTGCTGGCGGCGGACTGCTACAGCTGCGCCCGCTGCCTGAACGTCTGCCCACACGACGCAATCTCCTATTCGGTCGTGTTCGCCGGCCGGCCGCAGGGTGAGAATGCATCTGCCCAGGCTTTGGACGCGTAGGCTTTGCCCGATCTTATGTCCGCTTGCCAAGAGCGGGCGCCTTGCCCGGGGCGGAGTCTGGCGCCGCCTCGGCTTTGCTCGCCGGCGGAAGCTGTCCCGCCTTGAACTGCTTGACCACGGCGCGGACCGTGCCGGAGCAGCCGGAGACGACTCGAACTTGCGCGGCGGCAAGCGCGCGCGAAGCGCTCGGCCCGCACTTACCGGTCAACAGGACGGTGGCGCCCTTTCTGGCAATCGTCTCGGCCGCCTGCACGCCCGCATTGCCGGCAGCCGTGTCTGTGTTTTCGAGCGCTTCGAAGGTCTCTCTCTCGGTGTTGACGAGAAGAATGTAGCGGCAGCGGCCGAATCGAGGATCCAGAGCCGCATCGAGCGACGGTTCCACCGCCGTGACGGCGATGATGCCGGCTGTGGCGGGCTGTTTGATATCGCGGATGCCGGGCGCTTCCTTGCCGGTTGCGGCGGGGCGCCGCTCGGCGATGACCGCTCCAGGTTGCTGCGGGGCAGGCCATCCCCCGCGACCGCGTCCCCACCCCGGGCCGCCACGCCCCCTGCCGCGACCAGCCCACCCAGCCGCCATGCCGCGCGGAGCCGTTCCGCCCAGGGCCCAGGCGGGACGGAGGCTGGCATCGCGGAGTTCGACGGTCGTCTTGCCGACGGTCAGCGTTTGCGCAACGTAGTGGTTCTCTTTCATCTGTTCCGTGCGGAACGCCCGGACAGCGATCTCTTGCCCCGCGGACAGCCGGGCAACGACTCGGGCGAGCGCCTCGGCCGGGCCCAGGTGGATGTTGAACTGCTCCTTGTCGGGCGATTCCAGGATGACGTGGGCGCCGGTCAGCGACCGGCCCGTCGTGGCAGCGCACGGTCCGGTCTGGACTTCGATGATCTTGCCGGAAAGCAGGACGATTTCCGGTCTCAGCGACTGCCTGACGACGCCCGTCGCGTCGCCGACGCCTCGTTGGGCACGGGCCATCGGCACGGCAACGCCGGAAATCGCGATTCCCGCAACGGCCAGCGATAGCAAGGATCTCATCACAATTCTCCCATGGATTCGGCTTCGCGCAGGCACAATGGACTTGCCACATCGGGGGGGCAGCTGCCGCGCGAGACCGCCGCACCCTGCAAGTTTTTCACGCTTCGTCAAGTCGCCCCGAGCAACGATTGCAGCGCCACGAATCTTCCGGACTGCCACGATTGCTGGAGCAACAGACCCCATCCCCATGCCGCCATGCGGACCGGCCTCGTCACAAGGCGGCTTCTCGATGAATTCCAGGGGGCAAATTCCGTGCCGGAATCAGGGGCGGACAGCCGCGGCCGATCTTGGCGCGGCGGTGCCGGAGTGATTCTTGTTGTCGAGGACCTGTAACGTTTGGCAGGCCGATCCTGTGTCCTCCTATCGCGCCGGTGGTCCGCCGGTGAATTGGCGTTCAAACTCGGCGATCGTCTCCGGCTGGTGGCGTTTTCTTTCAGCAGCGGCTTGATAGAGCGAATAGAAACCCGAGAAAATGACGCCGATTCCACCGACGACGAGCAGCGTCTGGGGCGAGACGGCCATCGCGGCGAGGATCATTCCGGCGGCCGACGCGCTGAAGCGAATGATCCCATTGAGAAAGACCATGATGCCCATGTAGCGGCTCGTATCTCCGCCCGGGGGCGCGAAGTGCGTGATTCCGATCTGCCACCACAGAATCCACCATCCCCCTTGCACGCCGCCACGCAAGACTCGGCCGGCAACGGGCAGGGCGACCAAGGCCGGTGGAAAAAGCAGGGCGAGCGGCGGCGTGGCGGCCAGCAGGAGCGCGTCTAGACCCCACACGAAGCGGACGTACGCCCACGAGAGCCAAGGATTGGTCCGGTCAAACAGCTTGCCCAGCCAGCCGGTTGCGAAAAACGCGACAAGTGCCGGCAGGGCGTGCATCAGGGCATTGCAGCTTACGTAGCCGAAGCCCAGATCACGGCTCAGCAGGCTCCAAATCAAGGGGAAATAGAGCATCTGGAAGAACCCGTCCAGAAAGCACCCGATCAGATACCGCCGGTAGCGGCCGTCGTGGGCCAGCACGCCCACGGCCTCCCGGAAGCTGCCACCGATCTCCAGCCGCCGGTCCGCGGGTTCGGAACCGATTGTCTCCTCGACATGAATCTGCCGGAAGCAGACAAAGCTGGCAAGGCTGAGAAACCCGGCGAGTACCATGAGAACCTGGGCCATGTGCTCGGCGGACCATCGCAGGACCTCGCTCGCCCAGCCGGCTGCGGCAACCTCGCCAGCGTTTCCGACCCGTTGGGAGGCCAGGTGGAGGACCACGGCCGCGGTGACGCTCGAGGCCACGAAGCAGAGCGATGACCACTTCCGCACCTCGCCCGTGGCGTGGCCGCGCTGCTCGACGGGGTAATTCAGTCTTAAGACAGCCGTGATCGCGGGCCGGGTGACGATTTCGAACAAGGCCCCGACGCCCAGCAGGGTGAGAAACCAGAAAGCGCTGCCCGTGGCCGTGGCCATCGCCATGCTGGAGACTGCGGCCGCGACGCCCGGAATAAAAATGAACGGCATCTTGCGGCGTGACGCCATCCGACTGCCGAGATAGAGTGCGAGAAGCATTCCCAGGCCCGAGTAGATTTCCCGCAGCGGCAAGTGCCAATTGGCGGCCTGGAATGATTTGATGGCAATCAGCGGGGCATTCAGGAGGATGCCGCCGGCGGTTGCATCGAGCAGGGCATAAGCCAAATGCAGCCGAAACGTCCGTGCGGCGTTGCCTGACAGACAAGGTCCGCGGAAAAAGTCTCGGGCGAAAATCGGCTTGACCACGCGGCGTCATTCTCCTTGACGACTTGTCGGTGGATGCTTCAACGGGTGGTTTCTCGCCGCCTCTGGGCTTGGCGGATCACCGTTTCGCGTACGCATTGCCGCTCCGAGTGATCGCTGGAAACCAGGCGGATCAGCGATCTGACGAGAGTCGGCTTGAGAATATAGTAGCAGCGGAGCGGCCCGTTGACATGGCAGGCGATCAACCGCGCATTGCGGAGCGCCGCGATGTGCTGGGAAAGGTGCGGCTGGGCAATCGCGATCAGCGCGTTGATGTCTGTTACGCAGCGCGGGCCGTCGCAGAGGGATTCGAGGATCGCCAGCCGCACGGGGTGGGCGATCGTGCGCAGGAGCCGCGCCCGCTCTTCCCAAAACGCGAACCCCGGTTCCTGGCTTGTCGTTTCTTCTTTCATCTCCGTAGTATAACTGAAAGGCCCCGCCCGGTCCCAGTGCCTGCCGCAGATCGGGTTCCGCCCGCCTTGCTCAAGGTTGCCTGCCCCCCGCCGGCAATCCTGCTGTTTCGTTCACGCCGGCGCCGGCCGCCGCGGATCGCTGGCCAGGGCTTGCGAACCGGCTTGCTCGGCCTTGTGTTTGACCGCCGATAAGTAGAGCGCCAAGGGCCGGTAAATCAAGTGCATCCACTTGCCGATTCCGACTTCGACGTCCAGCATGGAGATCATCGCCATCAGATGGATCAGGTAGGTGGCATACGTCGGCCAGGGCCACCCCGCGTAGCGGAATACGTGGATCAGGATGCCCGTAATCGCACCTACCAGAATGAATCCGGGAAAGAGCCAATCGCTCAAATGGGAGACCTTGTGGAGTTGTTCCCGCTTGCGGAGTCGCCCGGCAAGGGCTCCCACGCAACCGTAGAGCAGCGCGGCGGTGGCCAAATAACCGAGCCAACGCTGCGGATGGCGCCAAGGATAAATCGCGTCGGTCTGGAACCAACCCAACAGTCCGACGACCAGCACGAGCATCGTCAGGTACCCGGCAACCAGCACCAGGTGTTGCAGCCATCGGCCGTGATGGCGCGGTCCGCAGTCGCGCCACCGTTTCTGCGTCAGAAAATGGAGCACGAAGGTTTTCAACTCGCCCAGGTAGACGCTCAACGGGATGCGCGGTCTGGCAGGAGCGTCTCCGAGCACAAGCCGGCTCATCGTCCACGCGTTGGAGAGAACGCGATATCCGAGGAAGGCGAAATGGATCAACACCGCGATCCAGACCCACATCACCGGCGCGAATCGATTCAGTTCAACGCGGTCGGTCACGATCCATCGAAACCCGGTCAATCCATGAAACAGGGCGAGCAAAACCAGGGGAATCATCGCCCGCCCGAAAATCGCCAGCCAGATGTGCTTGGCCGACGTGTAGAGGCGGCGGGCAAGCCCGGAACGATCGTACTCGGCCGTCAACCAGCGGCGCATGGTCATCATGATCTCGCCCGGGTTCGCCTGTTGCGGGCAGGTCTCCGAGCATTCGCCGCAGTAGTAGCAGAGCCAAGGCTCGATTGAGGCCACCAGGCGGTCTTTCAAACCGAGCTGAATGTATCGGATGGTTTTGCGCGGGAACACGGCGCCGTTGCCGGACAAGGAACACACCGCCGTGCAGTTCCCGCA
The DNA here is from genome assembly GCA_012744395.1 of Pirellulaceae bacterium. Taxonomy (GTDB): domain Bacteria; phylum Planctomycetota; class Planctomycetia; order Pirellulales; family Thermoguttaceae; genus JAAYCB01. The sequence goes on from JAAYCB010000220.1 coordinate 8,583, forward strand.
GTTGATGCACCGCGTGATCTCGTCGCAGCCGAACGCGGCGATTTCACGGTGCAGATCCGGGTTCACGATCGTGCTCACGTTCTCTCCTCCGTGTGTCGAGGCTGATCCACCAGGCGATACTTGAAGTAACCATCGGCCTGGTCGGCCTCCGCGACCTTGCCATATTTTTTCATTCCCATCACGTACCAGAGAACTTCATCGGCCGGCAAGTCGACTTGCTGGGCCAGTTCGGGGACAGTCATTGGCCCTTCCCGCAGAGCGTCGTTCAACCGCTTGCAGACGATGCCCTGTTGCCGGTATCGTTCGACCAGTCCGCGGGGCACTCCTCCGCGCCGTTGGCGGAGGATCTGGATCGGCTTGTTTGCCCTTGTCGAAGTCGTTGTCGGTTCCGATTGCTCCGGCATGGCGTTCCTTTCTTAAGAGTAATCCGCGACCAGCGCGTCGACGATCGCGTCGAACTGCGCAAGTTGCCAGCCGGCGATGTCGATTGCCTGGTGGGGGCAGGCGGCCACGCAGATTCCGCAGCCGTTGCACAGCGCGGAATTGACTTGGGCGCATCGAGACGTTTCGCCGTGGCTTGCGGTTTCCACAAACGTGATCGCCTTTTGGTGCTCACATGCCTCAACGCATTTACCCTCGCCGCGACAGCGATCCCGATCGACGCGCGCCCGGAAGGGGTCGAGCTCGATATGCCCGCGGGACAAAAGAGCCGCCGCCTTGACGGCCGCCGCGGATCCGCTGGAACAACTCTCAGCGAGATCCATCGGCGCCTGGGATGTTCCGGCCACGAACACTCCGCTGACGGCGAGCTCGACCGGTCGAAGCTTGGGGTGGACCTCTTGGAGGAAGCCTTCGGCGCTCCGGGACAGCTTCAACCGATCGATGATCGGATCGAGATTTCGCGGCACCATGCCGGTGGCCAGCACGACCAGGTCAGCGGGTATTTCCAACTCCTCGCCGAAGGTGAGCCTGTCCTTGACGACTACGGAGAGCGGCGCGCCGCCGGAAGCCGGGTTTTTGAGGACCAGGGGAGGCTGGTCCGCCGCGTAACAGAGAAAAATCACGCCTGCCCGCATCGCGTCTTCATAATATTGCTCGTGGTTCCGGCCGTAGGTGCGAATGTCCTGATACAGCTCGAAGACATTCGTCGCCGGGAGGCCGCGGCGGACCTCGGCGGCCGCTCGGAGCGTCGCCGTGCAGCAAACGCGGGAGCAGTATTCGTGGATTTTCCCGTCGAGTCCCGGTTCGTGGAGCCCTTCGATCTGCCGGCTGCCGACACAGTGGATCAGGCAAACGTTCTGGATCGGCCTGCCGCCGCGGGCCAGACTCCCGCCGGTGGGCCCGTCCGGATCGAGCAGGCGCTCGAGTTGCGCGAGTGTGATCACTTGCGGATAGTCAATGAATCCAAATTCACCAGGCTTTGGCTGGTACAAGTCATAACCCGTCGCCAGCACGATGGCGCCTGTCAGGATCGAGATCAACTCCGGGGAATCGTCCAGACAAATGCCTTTGCCACCGGCTGCTTTCAGACAATCGCCGCATCGCGTGCAATGCTCCCAATCAATCGCCGCCGCGTTTGGATAAGAATCCCGGCATGGACGGTAGATCGCCTTGCGTTGACTTAACCCGAAATCGTGCTCCGAGGGGACGCGGACTAGGCAGGCGTCGATCGCAGCGCCCAACTCCTCCGGACTCAATGTGTCGTCGACGCCGCGGGGCTGGCGTTTTACGGTCAGTTGAAAATCTCCCACGCAGCCGCGGGCTTCGACAATCTCCGCCCGCGTATAAACGGTGATTCCCGGTTGCTCGGCAACTTCGTTGAGAAGCTCCCGGAGCAAGTCGGAGGCCGCTTGCTCAGTCGGATAGACGCGATCCCATTGCACGAGGCGGCCGCCCAGGAAGGGCGACTTTTCCAGAATCGCCACGGGCAAACCGGCGCGCGCCAGGTCGCAGGCGGCCCGCAGGCCACTGATGCCGCCACCAACGACCGTGACGTGGCGTCTGGCGTTGACGGCGATCGGCGAGAGCGGTTCGGCAAACCGTGCCTTGGCCACTCCCGCAGCAACCAGGCGGATCGCCTTCTCGGTGGCGCCCTGGGGATCGGACTTGCTGCACCAACTGGCCTGCTCGCGGATGTTGACGTGCTCGTAGAGGTAGCGGTTGCGTCCCGCCCGGGCAATCGCCTCGCGGAATGTGTGCTCGTGCAGACTCGGCGTGCAGGCCGCAATCACGACCCGGTCCACGGTCTGGTTGCGGAGGTCTTCGGTAACAAGGTCCTGCCCCGCTTGGGAGCACATCGCCGGTGCTTGCCGAGCGACGGCGACATCAGCGATTTGCGATGCCGCCTGGACCACGCGCTCGATGTCCACCACGTCGGAAATGTTGCCCCCGCAACGGCAGATGTAGACTCCGATTCGCGGAGCCTGTTTTTTCTCGCCGCTGTTGGCAGAGGCGGAAGACTGGCCAATCATGCTGAGACGTCCCCTGTGGCCAAGGTGTCTTGTTCGTCTTCGATCGAATCGTCGGGATCTGCGGATTTGCCGCTGCGGCCGTGGCCGCGAAGGTAGGCGGTCGCTTCCATCGCCGCCGCGCCGGCCTCCACCACGGAGTCGGGAATGTCCTTGGGTCCGGCGGCGGCCCCGGCCACAAACACTCCTTCGTCGGGAGTGCGGCTGGGAGCGAGATGGGGTTGGATCGAGCAGACGAATCCATCCGCGGCAGGCGCTGCCAGCCCCGCTTCCGCCGGATTCCAGGCCGGCAGCAGACCCAACGACAACACGGCCATGTCGTGCGTCCGCTCCTCCACGCGGCCGTCTTCCTCGACGATCTCCACGCGGAGGACCGGATTCTGATCCTGATCTTCGGTAATCCGAGCCACCTTCGCCTTGACGAACTCGATCCCCATCGCCTTGGCGTTCTGGTAGAACTGCTCGAAACCCTTGCCGAACGCGCGAATGTCCATGTAGTAGATCGTCAGATCCGCCAGCGGCAAGGCGCCGCTGAGCAGCATTGCCTGTTTGATCGCGTACATGCAGCAGACCCGAGAGCAGTAAGGCACGCCCGCGCTCCGGTCGCGGGAACCGGCGCATTGCACGAAGGCAATCGACTCCGGCTCTTTGCCGTCCGACGGGCGGAGCACTCGGCCGTACGGTCCGTGGGGAGCCAGGAGGCGCTCGACTTGTAGCGCGGTGAGCACGTTCTTCAGCTCCCCTCCGCCGAACTCCGTCTTGAAACCGGCAGGAATCATCTCGTAGCCGGTTGCGATGATCACCGTTGCCGCCCGCACGACGAGTTCCCGCGGTTCTTGGAGAAAATCGATTGCCCCGGTGGGGCACGCTCGCTGACAATTTCCGCAGAGCATACAGCTGTCCAGATCGAGCACGGCCAGCTGGGGAACCGCATTGGCAAAAGGAACATAGATCGCCTTGCGTGCTCCAAGGCCGCCCTCGAATTCGTGCGGGACCAGCATGTTGCAGGCGTATTCGCAAAGCCGGCAACCGGTGCATCTGTCTGCGTCCACGTAACGGGGCTTCCTGATGAGGGTCGCGAGAAGACTCCCATTCTCACGATCCACGCGGCGGACGTCCGTGTACGTGATGATCGAGATCCTCGGGTGGTGCTCGGCTTCCGCCATCCGCGGCGTGCAGATGCAACTGCAACAGTCCAACGTCGGAAAGACCTTGCTGAGTCCGATCATCTTGCCGCCAATGCTCGGCTCCTTCTCAACGATCAGCACCTCGAAACCCTGGTTTGCCAGGTCGATTGCCGCCTGTAAGCCGGCGATCCCGCCTCCGATCACGAGGGCGTCGACTTCAGTCGCAACGCTGTTCATCATGGATTCCTCTGAGAGGGGTCCTGGCGATGCCGGAACGCGCAAAGAGTTGCCGGCCTAAGGCGCGTGTTGCGGTTCGGCGTCAACCTGCAAGAGCTTCTCGTGCATTTGCTGCACCTCCTTGAGAAAGGCTTTCGAGCAGACTGTGCAGATGGCGCAGAGCCGCAGGCGGCTGGTGTCCAGTTTGCGCTCGATCATCCGTTGGTGCACCCGCCCGATCCGCGCTGCCAGCGCGTCGTAGGCGCCCGGATAGGGGCATTCATGCCCGCAACTCATGACGAGAATGCCCGCGATCCCCTTCTCGAAGCAGCGCAAATAGAAGCTTTCAGGGAAGATCACCGGAGCGGGTACCCGCACGATGTACGCATTCGTCGGATATTCGGCATGGATCTGGCCCACGTGGTCGGCCCCCGGATAAGCGCAGGCCTCGGTTGCCAGAATCAGAATCCTGGGGACTTTCTCGCGACTGCCTGGAAGCATGGCTATTTCTTTCGCCTGATGAAAATCCGGTCGTAGCCTTCCGCGGCCAGGGCACCGAGGAATTCATGCCCCACTTTGGCTGCCCACTTCGGCAGGTCGTTTTTCGTCGAGGCGTCACCCGACCAGATCTCAATCACCTGATCCACCGGCACGCCGCCAATCGCTTTTTTCGCCTCCAGTAACGGGCCCGGACAGGCCGAACCCCGTGCATCGACAACTTTGGCTGCTTGAAGGGTGGCAAGATCGATCGAACTCATGACAGTCTCCCTGATTTGGTCTGCGTACTTCCGAACGGCTTCTGAACGGCGAATGGAAAATCAGCAGAACGTCAAAACGACGTCGGCCTCCTCGGCCAACGACACGAACTCGGCCACGCCGCCGAAGTCAACCCCTTCGATGAAATCGTCACCCTTGATCCCCAAGATCGGAAATGCGGCGGAACAAGCGATCAGCCGGGCTCCGTTCTCCTTGGCAACCGCGATGAACTTCGGAAGCGTGGCTGGGGCGCCAGCCAGTTGGATCTTCTCGGCGTAGCCACGGCGAATAATGTTCAGTCCGCTCAGCGTGAAGAACAGGGTGAGGTCCATGTCCAGGGCTTGTGCCCCGCAGCCCAACATGAAGGGCGGAAATGACTTATGGGGGTCATCCGAACCACAGAAGATGAGGATTTTCTTGTTTGCCATGACGCGCGAAATCCTTTCTCAAGTCGGGTGAATAAGACGGCAGTAATATAATGGTCGTGCCATATCATGTCAAGACTATATTGCGATACTGCGATATTTTTTGTCGGGCACAAGCTCTGGGAGTTTGCTCCCCGCCGGATTGGTGCGGAGCAGTCCATGAACAAAGCCTGTCCACGGCGAATTCGCGGCCCGATGCTTGATTGCGTCGGGGACGGCGCGCTCACGGTGGACTCCCGCCGGTTTTTTACAGGCGGTGGGGTGACCGCGCTCCGTGGGGCGAGCACTTCGCATCCCAGTTCAACCCGTTGCAGGGAAAGAGGCCGCCAGGGCGAGTTCCTTGTGGAGCTTGCGCCGCTGGCGGCCATTGGCCATTGTCAATCGACCAGAGGGTTGGCTAGAGTCTGCCTGACGCCGAGGGAGGCGGCGCCGGGCGCCGGGGGACATCGCTCACGCAGCCGCGTTTGCGCGCCGTCGTGCCAAGCCTGCCAATCAGGCAGCCCCGACAGGCAGTCCCCAAAGGACCGCCTCGTCGGGGCTTCCCGCGGGATTCGATCACAGGCACCAGCCGGGTCCGAAAGCGCCCGCTCCGCGGCCGTCCCGAGGACCAACCCCCATGCCGCGCCGCTGGCCGGCGCCGCTGCCACCGCGGCCTCCGCCGTAGCCGTAGCCGTAGCCGGGCCCGTTGCCGTAGCGCGGCCCCAGCCCCATTCCCTGCCGCTGGCCGGCGCCATTGCCACCGCGGCCTCCGCCGTAGCCGTAGCCATAACCCGGCCCGTTGCCGTAGCGCGGCCCTTGCCCCATTCCCTGCCGCTGGCCGGCGCCGTAAGCGTAGCCGTAGCTTGGCCCGCTGCCGTCGCGAGGGCTCCATCCGAGACCTTGCCGCTCTCCGCCGAATGGGAAACCCTGGGAAGATGGCGGGGATACCGTGGCAGCTCTGCGTGCTGTCGCGCCCTGCGCCCGAACTGTCGCCGCTGCCGCCAGCATCACCGAAACGACTGCCAAAGTCAGGCAAAACATTCGCATCGCATTCTCCTTTTTGTGGCCCGTTCGGGCCAACCGCTTAAGACGCTGCAAGATTTGCACACCGGTTTGATGTCCGATCGACACCATTTTGCAGCCTCCGGTGGGTCTCAGCGACCTGATCTAGAGGGAGATGCATTTCGCGTGCCAAGGCGGCGGAGAAGCACCGTTGCCGGCGCCGCGCCGCCGGGGCCCACGAAGACCACTGCCGGGAAACCTCGAGCGCGGCGCTTGTGGAGGCGGACGCGAAGAACGCCGGCGACGGACGCGCTGGACCAACAGGCCGCGATTCGAGTCAGTTGACGCTAGCGATCGACCGAATCGCATCCAGATACTGTCGATCGGCAACGCTGAGTCTTTCCAGGGAGACGCGGCACGTGCGGCCGTTTGATTTCAACAGGCGAATGACATCGCCCGAAACGGCGACAAGTTGGGCCTGCGTCTGGTAACTGCCCGTAACGTCAGTCCAGGTGCGAAATACCGGCGCATCGCCGGCTGTATCTGCCTGAGACCCCGGCGCAGGTGCCTTTTCGGCCGGCGCAGGTGCCTTTTCGGCCGGCGCGGCTGCTTTTTCGGCCGGCGCGGGCTTCGGCGGTGCGGGTAGCGCCGGCTCAGCCGGTGCGGGCGGAGGGGGCACGGCGGACGCCTTCTCTTCCAGCGCTGGAGCAGGCTCTGGCGAAATCGGCCGCTGGACCTGCACCTCCGTCGCTTCCTCCTCGACGATCACGCAACACGTCTTCGGCAAACACGTCTTCGGCCACCAGGTTCGAGGATAGCACGTCCTCGGCAGGCAAGTCACCGGCGCGCTGGTGACAGGCGTTGACGTTGCCGGAGCACACGTTACCGGCCCCGAAGTCGCCGGGCTGGAGGTCACCGGCCCCGAAGTCGCCGGGCTGGAGGTCACCGGCCCCGAAGTCGCTGGGCTAGAGGTCACTGGCCCCGAAGTGATTGGCCTGCATGTGACCGGTCGCGAGGTCACCGACCGGCAGGTTACCGGCCTGCACGTGACCGGTCGCGAGGTCACCGACCGGCAGGTCGCCGGCCTGCACGTGACCGGACCCGAGGTTGCCGGGACGCACGTCACCGGTGCACAGGTCACCGGATAACAGGTCTGCGGCCGGCAGGTTCTCGCAGCGTCCGCCGTGGAGCTGACAAACAGCACCGCGACCAACAGTCCGATGCTGACGACAAGGATGCGTCTCATCTGAGAATCCTCCAACTGCTAAAGGTAATCGTAACGCTAGACAAGATGTGCGCCACTGCCGGTCTGTGAACCGTGATTCTCGCCGGGCGCGGTTTTCGCCGACAATTCTTCGGGCGGTGTACTTCGGCTGACTGCGCCGATTGCGCCGGAGGCGATTGGCGCCGGCCAGCAACGCATACGCATTTGATCGGACTGGCGGCGTTTCGCACGGCAATCCCCACGCAGCAGCCTGCGTACTCGCACGGCAACGATAGATGTGTTCACGAACGGCCCGCGACTCTTGCCAGACTCGCGGGAACTCCACGACGGTAGCCATACATAGTCAAGTCTTGTTGCCACCGGGCGCCAAGTCAAGCGCGGCCTGGAATATCTGCCGCGATTCGTGCGAACCGCCAGGTCCGCCCGGCTCTGCTCGCCTGGCCGAACCGTGCGGATCATCAGTTTGATGGCCAGCGCGATCCATCGCCGACATCCACTCACGGGACCTGATGATGCCAGGGAATCTGGCAAGGGCGGGAACGATGGCCAAGCTCTTGAACATGACAGTTGGCGAATGGGTCGAGTTGATCAACCTGCTTGAGAGGGAACACGGCCAATTACCGTTGGGGAGCAAGCACAAACCGATTTTACATCTGCGATCCCGGTTCGAATGCTGATCACGTCGATGCGAGGCATTCTCCCTCCGCCGCAACTGCTCGAATGCGGAATGGGGATCAACCGTGCACCCTGTCGCGCTTAAGCCTTGTATATGGCCAGGTATACTTTGCGGATCGCCAGGATGATGTCCTTCAGGTCGCCGTCGCTGAAGTTGGGGTCCATAATCACGCCCCCCTCGCGGCCGATAATGTCGATCGTCCTCGGGCAGGAATCGGCCCCGTAGCGGATCGCTTTGCCTTCGGGACTGTTGAAGGAGGGCCACGCCGGATGGACGGTGAGCTTGTTCTCGATCCGCTTGTCAATCGGCAAGATGACCGATCCGCCCGGCGGTGAGGCGGAGATTCCCTCGGCCCGCAATGCCCGCAGGAAGCGGTCTCGCCGCTCGCGGGTGCCGTGGTCGAGGAACACGGTCACGCCCAGATCGCCTTCGATGTCCGGCGATCTCCTGATCTTCAGTCCCGGCAGGTCGGCGATGCCTTCGCGGACCTTGCGGGTGTTGCTCCGCAGGGCCGCGCAGATCGTCTCGATGTCCTGCTCCTGGGCTTTGAGGACTGCCCCGGTAAATTCATTCATGCGGAAGTTCGAGGCGGCGAAACCGGCGACCATCCCGCCCTTGAGAATCTCGTTGTAGGGTGCGCGCAACGAGCTGACGTCATGAAACCGGATGGCCCGCTCGAACAGCTCCGGATCGTTCGTCACGACGGCTCCGCCTTCCCCTGAAGTGATCGTCTTACTCTCCTGGAAGCTGCTGATGCCGATGTCGCCGATCGAGCCCAGGTACGTGCCGCGGTATCGTCCGCCCACGCATTGGGAGAAGTCTTCCAGCACGCGAAGTTTGTGCTTCCGCGCGATTTCGAGGATCGGGTCCATGTCCGCCGGGCAACCCTGAAGGCTGACGGCGATGATCGCCTTGGTGCGGGGCGTGATTCGCGCCTCGATATCGTCGGGGTCGATATTCAGCGAGCTGTCAACCTCCGCGAAAACAGGCAGGGCGCCGGCAAGGACGATCGTGTCGTAATCGGCGTACCACGTCCAAGCGGGGAGAATCACCTCGTCGCCCGGCCCGATTTCGAGGGCGGCCAACGCGGCGCAGAGGGCCGTCGTCCCCGAGGTTACGCCAAGGGCATACTTGACCCCGATCCGGGCGGCGTACGCCTCCTCGAACTCCAGGACCTTGGAGTTGCTCTTCCACCAGCGGAAGGGCCTCCGCGATTCGAGAACCTCGAGGAGCTCTCGCTTCTCGACGTCGTTATAAAACTGGGGTCCATAGGCTTTGTAGCCCAGCGGGGTTTTCCGCACCGGTGTCCCCCCGTCGATGGCGAGCTTTTCCTTCCCGGCGGCGGAGCCGACTGCCCCGGTTCCCACGATCATCGACCCGACGCTCGCGGCGCCGAGGGTTGACAGGAATTGACGACGATTCTTCATTGGAATCCCCTTTCCGAGTGCCAGCCGGCGAAAGGAATCTGTTTCGTCCTAATCACGGTCTGTGATAACTTTATAGTAGTGCTTGGCTGTTGTGACCACCTCCTCCAACAGCCCCGCAACGCTGAGTTCTTCGATATACTTGATCACCTCGTTGCGGTGCATCGCGAGTCCATCGGCAATGTCGGCGATGGAGCAGGGGCGCCTCCGCAACATCTGCAAGATCTGCTCGCGGCCGGCGGCGAATTCCGTTTGCTGGTGCACGCCGCGAAAATCCGCGATCACCTCGGCGGGCAGCGGCAAGGCCGAGGCGAGATCGTCCAAGTCCCGGCGCGATACGCCGATCGCGGATGGTTCGGCGGGCGGGCGCGAGACCGTGTTCAATTGCACGCGGCCCGGCTTGATCTGGCGAATGCACTGGGCGATCTTGGCGAACTCCTCGGGGAGGGCGGTCGAGCCGGCGAGCACGAAGACCTCCAGCCAACAATCCCCAGGAAACTTGCCGCGGAAGTCGATCAATCCGCCGAGCATCTGTTCGAAGGCGAGTTCTGCATGGGGCCGATTGACCAGGCGAAACATGGCCTCGTCGCCCGCGTCCAGGGAAGGAATCACCAGGTCGGCGTCCATCAACTGGCGGCAGACGTCGTCGCGCCACAACAGCGATCCGTTGGTCAGCACGGCCACCGGCACGTTCGTGGTCGTCTTGATCTGGTCGATGAGTTCAGCGAGCCGCGAGTAGAGCGTGGGTTCCCCGGACCCGCTCAGGGTGATATAGTCGGGGTTGGCGGGGAGGTGCTCTTTCAACTGGTCGACAACAGCATCGAGCGGCACCCATTCTTTTCTGTCGATTGTCTTGCAGGTCGTCGGGCCGAGCTGGCAGTAGATGCAGTCGTACGTGCACGTCTTGAACGGGACGAGATCGACACCCAGCGAACGTCCGAGACGCCGTGAAGGTACCGGGCCGAATATCTGGCTGCGCATGATTTTTCCTTGTCGCGCCTCGCGACCTTTTCCAGTCGATGCCTGCTAGGACCTGGGTTGGATGAGACCCGATCCGATCGCACGGGACGCCTCAGGCGCCGCCGCCGGCCTCCTGCTCTCCTGCTGTCGGCGGAACTTCCGATGGCCCGGCATGAGAAAAGACGTGTCCGCCAATTCCCCTGATATGAATGCCGCGAGGATGTCTTCCACCGGGCCGCAGATCTGCGGCATCACCTCCACACCCGCGGATTGCAGCAGATTCTTGAGTTCACACGAGATGGCGCCGCAAATCAGCACGTCAACGCCAAGTCCGGCGACGCGTCGCGCCCGCGATACTAGCTCCGCTTCGCTGAGGGAGTGTTCCGCGCGCCGCAGTTCGCGGGCGTTCTCGACGTCGACAAGAACAAGGTGTTGTGCGGTATCGAACAGCGGCGAGATTCTATTTTCGAATGTGGGAATCGCGGCTTTCATGTCTGGTGATTTCGTCCAAGGTGGCTGCTGGTTGGCCTCAACTTCGCGTGCCTCGGGCACCCCAAGCGCTCTGCGAAGGTGCAAACGCCGTGCCCAATCATGGCAAACCGCGCTCCCCGCCACGGAAGCCCCGTTAGAATAAAACGTTATGCTCAGAAGCGCCTTCGCGGGGAAACGCTCGTTGGCTCGCAGGATGCGACGGGAGGCCCAAGCGAACCGTCGCAG
>JAAYCB010000018.1 GCA_012744395.1 Pirellulaceae bacterium
AAGGAACTGCGAAGTGACGCCCGAAGAATTGCTGTATCGGAAAACGCACGAATGGGTTGCCGTCGAAACCGACGCCACGGGAGCCAAAATCGCCACGGTCGGGATCAGCGCCTTCGCCCTGGAGGCCTTGACGGACCTGGTCTACATCGACCTGCCGGAAGCGGGCCGCAAGGTCAACGCCGGCGAGCCGTTCGGCGAGGTCGAATCGGTCAAGGCCGTCAGTGATCTGTACAGTCCCGTCTCCGGCGAGATCGTCGAAGTCAACAGCGCCCTGACCGACCAGCTCGAAGGGCTGTCGGAAGACCCCTACGGCCAGGGCTGGCTGGTGAAGATCCGCATCTCCGACGAGGCGGCCCTCGCTGAATTGTTGGACCACGCGGCGTATCAGAAGCAGTGCCAGGAGGAGATGGCCGACGAGTAGGCAGCGGCGCGGGCGGACCGTTCTCCGTTGCCGGGGAGGCCGGGCAGGGACCAAATCCTGAAGTCCGGCGCTGCCGATCGCAGCCCCGAGGCATCCCCGTTCTCGGCAATTGAAAATTGGACCTTGGATCCTGCCGAAATCCACAGTGGAATGGCGTCCGGCGGCTTCTGGCATCGAACTCCGAGAGAACCGTTGAGAGACTCCGCACATGCCGTATATTCCCAACACGGAAGATGACCGCCGGGCGATGCTCGAAGCGATCGGCGCCGAGTCGATCGACGAATTGTTCGACATGATCCCGCGCCAGTTCCGGCTCGATCGGCCGCTCGATTTGCCCGCCGCGCTTGGGGAACTCGCGTTGCGGGACCACATCCGCCAACTGGCGGAGCGGAACACCGCGGCATCCACCGCCACCTGTTTCCTGGGCGGCGGAAGCTACGATCATTTCATCCCCGCGATCGTCGACTTCGTCGCCGCGCGGAGCGAGTTCTACACGTCGTACACGCCCTACCAGGCCGAGGCGAGCCAGGGAACGCTCACGGCGCTGTTCGAATACCAGACGATGATCACGCGGCTGACGGGGATGGACGTGTCGAACGCCAGCCTTTACGACGGCGCGGGGGCGGCCGCCGAGGCCGTCTTGATGGCGATCGGCGCGACGGGCCGCGCGAAGAGGGTCGTCACCGCCTCCAGCGTCCACCCGGAATACCGGCAGGTGCTGGCAACCTACCTGGCGAACCTCGATATGCAGTTGCAGACGGTCGACACGCCGGGCGGCGTGCTGGCGCCGGAAGCGCTCGACGCGGCGGTCGACGAGCAGACGGCGTGCGTTCTCGTCCAGCACCCGAACTTCTTCGGCTGCTTGGAAGAGGTCGAGGCGCTGGCCGCCGCCGCGCACGCCAAGGGCGCCCTGCTGATCGTCGCCTTTGACCCGGTGAGCCTGGGCGTTCTCAAGCGGCCGGGCGATTACGGGGCCGACATCGCCGTGGCCGAGGGGCAGGCGCTGGGTTGCCCGTTGAGCTATGGCGGGCCCTACCTGGGAATCCTCGCCTGCCGCGAGAAATTCGTCCGGCGGATGCCGGGCAGGCTGGCCGGGGAGACGGTCGATCGCCGCGGGCGCCGTTGCTGGGTGCTCACGCTGCAAACCCGCGAACAGCACATTCGCAGGGAGAAGGCGACGAGCAACATCTGCACGAACCAGGGGTTGATGGCGCTGCGGGCGACGGTCTACCTGGCGGCGATGGGGCCGCACGGGCTGCGTTCGACGGCCGAACTGTGCCTGAAAAAGGCCCGCTACGCCGCCGATCGCTGGACGGCCGGCGGCCTGCTGGAAGCGGCCTTCCCGGCCCCGACATTCAAGGAATTCGTGCTCCGGGCGCCGCGGGGCCGCGTGGATCAGCTCCTCGAGGCGGCCGCCGGCGAGCGGATCATGGCCGGCTCGCCGCTGGAGTGCTGGTATCCGGAACTGGCCGATTGCGTGCTGATGGCAGTCACCGAGAAGCGCACGAAGGCGGAAATCGACCGGATGGCCGAGTTGATCCGCTCGGTTCTGGGATGATCCGAGACAAACCAATCAACGGACGATCTGACAACTTGACGGGATCGATGCGCCATGCGTAACGAGCAAGCGGCGGACCTTCTCTTTGCCCAATCGCGCCCCGGATGCCGCGCCGTGCGAATGCCGGAATGCGACGTGCCCGCCGAGGCGGTCGAGTCGCTGCTCCCGCGGTCGGCCCTCGCCGAGCGGCCACCGGACCTGCCGGAGTTGACCGAGCCGGACGTGGTTCGCCATTTCGTCAATCTCTCGGCGCAGAACATGTCGGTGGACGGGAACTTCTACCCGCTCGGCTCCTGCACGATGAAGTACAACCCGAAGCGGAATGAAGCGCTGGCCTCCGTGGAGGGTCTGGCCGGACTGCATCCCTACCAGCGGAGCGAGACGATCCAGGGCATGCTCGCGCTTCTGCACGCGCTCCAGGAGATGCTCGCCGAGATTGCCGGGCTCGACGCGGTCAGCCTGCAACCGGCCGCCGGGGCCCACGGCGAAATGACGGCCCTGTTTGTCGCCGCGGCCTTCCTCCGCGACACCGGCCAGCACCGTGACGTGGTGCTGATCCCCGACGGGGCGCATGGGACGAACCCGGCGAGTGCGGCGATGGCCGGATTCAGGACGCTCGAGGTCAAGAGCAGCGCCGCCGGACTGGTCGATCTTGGCGACCTGGCCGCCAAGCTGGATGCGCGGACGGCGGTCTTCATGATCACCAACCCCAACACCCTGGGCCTGTTCGATCGGCAGATCGGCCAGATCGCCGAGATGGTGCACGCTGCGGGCGGCCTGGTCTATCTCGACGGCGCTAACATGAACGCGATCCTGGGGATTGCCCGGCCCGGCGACTTCGGCGCGGACCTGATGCACTTCAATCCCCACAAGACCTTCAGCGGCCCGCACGGCGGCGGCGGCCCCGGCGCCGGGCCGATCGCGGTTGCCGGCAAGCTGGCGCCCTACCTGCCGGCGCCGCTGGTCGCGAAACGGGGCGACTGCTACACCCTCGACTTCGACCGCCCCAAGTCGATCGGCCGGGTGCGGAGCTTTTTCGGGAACACGGGGGTCCTCGTGCGGACCTACTGCTACCTGCGGACGCACGGCGCGGAGGGATTGCGGCGCGTGGCGGAGAACGCCGTGCTGAATGCGAACTATCTCCTCAGCCGGGTGAAGGATTGCCTCCCGGTCCCGCACGGCGACCGCTGCATGCACGAGTTCGTCGCCTCGGCCCAGCGGCTCAAGGCCGAGCGTGGCGTCACGGCGATGGACGTGGCCAAGCGATTGCTCGACTACGGATTCCACGCCCCGACCGTCTACTTCCCGCTGATTGTCCGCGAGGCCCTGATGATCGAGCCCACCGAGACGGAGGCCAAGGCGACCCTGGACAGCTTCGCCGCGGCGTTGCAGCGGATCGTGGCGGAAGACGCCGGCCTGCTGCACGACGCCCCCCACACGACGGCCGTCTGCCGCCCCGACGAAGTCCACGCCGCGCGGCAACCGATCCTCAAGTGGACGGCTCCCGCCAGGTGAGCCGGCGGGCCGCGTTGGCGGCCGCCTGAAGCGGAGAATTCAGCAGACGCGCGGCGCGCGGCCCGAGAACAGAGGCGTTTCGCTCATGTCCAGCCTTCCCACCACCGATTGCCGCCTCCTCGTCGATCCTCCCGGCGACGGCGCCTGGAACATGGCGATCGATGAATATCTGCTCGGCTGGACCGGGCGGTCCGACTGCTGCTGTTGGCGATTCTACCAGTGGAGCGAGCCGACGCTGTCCTTGGGGTATTTTCAGGAGTATTCCGATCGCCAGGCGCACGCGCCGAGCCGCGCCTGCCGCGTCGTCCGCCGGGCCAGCGGAGGAGGCGCGATTCTGCACGACCGGGAATTGACATACAGTTTCACCGTGCCGGCCACCCACCCGTTGGCGCGGCGGCGGCTGTGGCTCTACGAGGCGGTCCATCAGGTGCTGATCGGACTGCTCGCCGAGCGCGGCGTCGCGGCGCGCCCGTTCGGAGAGATCAGACCGGGCGGCGCGGCGCCGTTTCTGTGCTTCAAGCGACGCGCCGCAGGAGACCTGCTCGTCGGCACGGCCAAGATCATCGGCAGCGCCCAGCGCCGTCTGGCCGGCGCCGTCTTGCAGCATGGCAGCGTCCTCCTGGCGCGGTCGCCGGCTGCCCCCGAACTGCCCGGCCTGGAGGAGGTGACGCAGAAGGCCTGGCCGGTCCCACCGCTGATCGACGCCTGGCAGCGGTGCCTTGCCGAGAGCCTGGGGCTGAAATGGCGAAATGAACCACTCAGCGGCGAGGAGAGGATCGAGGTGGCTCGAATCGCCGCGGAGAAGTATGCGTGTCCCCAATGGACTTGGGGGAAGAAGCGTTGCGGCGGCAAAGCAGCGCCGGACCGTTCAGAATAGTTTTGACGAGAAGCCGTCGGGCTGGTACGATCAACAGCAGTTGGACGATGCGTGACCTGGAGTTTGCGGCTGTCATGCCGTGCGGATCAGCCGTGCAGCGTTCCGCCGGAGGTTTCCGAACGGAATGGTACTGCTTTTAGGGGGGGATGACTTGGGCCGCGAGTCTTCCCCGGAACTGCCCGGTTGTTCGAGGCCTCCATTCTCATAGAATGGTATTGGCCTTCCAGTGTTGAGCGGATCGTTCGCTCGCGGTGTCTTGCCTGCCGATGCGAGCCGCGGGGCAGAGGAGACTTGAGGGCAGCGAAGCAATTATCCATATCCCTACCGTCAAGATTCTCTGTTTGAACGTTGCGGAGCAATGGACGTCAGACTGGTCGTGGCCAACGGACGAAACATCGGACATGTGATTCCGATCGCAGGAGCGGAGTTCTTGATCGGCCGCGCCGACGATTGCCACTTGCGGCCGCGGAGCGACGTCATCAGTCGGTATCACTGCGCGATTCTCGTCAAGGATGCATTCGTGATCGTGCGCGACTCGAGCAGCAAGAACGGGACGTTTGTCAATGGTCGACAGGTCATGGGCGAGCAGGTCCTGCAACATGGAGACCGGCTGCGGGTCGGGCAGCTCGAGTTCGACATCGACATATCGGTTGCAGAAGAAGCCACCGGCGCGCCCCAATCGTCGGATCAGCCTGCTGAACCAGGCAGCATGGGCGGAGTGGGTAATCTGGACCTGAGTGACTGGATGGGAAAGGAAGATTCTAGTGGCACGGTCCTGGGAATGCTGCCGCTCCGCCGGGCGACGACGCTTGAGCCTGGCGCATCGCCCGATGCTTCTGAAAAACCGAAAGATGGGGATCGTGGCCCGCAATCGCCGAAGAAGTGAACTGGGGATCGACTGCGGCGGCGGGACCTGACTGTGCCCCCCGGCCGCCGGAGCGGGCCGAATGTTTCGTTCTGGCGTCCCCTAACTCTTTCGGGGGCGTTCGGGTAGGGACGAGATTCGTTGTTGGCCGACGGCTGGGAAACGATCAGAGGAATCAGTAGTGAGAGCATCTCGACGGCCCAAACGATCCGCGGCTCTGCTTGGCGTGGGATTCGACAACGACGACGGACACGTGCGGATGACGCGTGGCGAGAACTACACCCTCGTCGGGGGTAGTCCTGAGACCCATGCGGTCATGCAGGAGACGGCCGTCAAGATCAACGAAAAGCTTGACGAGCGAGGCACGCGTCTCGATGACGTTTCGCTGCGCGAATTGCGGGAGATTTGCAGCGAGGTTCGCGAGTCGATCGGTTACTCGGAGGAGAAGTAGGTTACTCGGAGGAGAGGTAATGGAGAGGTGGCCTGGCTCGGCTCACGCTTGGCCGGGATCCGATCTCCGTTTTCACCAGGAACTGGCGAGGATTGCGCGTCGTGGCGTTTCCCCTTGTGCGAGTCGCTGCCGAGCGCGGTTCCGACCAGGCTATTTCGGAAGGCTGGCACACCGCGATGGAAGTAAAACTGGTTGTAACCAACGGCAGGCATTCGGGTCGGGAAATCCCCATCAGGGTCCCGAAGTTTTTCATTGGTCGGGCCGAGGATTGCCATCTTCGCCCCGGCAGTGACCTGGTGAGCCGCCATCACTGCGTGATTCTTGTCGAAGGGGGCACGGTAACCGTGCGCGATTTCGGCAGCAAGAACGGGACGTTCGTCAACGGCGAGCAGGTGATGCCGGAGCGGGAACTGAACAATGGAGATCGCCTGGTGGTTGGCCAGCTTGATTTCGACGTTCAGATATCCGGCGTGCCGGCGGTGCAGACTCCGCCCGAGGAACCCGAAGCCAAGCCGGCTGCGCCAGCGAAGTCTGCGGCCGCCGTGGCGGCCAAGGATACCAAACTGAACGAGAAGAAGACCGTCAAGATTGAGGACGATCTGGACATCAGCCAGTGGTTCGGCGATGGGGATGCCTCGGCCAAGACCGACACGCAGACGATTGACCGGTCGACCATCGCCGAGCAGGAGTTGCCCGACGAATCGGCAAAACAGTCCGCGGAATCCGACACTCGAGAGGCCAAAAGCGACGACAGCGACGTGTCCGAAGCCGAAAAAGAACGGCGTCGGCGCGAAGGGCTGGTCGGAGTCTCCAAAGCGCGCCAGGCCATGGGGGTCAAGCAGACCACCCAGGATGCAGCGGCTGAGATGCTCAAAAAGTTCTTCAGCGGACGCCGTTGAGCAGGATTTACCCCTGACAGGGGGTGTGCCCGGCCCGATCTCCGCTACCGTGCGCGCTGAGTCGATTGTGCGATTGCCCCAAACACCACCGTCAGGTGGTGTTTTTTTGTCCGGTGCCCGCCAGACCGTCATCTTTCCCCAAACAAGACAAATCGTACGACCCGGACTAATTGCCACAGTTATCCATTTTCTCTAATCGGTCGATTTTCTGACACTGCCGGGCCGATCTCTCTTTCCGTACACGTCAAACCTGCGCCGGGAAAGCAGCGCAGGGGGAAGAGAATCGAGAAAGCCGCACGAACCGGTCCAGGCGCCGACCCAGCGACGGAGTGCTCCGCCCCGGACCTGCTCGCGCAACCGAGCCAGAAGAGAGGACCCCGTGGCGAAGTCCAGAAAAGAGAGCACTACTGCGAAGTCCGCGAAGCACGAGTCAACTGTCACGCGAGAGGTGTTGCTGACCAAAGAAGTCGCCGCGCCCGGCAAGCGTGCCCGAAACACCGGCTGTGAGCAGAAGTCTGAGCAAGGCTCTGGTGAGCAAGAGGTGCTCGTCGACCGGCGGAGGGCTGATCGGCGCGTGTCCGGCGAACGGCGCGCAAGCTCGGAACCGGTGGCGGTGGAGCGCCGGAAGCTTCAGCGTCGCGCAAAGGTCAACCGGCGTCGCCAGATCGACCCGACGACGTGTGAACGCGACTATTCCGAAGAAGAGGTCGAGTTCATGAACGCGCTCGACGAGTACAAGCGGAACAGCGGACGGATGTTTCCGACCTGTAGCGAGATTCTCGAGGTGATCCGCGATCTCGGCTACGCCAAGGCGGGTGTTCGGCCGGCCGAGGAGATCGGCCTGGCCCTCGTCGAACAGTCCCAGCAGCCCAATTCTGCCGATATCCCCAGCCTTGCGTAAGGCCGCGTCGGCTCGGCGGGCGGACGCCGAACGCCGGCGGCCCGCGCCGCGCGTGCCGCGGCGGGCACGCGGCGGGCACGCGGCGGGCACGCGAATTGATCTTGGCAACCCGCGGCGCCAAGATATGATCAGTGTGTTGACCATGTGGGGAGGCCGACCGTATCGGCGGTAGAGTGGTCCGCTGCCGCCGGTGCGGCTTGCCGGGAAGTTCTCCCAGGCCGCTCTCGGCGGAGGTGTTCCCCATCTTGCGGCGCTGGAGGTTGCCATGGCTGGCACAAGGACGGTCATTCCACTGATTCTGGCGGCAATCCTCGCCCCCCTTGCGTGCGCCCAGGATCTGGCTGGGGCGCGCGAGTCGGCGGGATCTGGCGAGGGGTTTCCAGGCAGGATTCCCCTGCCGACCTGGGGAGGAAGCCAGCTCTGGGCCGATGTGCATGTGCTTCACGAGTGGCGAATCCAAGAGCGGGCGGGGCACGGAGGCGACTGCCGGCTGCTCGGGCCGAAGGAGTTCTGCCATGCCACCGGATCGTTCGAAAAATGCCTGAAGAGACTTGGGCAGATCCAGCGGAGCCAGCAGATCGAGCCGATCCGCGGCAGGGCCGTTGTGATTCTTCACGGCTTGGGGGCGTCGCGGTGGACGATGCGCCGCCTGGCCGATTACCTTCAGGACCAGGGCGGCTACACGATCGTCAATGTGGAATACCCGAGCACGCGCGGTTCGATGGCCGACCACGCCCGGTCGCTGGCCCGGGTGATCGACGGCCTGCCGGAGGTCGAGGAATTGGATTTCGTCGGCCACAGCATGGGCAACATCGTGATCCGGCACTACATGGCCGACATCCAGCGGCAATGGGGCCGGCCCGATCCCCGTTGGCGCCGCGTGGTGATGATCGCGCCGCCGAATCACGGTTCGTTGGCGGCAACGCGGTTGTCGGATAATTCCGTATTCAAGACGGTGCTGGGCAAGCCCGGCCGGCAACTGGGCACCGAATGGACCTGGCTTGAGAGCGACCTGGCCACGCCCCCTTGCCCGTTCGGAATCATTGCCGGCGGGCGCGGCGGCGGCGGTGGTTTCAGCCCGTTTTTGCCGGGCGATGACGATGGGCGGATCGCCGTGAACACGACCCGCCTGAAGGGGGCCAGCGATTTCGTTCTCGTGCCGATGATCCACGAACTGATCGCCAACGACTCGCGGACCTTCAAGTACACGCTCAGCTTTCTTGCCAACGGTTTTTTTGTCGCGGAAGACCAACGGCAGCCGGTGCTTGAGCATCCGCCTGCCGAGATCGCCAACCGGCGACCGCCCGCCGGGGATGGCTCGCAGAGCCCGCCGCCGGTTGCCGGAAGGCCGGGGGCGCAGACCCGATGAGCGAGAGGCCTCAGGGACGCGTTGCCGGCATCGATTATGGAACGGTCCGCATCGGCGTCGCCGTGAGCGATCCGCAGCGGCGGATCGCCAGCCCCTATGAGAACTACACGCGGCGGGACCAGGCGCAGGACCGGCGGCGGTTCCGGCGGCTCGTGGAAGAGGAGCAGATCGCCCTGTTCGTTGTCGGTCTGCCCGTCCATCTCGACGGCAGGGAGAGCAGAAAATCCACCGAGGCCCGCCAATTCGGCCGCTGGCTCGCCGAGGCCACGGGCGTCCCGGTCGAATTCTACGATGAACGGTTCACCAGCCACGAAGCGGAGCAGACGCTGCTCGACGCGCAAATGACGAAGAAGCGAAGAAAGAAGCGACTCGACATGCTCGCGGCCCAGATCATGCTCTCCGCGTACCTCGAATCGGCCGGCGGCGGCCCGCCCGGCTCCCTGGACGACTCGCCGTGAGACGCCTTGTCGTCGGCCGCGACTCTCTCGGCTGCCGCGTCGCCCTGGCGCCGCTGGCGGAAGTTGGCCCGACTGGGCGGAGTTTGCCGGCGCCGGTTGTGTGGAATGTGCGGAGTATGTCGGATATTCCCTCAATACGGATTACGAGCGTTGCCGATGGTTTCTTTAGGCTGCTCGGCCGTGGGGATGCCTCGATGAGACGCGCCGACTCGGAAGGCCACGGCAAGCGGTCCTGATCGCAAGATGGCTCGCCTTCGGCCGGGCGCAACGGCATCCCGCGGATTGGTCGCCCGGATTATTGAAGACCTGGAAGAAGAGAAACCGCACCTTCGCGTGGAGGGGAAAACCGATGATTCGCCGAATCGTATTCGTCTGCGTGTGCGTTGCGACGGCCTGGCTGTTGATGGGCGCCTCGGATGCCCAGGCGCAGCAGGCCTACGGACGGCAGTGGGGGCGCACCTACAGCACCCAGGATTGGAATCGTTTCTATCACTATCCCTACGTCTACTACCCGCAGAACTTCTGGAGCACGGACTACTACCGCAGTTCCGAAGACCTCTATTACCGCTATCCGCCCGAGATGCGAATCCCGGTATACAACCTCCGCTGGCATAACTACTACCCGCAAGCGCGCCGCTACCATTCCGGCCACCATTTCGTTCTCGACATCTTCTGAACCGGCCAGGAACGTCGCCCGGCTGGGTTTTCAAGCCGAGTGGCCCACCCGGGGAGAATCGAGCCTTTCATACAAGGGGCGGCACGGCTCGAACGGAAGGCCGCCGCTTGCCCGAGCGATCGAGAATTGGATCCCCTCACTCGGATCGGAAATAATTGCCCCGAACGAACCGGGTCCGGGGGGGCCGGGGCGTTCGGGGCGTCTCTTTTCTTGACCTCCGCGCTGCCGGCCGGCGCGCTGCGGTTGGCTTGTGATCATCCGGCCACAATTGTTTCTTTTGCCTAGCCACGTGGTAGGGAATTTGTGGCGGCCGTCTTCAACGGAACGATCGGGGGCCATTCGGTGTCGATCAGGGCCTGCCTGGCCGACTCCGTGACGCCGCGACCCGCGCGGTTCTTCCTTGTAGGCAAATGCCAAACGGGGAAGACGCTCGTTTTGTTTGCCCCGAAAGTGGGGTTGAGGAAAGGCTGCGGTGTGCCGATAATCCATCATGGTAGGATTTCGGTCTTGCCACATGGCCCTTCGCAGGTCCCTGCCCCGCCTGCGAAGGGCGATTTTTTTGCGCTGTGGATTTTTGAGACGATTGCCGCGGAAACGGCGGGCCCTCGCGTTGCCCGCTGGTCCCTGGGCGATTGGCGGGTCTTGCCGGTGCCGGGCGATCCGGTCTGGGTTGACCGGAGAAAAACCGCTTCCTAGAATGCCAGCAATCCTGTTGGCGCGGCCGCCGGAGTTGCCGCTCGGTTGTTGCTCTGCGTCGTTTTGGAGACGGGGCTGTTCAGGCAGCCCGTGCCTCCGGCAACTCGCAAGGCTCGATCTCCCGATCGCCACGAGTGGGTGCGGCTGGGCGCTGGGACATGAACCTTGGATTTCGAACCGTACCGTCTTTATTTTGAGAAAGCCCCGGGCATGCATGGCGTTGTCTTCCCACTGGTCTTGTTCTTTGCCAGCCTGGTGGGTTTGGCCGTCGCGCTGCTGCTGCTTGGCCAGTTCTGCGGTCCGCGGCGGGTCACCGATGTCAAGCGGATGCCGTATGAGAGCGGGATGGACCCGATCCATCCCACGCGCCGGCGGTTCGACGTCCGGTTTTCCCTCGTGGCCATCGCGTTTCTGATCTTCGACGTTGAACTGTTGTTTCTCTATCCTTGGGCCGTGGTGTTTGCGGGCGGCGCGCAGCCCGAGCTGCCGAGTGGTGCGGCTGCCGCGGGGCGGCCGCCGCTGGTTTTCGCGGGCGGCATGGTCTTCCTTGTGCTGTTGGTGCTCGGATTCGTCTACGACTGGCGCAAGGGGGTCTTCCGATGGCGTTAGCGTTGCCCGACAATGTCGTGATCGCCAAGCTGGACGAACTGGTGAGCTGGTGCCGGAAGAACAGCCTGTGGCCGATGCCGTTCGCGACGGCCTGCTGTGGGATCGAGTTGATGGGAACCGGCGCCAGCCGCCACGATCTTGCCCGATTCGGGGCCGAAGTCTTCCGCTTCAGCCCCAGGCAGTGCGACCTGTTGATCGTGGCGGGCCGGGTGGTGATGAAGATGCTGCCGGTGCTCCAGCGGATCTGGCAGCAGATGCACGAGCCGAAGTGGTGCATTTCGATGGGTGCCTGTGCTTCCAGCGGCGGGGTGTTCGACACCTACAGCGTTGTCCAGGGGATCGACCGCTTCATTCCCGTCGACATGTACGTTCCGGGCTGCCCGCCGCGGCCCGAGCAATTGATCCAGGCAATCATCGACCTGCAAGCGAAGATTCAGCGGGAAGGGACGATGTACGGCCGGGAGTTCACCCAGCCCGAGCGCCAGCGGCCGAGCCGGGCGCTGCGCCCGTAGAAATCGATGGAACGAAGCGGCGCGCTTCGTTGAACCGCAAAGGTCTTTTGCCGAATGGACGCCATGCCGACCCGGACCACGAGCGAGCAACTCCAGCGAGTGTTTCCCGCGGCGGAGGTCAGCGAGTTTCGCGGCCAGCTCCGCGCGGTTCTGCCGGCTTCGTCGATCGGCGATTGCCTGCGTTTTCTCAAGGAGCAGCTCGGCTTCGACATGCTCGTCGATCTGACGTGCGTGGACTACCTGGCCTACCGCGGCGCCAGGAGCCGTTTCGGCCTCGTCTACCTGCTGCTCTCGGTCGATCGCGGCGAGCGGCTCGTGCTGCGGACGTTCGTCGACGATCCCCGGCCGGCGGTCCCTTCGGCGGTTCCCTTGTGGCAAGCGGCCGATTGGCTCGAACGGGAGGTCTGGGACCTGTTCGGGATCCGCTTCGAGGGCCATCCGGACCTCCGCCGGATCGTCTTGCCGGAACAGTTCACGGCCCACCCGCTCCGCAAGGATTACCCCTTGCAGGGCCGGGGCGAGCGGCACAACTTCCCCGTCATCACCCGAGCCGAAGGATAGGCTTGCGAGAATGCCCCTCGAACGAATCCTCCCTTCAGGCGACCTGGCGCACGACGAGCCGCAGGAATATCTGTGGACGATGAATTTCGGCCCGCAGCATCCGGCGACCCACACCACCCTGCGCCTCGTGCTCAAGCTCGACGGGGAGCGGGTCGTCGATGCCATGCCCGACATCGGTTACCTGCATTCCGGATTCGAAAAAATCGCCGAGCACCTCGACTACAATCAATACGTGACGGTCGCCGACCGGATGAACTACGTCTCCCCGATGGCCAACAATGTGGCCTGGCACATGGCGGTCGAGAAGCTGATGGGGATCGACGTGCCGCCGCGGTGCCAGTATCTGCGCGTGATCGTCGCCGAGCTGGCGCGGATCTCCGACCACCTGGTGTGCAATGCCGCGGTTGGGCTCGACACGGGGGCGTTCACCTATTTCCTCTACGCCTTCAATCCCCGGGAAAAGCTCTACGACATTTTCGAGGCCCTCTGCGGCGCGCGGTTCACCAACAGCTACACGCGGGTTGGGGGGCTGACCGGCGACGCGTCGCCCGAGGCGATCGCCATGATCCGCGCGGCGGTCCGCGAGCTGCCCAAGGCCTTCGGCGACATGGAGCGATTGCTCGATCGGAACAAGATCTTCGTCGATCGGACCAAGGGCATCGGGGTGCTCAGCAAGGAGGAGGCGATCAACCGCGGCGCCAGCGGTCCGGTGGCCCGGGCGAGCGGCGTGACGCGCGACTTGCGCAAGGATGAGCCCTACCTGAGTTACAGCGACTTCGATTTCCAGGTCTGCTGCGCGACGGCCGGCGACTGCTACGCCCGCTACCTCGTCCGCATGGCCGAAATGCGGGAGAGCCTGAAGATCGTCGCCCAGGCGATCGAGAACCTGCCCGAAGGACCGGTGAGCATCGGCATCAGGGATCGCGCCAGCCTGCCCGCCAAGGGGATCGTCTATTCGACGATCGAAGGGCTGATCACCCATTTCGAGGTGTTGATGACCAATCGCGGATTCGAAGTCCCCTGCGAGGAACTCTATTCCGCCACCGAAGCGCCCAATGGCGAGTTGGGGTTTTACCTGGTGGGCGACGGCTCCAGCCGGGCGTATCGGGCGCGGTGCCGGCCGCCGTCGTTTCTCCACTTCGCCTTGTTTCCCCACTTGATTCGCGGCCACATGCTAAGCGACGTGGTGGCCGTTTTGGGGAGTTTGAACATCATTGCCGCGGAACTGGATCGGTAACGAATCGGACGCGTGAGAGGACCTTGGCCGCCTGGCGGCGAATAACAGACCATGCCCGCAACCCAGACGATTTTGACCGACGATCTGCGCGAGGCGATCCGAGCGCACTTTCCGAAGTACCCGACGCGCCGGGCGGTGGTCCTGCCGGCGCTGCACCTGGTCGAGGAGCGGCTCGGCTGCGTGCCCCCGCCGGCCGTGGTGGAGATCGCCGGCCTCCTCGATCTCCACCCCGCCGAGGTTCAGGACGTGCTTTCCTTTTACGGTTTCTTCAAGCAGGACAAGCCGCGGGGGCGCGTCCGCGTCTGGGTCTGCCGCTCGCTGAGCTGCGCTTGCCGGGGCGGCGAGGACCTCCTCGAATACTTGTGCGAACGGCTGGCGGTCCGCCCCGGCGAGACGACCGAAGACGGCGCGGTTTCGCTGGAATTCGCCGAGTGCCTGGGGGCCTGCGACCTGGCCCCGGCGATGCTCGCCGGCGACGAATTGATCGGAAACCTGACGCGCGAGAAGATCGACGCGTTTGTTGCGGGCTTGCGGCGCGGACCTGGTTCGCCGGAGTCGGCGGAATGATCCCCGCGGTGTGAAAAGGATGCGAGAACCGGTGGCCGAGTTCGAACCTGTTCTGCTGGCGAATGTCGGGAAAGAGAATAGCCATACGCTTGCCGCGTATGAAGCTGCCGGGGGCTACCGCGCCTTGAAACAGGCCCTCCGCGAGAAGACGCCCGGTGACATCCTGAACCTGGTCCGGGCGAGCAATCTCCGCGGCCGCGGCGGGGCCGGTTTCCCGACCGGACTGAAGTGGTCGTTCCTGCCCGAAGGGCATCCGGGGCCGATCTACCTCTGTGTCAATGCCGATGAGAGCGAGCCCGGCACGTTCTGCAACCGCGTCCTCATGGAAGACGACCCGCACCAGGTGCTCGAAGGCACGATCCTCAGCAGCTATGCCACGCGGGCCTCGGTGGCCTACATCTACCTCCGCTACGAGTATACGAAGAGCCTGCGGCGCTTGGAGCGGGCGATCGCCGAATGCCGCGCGGCCGGCTACCTCGGCAGAAACATCCTCGGTTCCGCTTTCTCGCTGGAGATCACCATCCACCGCGGGGCCGGGGCCTACATCTGCGGCGAAGAGACCGGGCTGATCGAGAGTCTCGAAGGGCGGCGCGCCTGGCCGCGGATCAAGCCGCCGTTTCCCGCCGTCGAGGGGTTGTTCCGAAAACCCACCGTGGTCAACAACGTCGAGACCTTGGCCTGCGTCGCGCACATCGTGGCGCGCGGCGCCGATTGGTTCAAATCCATGGGCACGCCCGCGGACCCCCACAACCCCCGCGATCCCGGCAGCTACGGCCCCAAACTCTACGAGGTCAGCGGCCACGTCAACCGGCCCGGCGTCTACGAGGCGCCGCTGGGGCTGCCCTGCCGGGAACTGATTGACGGATTCGCCGGCGGCGTATGGAAGGGCCGCAAGGCCAAGGCGGTTGTGCCCGGCGGCCTGAGCACCGGCCTGCTCCGGGGCGACGAACTCGACACGAAGCTCGACTTCGACGGCCCGATCTGCGCGGGGTGCCTGGGGCTGGGCACGGCTGGCACGATCGTGCTCGACGAAAGCTACCCGATCATCGATTTCTTGTACAACAGTTGCCGATTCTTCGCCCATGAAAGCTGCGGCCAGTGTACGCCGTGCCGCGAGGGGACGCAGTGGGCGCTGGAACTGGTCAGCCGGATCAAGGCCGGCCGCGGCCGACTGCGCGATCTGGACCTCCTCGCGGAAATCGGCGCGACGATCGGGATTATTCCCGGCACGACGATCTGCGGGCTGGCCGACGGGGCCGCCTGGCCGATCAAGACGGCAATCAACAAGTTTCGAGACGAATTGGAGGAGACGATCAAGCGAACCAATCCGACCGGCTATGGCCAGGTGGAACCGCCGCCGGCGCTGACGGATCGCCCCGCGTGCATCGCCGCGAACCGTTAGCTGGCGAGCTGGCTCAACGCTTCGGGCCGGCACGGCTGGTCCCAGACGCGGGGCAAGCCCACGCGGCCGGACGGCAAGGGGGGGCTTGGCGGTTGGCGGAGGGTTCCCAAGCCGGAGCTTGGGAACCAGAAAAACGTGGGAATCAGAAAAGACATTCGACATCTTTCCAGTGAGCCCATGGCGACAGTCCTTGTAGACGGCATCGAAATCGAAATTCGCGACGGCGAACGGCTCAACGCGATCGAGGCGGCCGCGCGCGCCGGGGTTTCGATCCCCCACTACTGCTGGCATCCCGGTCTGTCGGTGGTGGGCAGTTGCCGCATGTGTCTGATCGAGGTCGGCACGCGCGACGCCGCGGGCAGAATCCAGATGGGGCCCAAGCTGGTTCCCGCCTGCAATACCCTCGTTCGCGACGGGACCGTGCTGGTCACGCAGAGCGAAAAGGTCCAGCAGGCCCGGGCGATCGTCGAGGAGGGGCTGCTCCTCCGCCACCCGATCGACTGCCCAATCTGCGACAAGGCGGGGGAATGCCTCCTCCAGGATTATTACTTCCAGTATGGGCAGGCGGACGGACGCCGGGCAGACATCCGCCCCTTCACCAGCCGGCGCCGCGACCTGGGCGATGTGACGCTGTTCGTCGATCGCTGCATCCTCTGCACGCGCTGCGTGCGGTTCGTCCGCGAGGTCTCCGGGACGAGTGAGCTGATGGTGTCCGGGCGGGCCACGGGCGAGGAGATCGACGTCCTTGAGGGGTTTCCGCTGGCCAACAAGCTTTCGGGCAACGTCGTCGATCTTTGCCCCGTCGGTGCGTTGGCGGACAAGGATTTCCTCTACAGGCAGCGCGTCTGGTTCCTGAGGAGCCATCCGGGCGTCTGCACCCGCTGCGCAAGCGGCTGCTCGATCTGGATCGACGAGAACCAGGACCGGATTTGCCGCATCCGGCCGCGCGAGAATCCCCACGTCAACCGCTGGTGGATCTGCAACGACGGCCGCTACGATTACCCCCACGTTCACAATCCCGCCCGGCTCCTCGGGGCGCGGCAGCGGAAGGGGGGAGACACGCGGGAACTCGACTTCACCGGGCTCGCCGACCGGCTCCGCGCGGCGCTTCAGCAGGCGGGCCGGCTCGGCGCGGTGCTGTCGCCGTTTCTCACCCTCCAGGAGGCTTACCTGCTGGCCCGGACGATTCGCCAACTCGATCCCCAGGCGCTGCTCGCCCTCGGCCCGGTTCCGCGGGCCGGCGAGGACGAGCGCTACCCCGGCGGGTTTACGATCTCGAAGGAGAAATGCCCCAACCGCTGCGGGGTCGAACGCATCCTTGGGCGATTCGGTGGCGGCGTGATCCGGTTCGATCAATTCGCCGAGCAGGCGGGCCAAGGGGCGCTTGCCGGCGCGTGGGTCTCCGGCGGGTACCGCCAGGCGTGGATCGATGAAGAGACGGCCGCGAAGTTCGAAAGGCTGAAGCTGCTCGTCGTTCAAGACCTGTTCCCCTCGCCGCTTTCCCAGCGGGCGACCTATGAACTGGGCGGGGCGGCGTTCGCCGAGCGCGACGGCGCCTATGTCAACCGGCAGCATCGCCTCCAGAGCGTGGCTTGGGCGATCCGGCCGCCGGCCGGCGTGCGGACCGAGGGGAGCATCCTCTGGGAGCTGGCCGGCCGCGCCGGGCTCTACGACGCGGCCGCTACGCTGCGGGAGCTGGCCGCGGCGATCCCGTTTTTCCATCCCGCACTCGGCACGATTCCCGCGACCGGCCTTGACCTGCTCGTCAACCAGATTGCCTGAGAGGCTGTTGCCCGACTTCCCCATCCGGATTTCAATACCCCGATGTACCTGGTTATCGAATCCCTGATCAAGATTGTCGTCATCATCGGCGGGCTGATGGGGGCGGCGGCCTACCTGGTGTTGGTCGAGAGACGCGTGGCCGCCTGGATCCAGGATCGGCGCGGACCGAACCGCGTCGGCATCCCGCTGACCGAGATTCGCCTGTTCGGCCTCGGGCAGCCGATCGCCGACGGCGTGAAATTCATTTTCAAGGAGGAATTCGTCCCCGGCCACGTCGATCGCCTGCTCTACGTCGCCGCCCCGATGGTCATGTTCATTGCGGCGATCGTGCTGTTTGCCGCAATCCCGTTCGGAACGGTCGATCTGGGGATTGCCGGCTGGGCTCCGATCAACCTGGTCGTTGCGCCGGGGCTGGATGTGGGAATCATCTACATCTTCGCGGTCAGCAGCATCGCCGTTTATGGGGTGCTGCTGGGCAGTTGGGCAAGCAACAACAAGTATGCCTTCTTCGGCGGCGTGCGGAGCGCGGCCCAGTTGATCTCCTATGAGATCCCGCTCGGCGTGGCGATTCTCGGGGTGGTTCTGGCGACCGGCTCGCTGCGGCTGGAGGCGATCGTCGAGGCCCAGGCGGCGACCGGCGTGTGGAATGTTGCGACGCAGCCGCTCGGTCTTCTCGTGTTCCTCGTTGCCTCGTTCGCCGAGTCCGGCCGCCTGCCTTTCGACCTGGCGGAAAGCGAGCAGGAACTGGTCGGCGGGTTCCACACGGAATACTCCGGAATCAAGCTGATGATGTACCTGGTTGCGGAATACCTGCACATGATTGCCGGCTCCTTCTTGATTGTGCTGCTGTTTTTCGGCGGCTGGCACTTCTGGGGTCTGACCGGCGACGGGCCGGTCGCCGGGATCGGCGTAGCGCTGGTGCGGATCGCCGTTTTCCTCGCCAAGGTGCTGGCCGTGATTCTCTTCTTCATGATCGCCCGCTGGAGCTGGCCGCGGTTTCGCTTCGACCAACTGATGGGGCTGGCATGGAAGGTGATGCTGCCGCTCGGATTGGTCAACCTGGTGGCCGTGGCGGTCTGGATCGAGTATCTACGGACTCCACTGGTCGCGGCGGGCCTGCCCGAAGGGCTGGTGATGGCGGTTGCCGGCTGGCTTCTGCTCGGCGTGGCGGGGCTGGCGGCAACGGCGGCCGCGCCGTCGGCCCGCGACAATCGGCCCGATCGGAGCCTCGTGGCCAGGTATCGCGATGCGAGGGAGGCGCGCTGATGAAGTCCGACGACAAGAGCATCCGATGGGTCGAGGAGCCACCGCTCGGGCTGGCCGGACGTTCTTACTTGCCCCTGCTGGTCGGCGGGATGACCACCACGCTGAAGCACCTGGTCGGCCCCAAGATGACGGTCGAGTCGCCCGAGCAGCGCCACGCGATCGTCGACCCGCTCGGTTATCGCGGCGTCCACCGGCTCAATCGCGACGCCCAGGGGCGGGTGAAATGCGTGGCTTGCTTCCTTTGCGCGACGGCCTGTCCGGCACACTGCATCGACATCCAGGCCGCCGAGAGCCCCTGGCCGGACCGCGAAAAATACCCGGAGAGCTTCACAATCGACGAGCTGCGGTGTATTTTCTGCGGGATGTGCGAGGAAGCCTGCCCGGTCGACGCGATTGAGTTGACCAGCCTCTACGACCTTTCGGGCAAGAGCCGCGAAGAGATGATATTCGACAAGGCGAAGCTGCTGAGCGTCTACGACCAGACCAAGGATGCCGAGCCGATGCGTTCGGCGCAAGCGGACCTGGCGGCGGATGCCGCTCGTCCAGATTCCGGCCGGCGGGGAGAAGAACCGACTTGAAGCAGTCGATGCCAACGATCGTTTCCATCGTTCTGGGGGCCTTGGGGATGTGGCTCCTGCTGCCGCGGCCGAGCCTGCGCGGGCGTTTGGCGGGCGCGGCGCTGGCCGCCGCCGCGGCCGGCCTGCTCGCCGGGCAATTGCCCGGCCTGGCCGCCGCGCTGGACCAGGCCCTGTTTTCCATCCTCGCCGCCGTGACGGTCGCCTCGGCCGCCGCGGCCGTTTCGCTGAAAAATCCGGTCTACTGCGCGATCTGGTTCGCCATGACCGTGCTCGGGACGGCGGGCCTGTTCCTTTTGCAGGGCGCCCAATTCCTCGCCGTGGCCACGATTGTCGTCTATGCCGGCGCAATCGTCGTCACGTTTCTCTTCGTGCTCATGCTGGCCGAACCGGGCGCCCGGGCGGCCTACGACCGCCTGAGCTGGGAGGCCATGCTCTCGGCCGTCGGCGGCGCGATGCTGATCGGCGTCCTCTCGACCGTTGTCGGCGGGCTGCTGGCGGGCGGGCCGGCCGGCGCTGCCGCGGCCCGTGGCGAGGCCGAACTGGCCGCGGGCGTGCTCCAGGACGGCCACGTCGCGGCGCTTGGCCGGGCGATGTTCACCGACTACTGGATTGCCGTCCAGGCCGGCGGTCTGCTGCTGCTGGCAGCGCTCGTCGGCGCTGCGGCGATCGTCAGCGGCGGCCGTTCGCCGGCGGCTCCCGAGGCCGATCCCCGCCCGCCGGAAGACCAACCGCCCGCTGAAGAACATTGACCAACCAGTTTGCAGGCCGCCACGGGGGGCCGATCGATGGAAAACGAACTCGCTCTGCTGAACAACTACCTGGTCGTCGGCGCGATGCTCTTCGGGATCGGCGTGATCGGGTTTGTCAGCCGGCGGAACATGATCATCATTTTTCTGGCCGCCGAAATGATGCTCCAGGGCGTCTCGCTGAGCCTGGTCGCCTGGGCCCGGTATCACAACGACTTCGGCGGCCAGATGTTCGTGGTTTTCATCATCACCGTGGCTGCCTGCGAGGCCGCGCTCGCCCTGGCCCTGATCCTGATGCTGTTTCGGGCCTCCGGGAGCCTCGACATCGCCCTCTGGCAGCACCTGCGGGAGGCGAACCAGCCGGCCTATGTCGATGAAGAAATCCCCGAGCTCGAAGTAAAATCGCCGACCTGGCCCAGACTGGTCCCGGCCGGCCGCCAGCCGGAGCTTGACCGTTCCGACACGGAGCACCGCCCGAGCGTGTGAGAATTTCATGGAGAGTTGGATTCCCTTACTCCTGGTGCTGATTCCGGTCTTGCCGCTCGCCGGCGCGGCCTTGACCGCCGTGCTCGGGCGGCCGGTCCTGGCGGGACGGAGCCATCTGCCGGTCGTGGTCGGCATCGCCGGTTCGTTCCTCGCCGCGGCCGGGCTGGTGCTGGCGATCCACGGATCGCTGCCTGCCGGTGCGAATCTCCCAGGGGCCGGCGATTCCGTGAATGCCGGTTACGAACGGACGGTGGACCTCTGGAATTGGGCGGTCATCGGCGGCGCCTATCACCAGCCAGCCGGGCCGGATGCCTTCGTGATGCGGGATTTTCGCATCGACGTCACGCTCCGCGCCGATCCGCTTAGCGCGATCATGCTCGCCATGGTCACGTTCATCTCGCTGCTCGTGGCGGTCTATTCCGTCGGCTACATGCGCGGCGATCGGGGCTACTGGCGGTTTTTTGCCTACATCGGGCTGTTTGTCTTCTCGATGACGATGCTCGTCTCGGTGAGCAATTTCCTCCTGCTCTACGTGTTCTGGGAAGCGGTCGGCTTGTGCAGCTACTTGCTGATCGGTTTCTGGTACGAGCGGCCGGCGGCGGCAGCGGCGGGCAAGAAGGCCTTTCTGGTCAACCGGATCGGCGATTTCGGCTTCGCCCTGGGCGTGTTCTTGATTTGGACCGCGTTCGGAACGCTCAATTTCCACGACACGCTGGGAGCCGACGGCCGGATCGTGGCCGGGGTCCTCGGCGAGGCCCGGCTGGAGGGCGGCTCGATCGGGATTGGCGGCGGCACGGCGACGTGGATTTGCCTGTTGCTGTTGCTCGGAGCGTGCGGCAAGAGCGCGCAGTTTCCGCTCCACGTCTGGCTGCCCGACGCGATGGAAGGCCCCACGCCCGTCAGCGCGCTGATCCATGCCGCGACGATGGTCACCGCCGGCGTCTACATGCTTGCGCGCTGTGCGCCCCTGCTGCTGGCCACGGTCGACGGGCAGATGGCGGTGGCCCTGATCGGCGGATTCACGGCGCTGTTGGGCGGGCTGATCGCGCTTACGCAGACGGACCTGAAGCGGATTCTCGCCTATTCAACGATCAGCCAGCTCGGATACATGTTTCTCGGACTGGGCACGGGAACGGTGCTGGGCGCGACGGCCGGCATGTTTCACCTCTTCACCCACGCGTTCTTCAAGGCCCTGCTGTTTCTCGGCGCCGGCAGCGTGATGCACGCGATGGGCGGAGTCGTGGACATCCGCCGCTTCGGCGGCCTCCGCCGCATCCTGCCGGTGACCCATGCGACGTTCCTTGTCGGCTGCCTCGCCCTGTCCGGTTTCCCCCTCCTGTCGGGGTTTTTCAGCAAGGACTTGATCCTCGTGGCCGTCCACGAGCGTGCGGCCGAATCCGGCTCGACCGGCCTTTACCAATGGCTGTACTGGAGCGCGGCGCTGACCGCCCTGCTGACGGCGTTCTACACATTCCGGGCGTTCTTCTCGACCTTTTACGGCCAGAAGCAGATTCCCCACGAGGCCGGCGGACAGGCCCACGAGGCGCCCCGTTCGATGCTCGTGCCGCTGGTGGTTCTGGCGGTCTGCGCGGCGCTGGTCGGCGGCTATTTTGAAGTCACGCATGGGTTCGCGGATTATCTCCAGCAGACCCCCTCGATCGCCTACCTGGCGCGGCAAGCCCCCCAGCCGGCCGCCACCGGCGGCCACCGGGAGGTGATGCTCACCAGCGCGGTGATTGCGCTGGCCGGGATCGGGCTTGCCGCTGCGCTTTACTGGCCGCGGCGGAGCGCGGCCGCCGATGCCGCGCGGCGCGCTGGCCAGGCGGTCGGTTTCTACCAACTTTCGCTGAGAAAATTCTTCATCGACGAGGTTTACCAGGTCCTGTTGGTCTGGCCCGGACTGGCCGTCGCCAGGGCCAGCGATTGGATCGACCAGCGAATCATCGACCGGCTGGTGAACTTCGTCGGGCGGGTCCCGCCGGCGGTTGGGGCGGCTATCCGGCCGGTGCAAAACGGCTTGATCCCGTTCTACGCCGTGGGCATGGTCTTCGGGCTGCTGGTTCTGCTTGCGGCCGTTCTGATGGGCTGGGGGTGGTTGGGGACTTAAGAGGAGCACGGGTTTGGGGCCGGGCCGATCGACGGCGCGGCGAGTGAACGAGACGTAGCGACATGGACAACTGGGCAATGCTACTTCAGGTCGCCATCTTCCTGCCGAGCGCCGGGGCGCTGGCGATCGCGCTGGCCTGGCCGCGGAAGCCGGAGGCCCAGCGGGCCGCCAGCCGCTTTATCGCGATGGCGGCCGTGCTGCTGACGTTTGCCCTCAGCGGGCTGCTGGTCGCCAGGTTCCCGGCCGGCAGTGTTGAATTCGCCGTCTCCACCGGCGCCTTCTGGTTCGGCGATGCCCGCGGAGGTGCGGAGATCCAATTCAGCCTGGGCCTCGACGGCCTGTCGCTCTGGCTGTTCGGATTGACTTCGCTGCTGATGATCACCGCGGTCGCCGTGAGTTGGAAGGCCATCGACCGCCACTGCCGCGCCTATTACTCGCTGCTGCTGGTCCTGGAAACGGGAATGCTCGGCGTCTTCTGCGCCAGGGACATCATCCTGTTCTATGTCTTTTTCGAGGCGACGCTGATCCCGCTGTTCTTTTTGATCGGCGTCTGGGGGAGCAGCGACCGCCGCTATGCGGCGATCAAGTTCTTCCTGTTCACGCTGGCCGGCAGCTTGCTGACGTTCCTCGGGCTGCTGGCGATCGTCTGGTGGGACTACAGCCAGTCGCGGGGGATGACGTTCTCGATCTGGGAGTTGACCAGCGGCCTGATCCGCCGCCCGATGCCCGTGCCGCTCCAGTTGGCGGTCTTCCTGGCCCTGTTCGCCGGCTTTGCCGTCAAGGTTCCCCTGTTTCCGCTCCACACCTGGCTGCCCCTGGCGCATGTCGAAGCCCCCACGGCCGGCAGCGTCGTGCTGGCGGGCATTCTGCTGAAGATCGGGGGATACGGGTTCGTCCGCTTCAGCCTGCCGATGTTGCCGGAGG
>JAAYCB010000221.1 GCA_012744395.1 Pirellulaceae bacterium
CTCGGCGGCAGGCGCCGGCCGCATCGCAGAAACCCAAGAAAGCCCCAATAGCATCGCGAGCCTGGCAGTCGTCATCGTTCTCACTCCTCCACGGGTGCGAGGTGGATCGCGCCGATCGCTGGCGCGACCGGCGGCGTGTTGTCTGGAAATCGCGACCGGGGATTCCTCCGCGACCGGTTCGAACCGCCGCTCGCTCGCGGCGGTTGTCCGGCGATCGGCGGCGAGCGACGCTGGCTGGGAAGCCGATCGCGAGACTCGGATTCGTCCTGTATACCCCACGGAGACTCCGCGATGAAGACCCGCTGCGATGCGGATCGGGCCGTCGGCGATTGTGCGGATGGCAAGGGCGCGGCGGGATGACGGCTTGATTCTCGGGCTGAGCGGGAGATAATGGGCGTTTGCCTGCCGCGAGGCAACATCTACGCCGGTGACATCATGGGCTGCCGGGTGCAGAAGTTCATCAGACGCAACTGAGTGAGGGATGCTTCATGTTGTTGGGATTTGGCGAGATCATGCTCCGGGTGGCGCCGCCCGGCCCGGCCCGGTTCCGGCAATGCCTGCCCGGCCCGGTCGAGGTGACCTTTGGCGGCGGCGAGGCGAACGTCTGCGGATCGCTTGCCTTGCTCGGCCGGCCGGTCCGCTACGTGACCGCGGTTCCGGACAATCCGCTGGCCGACGCGCTGATCGGCTGGCAGCGGAGCCTGGGGATTGACACGAGCCACATTCTCCGCCGCGAGGGGCGGCTGGGGATCTACTATCTGGAAACCGGCGCCAATCAACGCGGCTCGACGGTCGTCTACGACCGCGCGGCCAGCTCGGTCGCCCTGGCCGCGGCGGAGGAATACGATTTCCGGTCGGCGCTGGGCGGCGTCGCGCGGGTCCACGTGACGGGGATCACGCCGGCGATCAGCGAAAACGGCTTCTTGGCGACCCGCGCCCTGCTTCGCCTGGCCTCGCAGCAGGGGGCCAAGGTCTCCTGCGACTTGAACTTCCGCAAGAAGCTCTGGCGCTGGCGGAAAGGCGTCCCGCCCGGCGAACTGGCCCGGCAGTGCATGACCGAGCTGCTGCCGATGGTCGACCTGGTGATCGGCAACGAGGCCGACGCGGAGGATGTCCTCGGGATCAAGGCGGAGGGGACGGAGGTCGAACGGGGCCGGGTCAGCGCGGAGGCGTACGTCGAGGTCGCCCGAGGGATCGCCGAGCGTTTCCCCAACGTTTCGCGGGTGGCGATCACGCTTCGCGAGAGCGTTTCGGCCAGCCACAACAATTGGGGGGCGATGCTTTTCGACGCCCGCTCGGCGAGCGCTCATTTCGCCCCGCTCGACGCCCAGGGGGGGTACCGGCCCTACGAAATCCGCAACATCGTCGACCGCGTCGGCGGAGGGGATTCGTTCGCCGCCGGCCTGCTCTACGCGCTCGACAGCGAGCAATACGCCGCGCCGGGCGACGCCGTGCGGCTGGCCGCCGCCGCGAGCTGCCTGAAGCACTCCGTGCATGGCGACATGAACTACGTCACTCTCGGCGAGATCGAAGCCCTTGCCGGCGGCCAGGCCTCCGGCCGCGTGCAGCGCTGACCGGCCGCCGCGATCGCGTGATCCGGGTGGTTTGGAGCAGCCCCGCCCCGCCGGAGACGGTATCGAAGAGCGCCTCGGCCCCCCCGACTGAGTTATTCCGCGCGAATCGTCGCTAGCCGCGGCGGCGGGCAAGAAACTCGCACTCCAGAGCGGGGTTAATCAGAGAGACGGACGCATCGGAGCACCTTGGGCGGGTGGTCGCGGATTGGCCGATGGCTTAGATTACAATGGAGTGTGGCCGGGTTCCGCCGGCCGCGGCTGGCTCGATCCGCGTTTCACCCACGGGGACTGATTTGGTCGTCA
>JAAYCB010000222.1 GCA_012744395.1 Pirellulaceae bacterium
CCGCGGTTGGTTGCACCGCGCCCGGCGATGGATTAGCCTTCAAGGCGTCGGGCGCCGGGCTCGGCAGGCAGAAACCAGTCTTTGGAGAGGTGCAACATGCTGCCCCGCTATATCCTTGTCCTGATCGCCTGGATCATCCCCTTGGCCGTTCCAGCGGGGGAGCAGGCCCGACTCCTTCCGCCCGACGCCGGACAGGGCAACGCCTTCTACTATGGCAACCGGGCCCCCTTGCTGCCCAGCCCGCTGGTCAAGCTGCCGGTCGGCGCCGTCGAGCCGCGATCCTGGCTGCGCACGCAGTTGGAGTTGCAGGCCGAGGGTTTTCACGGGCGTCTCACCGAGATCAGCGAATTCCTCGTCAAGGAAAACAACGCCTGGCTGAGCAAGACCGGCCAGGGCCAGCACGGCTGGGAAGAAGTCCCCTATTGGCTCAAGGGATTCGCCAATACCGGCTACCTCCTTCAAGATAAGAGAATCATCGACGAGGCGATGATCTGGATCGAGGCGATCCTGGCCTCGCGGAAAGATGACGGGTGGTTCGGCCCCGACCAGGGCCGCACGGGCGCCGCCAGCCGCAACGTCGGCCGCGACGACCTCTGGCCCAACATGATCGCCCTCTACTGCCTCCAGTCTTACTACGACCACTCCGGCGACCGCCGCGTGCTCGACCTGATGACCGGCTATTTCCGCTGGGAGCTGGCCGTGCCGGAGGGCAAGTTCCTCCCGCCCTACTGGCAACAGCAGCGCGCGGCCGACAACCTCCACAGCGTCCACTGGCTCTACAACCGCACCGGCCAGCCCTGGCTCCTCGAACTGGCCGAGAAGATCCATCGCCACACGGCCAACTGGACCGACTCGGTGCCCAACTGGCACAACGTGAACATCGCCCAGGCGTTCGGCGGGCCGGCGCGATTCTATCCCCAGTCGAAAGACCCCAAACACCTGATCGCCGCCGAGCGGAACTACCAGGAAGTCCGTTCGCTCTACGGCCAGGCGCCCGGCGGGATGTTCGGCGGCGACGAGAACTGCCGGCCGGGCTACAGGGGGCCGCGGCAGGCGATCGAAACCTGCGGGATCGTCGAACAGATGCTCTCCGACGAGACCCTGCTGGCGATCACCGGCCGAATGATCTGGGCGGATCGCTGCGAGCTGGTCGCCCTCAACATGCTGCCCGCCGCCTTCACCGCCGACCTGAAGGCGCTGCACTACCTGACCGCGCCGAACCTGGTCCTCTGCGACGCGGCCAGCAAGTCGCCCGGCGTGCAGAACAGTGGACCGATGTTCCTCTTCGACCCCCACCGGCATCGCTGCTGCCAGCATAACGCGGGCCACGGCTGGCCCTACTACACGGAACACCTCTGGATGGCCACGCGCGAGAACGGACTGGCCGCCCTGATGTTCGCTCCCTCGCGCGTCACGGCCAAAGTCGGCGACGGCGTGGAA
The DNA here is from genome assembly GCA_012744395.1 of Pirellulaceae bacterium. Taxonomy (GTDB): domain Bacteria; phylum Planctomycetota; class Planctomycetia; order Pirellulales; family Thermoguttaceae; genus JAAYCB01. The sequence continues at coordinate 1,441 of JAAYCB010000222.1, forward strand.
GTCTCGATCGATGAAGAAACCAATTACCCGTTCGACGAGTCGGTCCGTTTCACCCTGGCGACGCCCAGGCCGGTGCGTTTCGGGCTGAAGCTGCGCGTGCCCGGCTGGTGCGACACCCCGCACGTGTCCTTAAACGGCAAGACGCTCGACGGCGCCGCCGTTGCCGATGGCGCGATCACCATCGATCGAACCTGGAGCGATGGCGACCGCGTCGAGCTGGAGCTGCCGATGAAGACTCGCCTGACCGTCTGGGAGAAGAACCAGGGGTGCGTCTCCGTCGATCGCGGGCCGCTCACCTATTCGCTGGCGATTGGCGAAAAGCTCGTCC
>JAAYCB010000223.1 GCA_012744395.1 Pirellulaceae bacterium
AAGCGGGGTTCTAGATAAAATCTACCCGGCGGGGTAAGCGGCGGGATACGGGGCGGGATTCCTCTCCAGCCAATCTATTCCAGAGTTCCGCCAGTTATTCCGGTCCCGTAAACCTGGGCGCCGCAGGTATCAAGGCTGCGTTTTGCTGAAGCCCGCCAGGCCACACGTCTCGACAACATACTACCAGTGGCTTGGTTTGCATTACCCAACGCTTCCTGTTGTCCAGCATAACGACTTCCGTCGCGTTCAGGCAGCTCCGACATGCCCGCCATTCGCAAGGTCAACAATCCGACCATTCCAGATATTCCCGGAAATCAGGGAGTCCAAGCGGGCAGGAGAAAGCGTCGTCAACATGATGACACGTGCTCCATGGCTCGTCCATCCCGAGCTGCACACGTTTTGCCAGCACCTCCGGCGCAAATTTCAACTCATGACGACCACTCCCGGGGCAGTTGAGATTCCGGCATTACCCGTCGGCCTGACCGACCGAGGGCAGTGATCGGAACCTCATCCCTTCCCGCTGAATCCGCCCGCTGGTAGGGAGAGCGCAACGCGCTGACCTCTGGATTTCTTGGCCGGTCAAAGACGCGGCAATTGACGGCGGTTCAAGCAGCGTACCGACTGACGGGAGAAACGGCAACAGAGGCACTCACCCCCATCGTGGGGAGGGTGATCTCAACCGCTCACCGGATTCTTGCAAACATTGGTCTCGTATTGGTTCACGATGCCTGAAGGCGTTGCGGACGCCGGGGCACAGGCCGCACTGCGGGATTGCCTCTGCTGCAAGAAAAGCTGCAACACCGGAGTCGGCCGAACTCGACGGGCAGCCCTCGTAGTCACGAAAGCGTTGCCAGTGCGGTGCCCGCTGCAAATTCAGCTTCGTCTCCATCAAACTGAAATACGCCAGCGCCGGGCACTTCCGCACAGCCCCCGATACAACTGAGCGCAGGTCTTCTGCATGCAAACCCTATACGCGGCTTGTGGATCCGAGTTGAACGGCATCGGCGTCCCATCCACAATCCGATACTGCCGCATCCACCCTCGATGCGACTGCCGGATCTTGGTTCCGATGCCCGGGTATTCGGCTTGCCACCGCCACAGGAGTCTCTTGACCTTGGCGAACGCCTTCATGTATTGCGGGGCCGTCCCGTGCTGGCTGACGTCGAGGCGACAATTGGCCTCGACTAGTGTCCGAGGCAACTCCGGGTGCCGGTGAAGAAGGAACCCATTGCTGACGAGCATCAGCTCCGAATCGGGCCAAGCCCGTCGGGCCAGACGGACATGCTCGACAAGTCGCGGGGTTCACGGGGACTGTCCCTTTCGGGCCCGGCGCAGGGTGTGAACCGTTGCCGCGGGCGGTCAGCCGGCCGTCGACGGGCAAACCCGCCGAGAGATCGTCGGCGCGGCACGTCCCTTGGCGGCTTCTGGCGATCCTTTGAATTGCCGCAATCCGGTTCCCCCTGGACTTCACTTGCGAGAGAAAGTCAGCGTCTGTCCCGCTCGGGTCTCCAGGAGCAGGTCCTGGCCCTCCGCCTGGACGCTCTCCGGCTCGGCGCCGGTCAGCCGGTAGCCATCCTCGCCGAACGGATTCTCAAGGCGGAGGACGCCCCCTGCCTCGGAAACGATCTGGACCGCCTCGGTGCGGCCGCCGTTGCGCGTGGCGGAGACGACAAATGCCCCTTCCGCCCGTAATCCCCGGAACGACACCTCGCGCCACCCGGCGGGGATTGCCGGGAACAGGCGGATCGTGCCGCTATAACTTTGCAGCAGCATCTCCTGAAGCCCGGCCGCGGCGGCGAAATTGCCCTCCAGTGTAAACGGCCGATATCGGAAGTTGGAGTAACCTTGGCCGGATTGGTCGCCGTTGGCGTGGAACCCGTTGCGCAGGCAGAAGGCGCGCGAGAAGACCTCCAGGGCCCGTTCGGCCTTTTCGCCGTCCCGCGCCCGGGCGGCCAGATTCGCCAGCCAGGCGAAGCTATAGCCGCACCATTGGCTGGTGCCCTGGGCGTCGAGGTCGGCCAGCGAGCCCTTGATGATCGCCCGGTCGCGCTCTCCGTTCTCCCAGCAGATCGACCCCAGCGGATGGATCGCCATCAAGTGCGAAAAGTGGCGATGCGAGCCCGGCAGCGGATCGTCTTTCGCCACCAGCAGCTTGAGGTCGTCGGCGGCGACGGCCAGCTCGGGCATCCCCGCGAGCAGTCCCCGCCAGCGGTTCGCCTCGGCCGGCTCCTCCACCTGTTCCGCCAATTCGGCCGTCTTCTCGAACGTCCAGCGGATCAGGGCCAGGTCATAGTTGGTGATCGAGGGAAACCAGGCCCGAAGCTGATTGTCATGGATTTCCGGGGAGGAACTCCGCGGCAGCGTCCGCTTGCCGTCGGGGCCCTTCTCCGTCACCGCTTCGAGAAACGTGGCGACCTGCCTGAGCCAGGGATAAGCCCTCTGTTCGAGGAACTGCCGATCCATGCTGTAGCGCCAATGCAGCCAGAAATGGTGTGCCAGCCAGGCGGCGGTGGTCGCCGAGTGCGTGTACGAGGACGCGCACGGCTGCGCTGTTGCCGAACCGCACCGCGCAGACGGCATGGCCGAGATCGAGCGACGCGTCGCGGAACGGGCATTCCTCGTCGAACATCAATTCGATGCGTCCCGCGGGAATCTTCGTGGGGCCCGGATTCCGGTAGGGAGCCTCGTACAACCGGCGGAGATCCTCGATCCGGCCTTCCGAAACCCACCGGCGCATCGTCCTGTACGAGTAATCAGCCGACTCGAATTCAGGCACCGGCCGCAGGTCCCACCGATCGGTGCGGTCCAACGAGATTCGCAGCGGCCGGCCATCGCCCCAGACCAACGCGCCCAGCAACCCGTTGCCCAAGGGCATCGCTTCGTCCCAGACGCGCGCCGGCTCGGTGTAATGAAGTCCATGCTGCTGCTGCGGCTCCCCGCCGGCCGCGAGACACGACGCGGTTGCCGCGGTGCACCAGCACAAGATCAGACATCCGGCTAGAGGTCGCTTCATGGTTCTTGCTCCAGGCCCATCTGGCGCCAAATCCACTCGCCTCCGGTTGGTGGAATGCAGATCGCCCGCTGCGATCATTTCACCGCGAGGCGCGCGACTTCGTCGGCGGTCAGCGCGCGATCGAAGACCGCGATCTCATCCAACCGGCCTTCCCAGTTGGAGTCGTTGTCGCTGCGGCCGCCAAAGAAACACTGTTCGAGATCGGCGGGGAGATCCGCTGCGGCTTTCGTTTCGATCTCGATCCGCCCGTTGAGATACACGCGCACGGTCTCCGCATCGCGGACGAGGACAACGTGGCGCCACTGCCAGCGGGGAATCTCGCTCTTGCCGGCGACCGCCGTGCCGGGGTCGTCGCCGTGGAGAAACACGAGCCTGCCGGCGTGGCCGCTCGTTCCGCCGATGCCCAGGTGGTCGCCGTGCGTCCCCAGGCCGTGGTCGTGGCCGCGGGAGAAGAGCCAGCCGCTCATCGCGCGCCCGTCGTTGGGCATGCCGTTCCATAACCACAGGGAGACGGAGTAGCGGTCGGCGAGGCCGCCCAGACGCGCCCGCAGCCGGCCGCCGGCGAAGTGCGGCGCCCGGTTCACCTCGTCCCCTCCGCAGAAGCTCGCCGAGGAGGGCCCTTCCAGATAGTAGGCGATTTCCGGCTCGTAGACGGCGTCGTGGCCTCGGCCGCCGGCGTCGGCGGCGTGGGGCCCGGCGAACTCGTTCAGCCGCCAGTAGGCGGCCGGCCTGGCGTCCAGGATCGCCCGCGCGGCCGGCCCGTCGCCGAGCTTCCACGCGCGGCGCGGTTTGCCGCTGAGCCTCTCCAGCATCCCGATGGCCGCTTCGACGATCTTCGGCTCGGCCATCACTTCCAGACCGGCGGAGCGGGCCGGCCAGGTGTTGTAGCCGCCGAAAAGATGCTGCTCGGGCGGCGGAATGTAGCCGTCGCCGCCGTTGGCCAGTTCGATCACCATGTTGTGCGGCAGCGGGCTGGCGGCCTTGATCTTCAGGCCGCTGATCGCATACGTCTCGCAGGACGTGGCGGCGATGCCGATCTCGCCGATCCGCAGGGCCTGCACCACGACCTGCGTCTTCTGCCGCTCGTGGAGCATGATCTGCTCGCGCGCGTAGACTTCGGTCGTCGTCTTCGGCAGCCGGTCGCCCATCTCGGCAACCACCCGCTGCGCCCATTCCAGGCGTTGTTTGTCGGGCACGCGGTAATCCAGCGTCATGCGGCGCTCGGCCATCGCCAGGTCCACGTCTTCGCGATGGCGGATTCCCCGCAGGGCGGCGATGGCGATCTCTACCAGGCCGTCGGCATACTCCTCGATCGAAAGCTTCGCATTCCACTCGCTCTCCGGCTTGGTGTAATCGCGTCGCCAGATGTCGCCGCTGCAACCGTGCGACAGGATGCCCACAAAGGGCGCCTTTCCCGGCGCGTCGTGCGGTGCAAGTCGTCGCTTCAACCCGTCGCAGAACAAGCCGTAGTAATCCGGGCTGATCTCCTGATCGCCGAAGTAGTGCATGGAGAAATTCCCCAGCACGGCCAGCGGCCGGCCGTCGCGGGCCTGAATCGAGATCAGCGCCAGATCGGGGTCCTCGGGGCCGGACTCGCCGGTCACGTCGTCCCAAATCCGGCCGGCATGCATGTTGGCGCGGACCGTCTTGTTTCCAAACGGGTCCTCGGCCAGGCGATCGGGCCTCCTGATCCACCGCCGCAGGGCGGTGAATTCGGCGGCCTGGGCCTTGGCGAAGCCGGCCCGCGCCGGTTCGAGAGCGGCCTGGGCCGCGGCCACGGCCTCCACGAGCTTGTCTTGCAGGAAGGGGACATACGCCGGGTCGGCGTCGGTGCCGAGGCAGCCCATCGAAGACGGCGCGCTGTGCGCGTGAACGGCGGAGATCAGCATCCGGCTCGCGGGGATGCCCGTCCGCTTCTCGGCCATCGCCTTGGCCTGATCCAGCACCGGCCGGCTCAGCATGCAGCTATCGACGACGACGATCGCCAGTTGGGTCTTGCCGTCGTCCAGGGCCAGCGCGCGGGCGTGGATGGGCGTCTTGATCTTGTCAACCGAGCGGCTCAACATGCCGCCGTTGACCAGCACCGGCAGCTTCGGCGGCGTGATGTCGACGGCGGCCGCGCCTGCCTTGAACTCCGCCAGGGCGGGCAGGCCCCAGGCTCCGACAAGCGCCAGTGCAACGGCCAGGAGTTCCGCGGAAAAGGGCATCGGGTGAGCAGAATCGGCAGGCTTCATCACATCCTCCAGGTGGCGGCTTCCTTCCAGGCGAATCGAGAACACTTCTCCGCCGCTCGTCATCAAGCGCCAGCGGCAGTCCCTATCCATAACCCGATCCACGCTGGCGGTCAAGCAGCCGCTCTCCATTTGCGCTGAAGGCCTGTAGGTGGTCCAGAGCGGCCCATCCCTGTTGCGGAACGCATTGTCTTGACGCGCACCGTCAGAGGAAACGCCGGCATCACCGAAACGCGCGCGGCGGCCCACCAGGAGGCGGCGCTGGGCGTCTCCGCCCGTGCTCGGTGGGGCGGCGCTGCCGTCTTGATTGCGTGGGCTGCTTCTGGTTCCTGGCGGCGCTGGCGGCCGGTTGAACCGCCCCGGGGTTGGCCCGCTCTCGACCACCCTGCGGACTGTAGTGAGGCGCCACGTGACGTTTACGCTCTCCCTATCGTCGGCGTCTGAAGAGCAGACATGCCAGGCCGCCGCCGACCCAGATCAGGATGCTCGCCGGCTCGGGCACCACGCTGCTTCCCGGAGTGTCGCCCGGTGTGTCGCCCGGAGTGTCGCCCGGTGTGTCGCCCGGAGTGTCGCCCGGAGTGTCGCCCGGTGTGTCGCCGGGTGTGTCGCCCGGAGTGTCGCCACCAGATGAACCGCCCCCCCCTGATCCTCCGCCGGGCCAAATCGGCACGATCGGGATGATCGGCGTGCCGTGGCCGGGCGCGCCGCCGCCCGCACCGGCCTGTGGGGTTGGAGTGAATCGCTGCCAGCCGCCGGCGTGTGCCGCGACGGCATTGGACTGGGTTTGCCCGGAGGAACCATCGGCGTCGCCGAGTTCGGGCCGGTGCGCCGCCAGGGCGTCGCTCTCGGCGCAGCGGGCGACGCGGAAACCGGTCAGGCAGTCCTCATGGGTCTTGGGGACGTATGGGTCCCGTACGTAGGCAGCCACTTCGCGGGCGTCCTGTCCATGGAACGAACCACCGCGCCGGACGGCGCGCGAGCCGGCGGGCGTCTCGATCCATTCCCAGACGTTCCCCAACCGGTCGAACGTGCCGTACGGGCCGGGGCCCGATGCGAATTCGCCCACGGCGGTCATGTCGTAGAACGAATCGAGTGAGTCGTAAATCCCCTGGAAGCTGGCACCGCGGCCCCCCAGGATGTGCCCGAGCAGGAGACCGCCATCGGTGGGATGGCGCCAGTAATTGCCGGTAATCCCGTCGTTCGCGTGGTAGGCAGCCTTGTACCACTCGTCTTCGGTCGGAAGAAAGTAGGCCATGCCGGAGCGGCTGGTCGCCTGCTCGTGGACGACGACGTCTGACAGGTGACCCTCGGTGAAGTGGTAGACCCCTCGTTCCGTGTCGCCGGTTGTCAGCCAATTGGCGAACCGCGCGGCGTCGTACCAGCTTACATAGTTGACCGGCCGGTTGGCATAGTCGGCCGCCACGCGATACGTGTAGCTGCCCGCTGCTCCGATCCGCTCGATCTTGCATCCGAAAGAGCACGACCCCATCAGCGGATTGTACAGCCCGTGGGGATCGCTAGCCGCCACCGCATTGAGAAACCGGGTGTACTGCCCGGCGGTGATCTCATACTCTCCGATGCTGAAATCGTAGTCCACCGCACCATACTGGGTGGTATCCGCGGCGTTGCCAGGATTGCCGATCGGAACGAATTCCAGGGCGTTCAACTCGTCCGTGACGAACGGTTTGTCGGGCTGATTCTCGGGTGCGACAATCCCCGCGGAAGCCGCCGCAGCCAACAACGCCGCGACGATCAGCGGTGCGGGCAACCAGGCCTGCAACCTGGTGTCCATGCCTCTTCTCCTCGATGCCTCTTCTCGGAAACCGGTGGTGTTCAGTTATCCTCCCCAGGATGTGATGCTGATGTCTGGATCAGCAGAATATGTCCGCGGTTGGCCCCTCTCCAGCACGAGGCCTCCTATCCGACTCGGAGAGCCCCATTCTAGCAGGAATGCGTCGCCAAGTCGCGGGCATTCCGCACAATCCTCTTGCACTCTCATGGGTATTTCCGCCAACGGCCCCCGTTTCTTAACAGGCTTCCGAGTAGTTCCCGATGAAAAGAAACTGAAAAAATCTTGGTATTTGCGCTTTAGCGCAATCAACCTGGAGGCAGCGGAATTTGGCCCGCGTTGGCGGTCGGGGGCCCTTCCGCATGGCCGCCACGCCGGCTGCCGAGCGGGCGCGGCGGTTGCGGATTTTCCCGTGGCAGAAGTTGCGCTCCGCAGGGCATGCGCGGTATAATCCTGGGGGAATTCAGGGAAATCGGGAGGTCTGGAATGATCACAGCGCGGCTGGCCTGTCTGCTGATCGGACACAGGCTCGTGGCCCTTGGCCGCGGCGTGGTGGTCTCCTGGCCGATTGACTGGATTCTGATCGCGCTGATCGTCTTGTGTTTGTTCGTGTCGTTTCTGATCATCCCCCCCGTTCGCAGGTCGCTGGCAAACATCTTCGCCGTGCTGGCCATCGGGGCCGGGATTGGCCTCCTGACATGGAGTGCCTGCTCGATCGCGCTCGGCGAGGAAATCCGCAGCCTGGGATCGCTGCCCACCCTGGTGTCGGCGTCCATCGACGCGGTCTGCCTGGGGGCCGCTTCGCTAGCCGCGGGAATCGCGGCGCTTCGATTGATCCTCGGCGTGCGACTGGGGCGGTCCGGCGAGGACATCCCCCATTCGGCCGGGGTTGGTATTCCGCGGAATCGTCGCTTCTGAGCCGATCGCGCGGGTCCTGCGCCGCTCCGCGCTTTGCCGCCGCAAGCGTTAAGCCGAATTGTCTGAATTCCCTGATCCTGCCGGAGAATATGACTGGGCGGAGGGGGGAGGCCGCGAAACACCGGCGGGCTGCCCTTTTCGTTGGGATCGTGGCCCCTCCGCGTAGGATAAATGAGTCTGGGGGGCCTCCCGCAGTTGCCGGCCCCCGCGGCGTGCGTTCGGCAGAGTGTTCCACACCTTGGGAGAATCCGATGAGGCAACCGGGCGTGTTGATTTGCGACATGCAGCGGCGGTTTGGCTCCGCGCTGGTGGACGGCTTTGAACACCTTGGCTGGAGCGTGCAGGCGACGCACGACGATGCCGTGGCGGGCTACCGCCTGCTGATGTGGATCGATCCCGAGGACCTCCCGCAGATCGCCGTGTTCAACTGGGATGATCCCCAGGACCTGCTGGATTTCTGCTTGGTCTTGAAGGGGCAAGGGGGCCTTGAGCATCTGCGGGTGATCGCCACGCTGGACGGACCCTCGGCCAGCGCCGCCGATGCGCTCGAACTGCTGGGCGTGTCGGTCGTGCAGATTTCGGCGGATCCCTGGCCCGAGGTCAAAGCGGCAATCGGCCGGATCGCCGAACGTTGCCCAGCCGATGGGCCGGGCGCATGCCCCACGGTACAGACACTCCGGGCGGACCTTCACCGTTCCGTGAACCACCAGCATGCCGACCAGGAGGTTTCGCTTCAGCACCAGGGGCCCCTGGCGGCAAGACTCCCCGAATTTCCACGATGAGCGAGCCGTCTTCCGAGAAAGCCGGCCGGCCGGCCACGGAAATCCAGCGGCCGCTGGCGATCGGGCCGCATGGATGCCGCCTGGCGCCGTTGCTGGCCGATGCGGATGGCAGGCCGATCAAAACCCTCGCAGCATGGGAAGTCCATCGCGAGCAGATCCGCCGAACGTGGCTGGAGATGCTCGGTCCGTTCGCAGAAGCTCCTTGCGGAGCGCCGGCGATCGAACCGCTCGTTGAGGACCGCGTGGGGCCCGTCACAAGGCAATTGGTCCGTTACCGGGGCGAACGGGGCCCGTCGGCCGAGGCCTATCTGCTCATGCCGGCCGCAAGCTGCTGGCCGGCCCCGGGCGTCGTCGTCTTTCATTCGACGGTCGACGAGTCGATTGAGGAACCGGCCGGCGTTGGCGAAGCGTCCCCCAAGGCACTCGGGCTGACGTTGGCCGAGCAGGGTTTCGTCGCATTCTGCCCGCGAAATTTCCTCTGGCGCGGCACCCGGCTGCTGGCGATGCGCCGGCAGACTCTGAAGTTCCGCTGCCGCCATCCCCGCTCCAAAGGCATGGCCAAGATGCTCCATGACGCCGTGCTCGCGATGAACGTCTTGGAAGGACTTCCGCAGGTGGATCCGGCGCGGATTGGCGCGGTGGGGCACTCGCTGGGCGCCAAACAAGCGCTGTATCTGGCTGCGTTCGACCGCCGCGTCCGCGTCGCCGCCGCCAACGAGGGAGGCATCGGCATCCGGTTCTCCAACTGGGACGCCCCTTGGTACCTCGGCCGGCAAGTCCGCCGCCCAGACTTCCGCCACGACCACCACGAGTTGCTGGCCCTGATCGCCCCGCGGGCTTTCCTCCTGTTGGGCGGCGATGGATACGACGGCGTTCGGAGCCAACCGTTCATCGAGGCGGCGCTGCCGGTCTATCGGCTCTACGGTTCGCCCGGCCGGCTGAGACTCCACAATCACGGCCGCGGCCACAGCTTCCCGCCAGAGGCCGCCGCCCGGATCAGCCAGTGGCTACAGACGTATGCCTGAGGGAACGCCAGAAGCGGGAAAGAGGCAAGGTTCAAGGCTCACGTCCCACTGGCCAAGGTTGGTTGATCCGCAACGCAGGACTCTGGGGATTTTGAACCGTGAACTTCGGACTTTGAACCAGGCGGGAAGACGTCGGCGCCGAATCTGCCGCGCCTGGCCGCTTTCCGCTCTCCCTAGACCTCGTTTTCCGCCGGCACCACGAAGGGTTTGCGGTACTCGCGGGTGAGCATCGCGTTGGCCGCCGCGCTCTCGGCGAACTGCTCCCGGTCCGCGTCGATGGCGAGCCACGGGCCGAGCGCAAGCGGCGTCTTCTCGATGTCGACGTTGTTGTCAGCCAGGTGCTGGCGGATTTCCTCGAACGTCTCCACGGCGTTTTCGTTCACTTTGAGCGACTCCAGGACCTTGCGGATCTCGGCGGGCGATGCCGGCTGGCCGAGGCGCTGCGAAATGTTCGCCACGTGCACCAGCGCCGTCGAGGTGTGCCCCTGGTTGATTTCGGCGTTCTGCTCCTGGCGATTGCGGCTGCGGACGGCCTGGATGAAGTTGTCGAAATGATTGATGTTCGGCCCGCTGAGTTTCTCCACGAGTTTGCCTTCGGGGTCGTAGACCGCCGCGCTGGAGTAGTTGCTGACGAGGTATCCTTCGGCCCCCTCAATAAAGATCGCGCCGCCTTGCTTGGGCGACGCCGTCTTGAGATTGCGGACCTCCTGGACGACCGTGAGCGGGCCGAAATCGTGGATCGTCACCTGCACGCTGGGCGTTTCAGCACAGTCGTCGATGCCCACGCGGGCGCCGTAGCTGAGCACGCCCCGCCCCAGCCCCTCGAGGCCGACGATCATCCGCAGCGAGTCGACCGGATGGACACTGTTATTGCCCAACTCGCCGTTGCCCCAGTCCCAGAACCAGTGCCAGTCGTAGTGGAACGATTTGCGCCGCAGCGGCAGCTCCATCGGCGCCGGACCGGCCCAGAGATTGTAGTCGATCGAGGGCGGGACCGGATACTCGCCGGCCGGGCCGATCGAACCGCGCGATCGGTACGTATAGACATGCCCCGACTTGACCGGGCCGAGCTTGCCCGCCTTGACATACTCGGTCGCCGCGCGGTTGGCCCCCGTCGAGCGGTGCTGGGTGCCGCCCTGGCAGATCCGGTTGTACTTGCGGGCGGCCTGGACCATCCGCCGGCCTTCGCTGACGTTGTGGCTTACCGGCTTCTCCACGTAGACGTCCTTGCCGGCCTGCATCGCCCAGATCGCGGCCAGCGAGTGCCAGTGGTTCGGCGTGGCGATCGAGACGATGTCAACCGACGGATCGTCGAATATCCGCCGCATATCCTGGACGAACTTCGGCTTGCTCTTGAACCGTGCCGCAACCGACTGGCCGACATCGGAATCCGCATCGCAGATGTGGGTGACCGCGCAGTCCTCGCGCGCGTCGAACGCCCTGGCGTGGTCGCCGCCGCGGCCGCGAACGCCGATCACGGCGACGCTCAACCGCTCGTTGGGACTCTTGCTCTGCGGCGCAGCGCTCTCGGCGGCAAGCACGGCGGAAGTCCCCGCAGCCGCGGCGGCCGTGGCCAAGAGGCTCTCTCGTAGAAACACTCGGCGACTGAGGCGTGACATCAAATCCTCTCCTATGCAATTGGCGTGGCGATCGTCGGATGATGGCGGCGCCGGCCGGCGCCCGTACGCTCCATGCTAACCGGTCAAGCGCCGGATGCAAATAGCCGGGCCGGGAGCGCCACCCCGTTGCCAAGCGCCAGCTTGAGAACGCTCGGTTCAACCTGCCATAGCGTCAATCGTTACCCGGAATGATGAAAACGACGGTTTGGGACCAAGGTTCCCAAGCCGGAGCTTGGGAACCAGGTGGAGGCCGGAACTCGGGAACCAGGAAACCAGATGGAGGCTATGCCCGTGACAGGATCGCGTCGAGGCTATCGATCAACAGGTCGAACTTCGCGCCGACGACCAGTCCGCGAGCGCCGGCGACAACGCTGTGGCGGCGCTCGGCGAGTTGCTCGGCGCCGGCCAGCGGGCTGGTGATTCGCCATAGGGCGAGCGTCCGCGGGTCGCCGATCGCGGCCGCGTCTGCCGGATAGACAACCGTCCGCTGAGGCTTGTCGGGGGTGATCCAATGGTACAGCAGCAACTGGCCGGATGCGGGTCGGACGGACTCGGGCGGGAAGTCGCCGCCGGTCAGGTGAAGCACGATCGGCAAGACGGACTCGGCGCCATGCCCCTTGCAGTGGGTTGCGGCGAGTCGGCTGATTGTCTCGAGCGCCGCGGCGGGAAAATCCGCGGCCGGGCTCGGGCCGCGGTCGACGAAGATCGGCCGCGCGCGTTTCACCTCCACAAGCCCGCCGATCCCGTTGGAGCGCTTTTCGGCATGTTCTTCCCAACGCAACGCGCCGCCGGCCAACTCGGTGTCGGCGACGGTTGGCCTCCCGGCCAGCGGGCCGTCGAACCCGACTTGAAACCCGTCGCTGCCGTACGAGACGAGGGCCAGGTGCGTATCGCCGCCGCCGCGGCGCGCCAGGCTGCCGACAAGATCGTTGGCCTGTTGCCGCCGGCGCGACCAGGCCGAATCGGTCGGGTCGCGCCGCGAGCGGTCCAGCAGCAGGATCAGCAGCGCGCGCTGGTAGCTGCGTGCCGAAGACGCCGCCGGGGCATCTTGAGGTTCTCCGGGCGGGCCGGCCGCCGGGGAGCCGGCCGGGCCGAACGCCCCATCGGGGGCGGCCGCGTAGGCCTTCGCCAGCGCGACGAAGCGGATCAGGTCGCCGATGGCGGCCTGGTAAACCAGGGCCCGGCCGCCGGGCGGAACGGGCACTTGCGCCGCGCGGAGCGCGGCGGCCAGCACCTCGGGAAGGATGCAGGAGGCCGAAAACAACGCGCGAAGCGGGACGCCTGGCAGGTGCGCGTCGGTCGAGGGGTAGAGCGTGGGCGGAATCCGGGTCGTCGCGCCAAGGTGCAGATGGCACCACAACGCGCCGGCGGCGACCGCTTGACAAGACGCGCCGCCAAGCACGTCGGCCGCCGGCAGCGCACTGCCAACGTGGAGGATCAGCGGCGGCCGCGCCGGCCGCTCGGCCGCCGCCCCCAGCGGGAGAAGCTGCCGGCAGCAGGCGACCGCCGCGTCGAAGGCGGCCGTACCCTCGGGCGCCGGCACGTACCAGATGGGAAAGCGGATCGTCTCCGCGCGGGCCGGGCCATGCCCGCGGGCGCCGGGAATGCGGCGGACCCGCTCTTCCACGCTCAACGTCGCGGCGGCCAGTTCCTCGGATCGGACGAGTCCCCGTCCGGCGAGTCGGCCTGCCCAGCGGGGCGATGCTTCGCCGCGTCCGCCGCCGCTGGCACGATAGCCGACAACGGCAACCTCGACAGGCGGCCCGCAGGCCAACTGGTTGAGCATCGAGTTGACGGCCGTGGCGACGGCCTCGGCCTTGGTCCGGATGCCGCCCGCGACCGGCGCGGCCATCCCGTGCGACTCGTCGATCAGGAAGACCACGGTCCCGGCGCGCGTCGCGGCGGTTGGATTCTGCGGTGATCGACTCATCCACTTGTGCCTCAACGAAGGCCGGGCGCAGCCTGCGTTCCCATGTTGAGGAACTGGATCAGGCACACCATGTCGGCGTTGAAAGCCATCCCCCGAGCGCCGGGCTGGAGATGAAACCCCTCCATCGTCGCATGGCGGACAAACGGGTCGGGCAGCACGCTCGACATCTCGAACAGCACGCGGGCGAGCTCATCGGGCAGCCCGTCCCCATGCGCGGGGAACATGAACGGATCGGCCGCCGTCATCGAAAGGTGGCAGTTCAGCAGCAGCACGTTGCCGTCGCGCGTGCCCAGGTTCTTCAGCGCTTCGGCATAGGGAATCGGGTCGCCGTCCTGCGATTCACCATCGGAAATGTGCACGACAATCGGCGGAAAGCTGGCCGGGTGCTGCCCGATCCATTGAGACAGCAGGCCGTGGGCATGGTAGAGCATGTGGCACATCGGCGTGCCCCCCTCGGCCACCGGATCGACCCAGACGGGCACCTCGCACGGCGCTTCGATCATCTCGCCGGTGGCCTCGTCGGGAATGAACTGGATCCGCTCATCGATCCGCGCCGGGTGGGTTCCGATTTCCGTGATCGAAACCAGCGAGCGCCCCGCCAGGGGACCCTGCAAGGCCGACTGGATGATCGGGTTGGCGTGCTGATCCGTCCGGTAACCGAAGACGCCCACGTCCATCCAGTCCTTGATGCCTTCGTCGCCGCTGGCGCGGATCGCCATGTTCTGGAGCCAGCCGTTGATCGCCGTGACCAGTTCGTCGCTCTTGCGGTTCGACGAATTGCCCAGCGGCTCCTCCATCGAGAACGACTGGTCGAGCAGAAACAGGAAGCAGGCCTTGTTCTGCCGGCTGATTTCTTGGCGGTACGGTGCGCGGGACATGGCGTTCCAGTCAGCAACAGGGCGAGCGGCGCGCGGGCGACGGGCCTGCCCCGGCCCGCGAAAACGCCGGTGCAGCGAAGCGGTCTTCGCGGCGGCTCGCCAATCGATCGCGGGAGACCCCCTCCCCTGTATATCGGCAACGGCCGGGCGCGGCAAGCGGACTCATCTTGCCCAGACCTCCTCAATCTGCGACCAGGGGACGGGATGGAGCAGGGCCCGCGCGAGCCGGCCCTCCGCTGCGAACGAGAGCGGCTCGCGGCTGCTGCCGGGCAAGCGGCGATACGCGCTCAGTTCCGCATCGAGTGTTTCGCACGTCGCCGCCAGCGCAGTCCAATGGGCCTGGCGGTCGGGCTGGGTGAGGGCCGCGCGGCGGGCCTGCTCATAGCGCAGAACGCAGTCGCGCGGGACCGTCACCCCTGGCGGGCGGCGGAACTCGGCCGCCGCATAGCGGCCGACCGCCGCCGTGGGGCTCTTCCGCTCCTCGGCAGACCTGTAGCACTTGTAGCCGTTGATCCGCCCGCCGGGGTCGCGCGTCGCCGCGAAGTAGCCGCGAAGCACCTGCCCGTCGGCCAGTTCGGCCTCCTCCAGGCCGACCGGCTCGGTCAGCTCCCTGGCTGGCAGCGCTCGGGCAAGCCAGGTCCGCACCCGGTCTTGCAGGCGAGCGCGGACCGTGTCGGTGGGATACGTTCTGGCGATTTCCGCGGCCGCGCGGAGCCCGTCAGGCAGTGGCTTGATGTCGTAGCGGGCCAGCATTTCGATCGGGCGCTCGGCGGCGCGGTTTCTCTCCAGCCGCAGGGCCTCGGCTTCGACGGCGAGCAACTCGCCCCGGGCCTGCTCGATGGCCGCCGTGGAGCGATACACCGGGTTGGCATACTTCGCCAGAAAATCCTTGAGCAGCCTCCGCTTCCGCGCGATATCGTCCGCGCTCCGCACCTGGTCGAACAGGGCCAGTCCGTCGCGGCGGAACTGGGCGTCTTCTCGCCGGGCGCGCAGGTCGGCAAGCTCGGCCGGCTCAAGCACGCCGGAGAACCTGGCGAGAATTTCGTCGTAGATCTCGATCGCCCGCCCGTGCTCTTGGCGATCGGCGGCCGCTCCGGCATCGACGATCAACCGCTTGGCGCTCTCGATGTCGCGGAGCCGGTGAATTCTGTCTTGAATCGCTCGCTCGCGGCGCGCCAGCGCCCGGATTAGGCGCGAATCGTGCGCCGGACCCCGCTTGCCGGATGCGCTCACCAGGCGCCGGACTTCTTCAGCGGCCTGCTCCAGCCCGCGGCGGTCGGCCTTGGCTACGCGCCGCTCCAACTGGAGCACGTCGTCGACAAGTTGCCGGACTCCGCACCAGCGGTCCCAGTCCCCGCGCAACGAGCGGAAGAAGACGGGCTCAGGCGACTCGTCGGTTGCGCCCGGAACCCCGCCGGCGAACAGGTCGCGCTCGGCCAATGCCCGAGAAAGGCCTTCGTCCCCCGCCAACCGGTCGGGCGGGAGCAGAAGAATCTCTCCCGAACGGCTGAAACCGTCGGTCGCGGGAAGCTCTTGGCTCACTTGGCCGATTCGGGCGAGGCTCGCCAAGGTCAGCACCGCCAACGGCGCTGATCCGAGCAGCAGGACGAGGATCGGCCCGGCTCCTAGCCATCGCATCGGGGGCGCCCCTCAACATGCCTCATTGGACGTGTCTCCGCAAAACCTGTTCTTCGACAATCGCTTCGAGTTGGTCAACCGCCGGCTGCTCCAGTTCGAATCGCACCTCGTAGTGGCTGCCCGCCGCGATCGCGATCTCGGCCTGCGCGCACGACGTGGCAACGATCGGATCGACACGGTCGGCAAGACCGCCCGCCGCCAGGGCAAACCAGAACGAGACGAGCAGATGCTCCGTCCCGTCAAAGACCTCCGCGTCGCGCTTCTCAGCGAGGTTGCGCAATTCAATATAACGTGAGGCGTGGAAATCGCCCTGTTCAACGATCATCGCTCCGATCGTGGCATGCTTCAAAATTCGGTCGGGAAGCGGACGCCCCCCGGCACTCTTGACCACCAGGCGAACCGAGGCGATCGCCGGCGGGGGCAACTCCAAGGCCGCTGACTGTTCAACCTTGAACACGCCGTCAATTGGAGTCAACGGCTCCAGCGCGGCGTCGCCGGTTGGCGGAGCGGATTGGGCCGCGCTCGGCGCAAGACGATGCAACGGTTCCGTCCCCTCGGGCCGCCGGGGGCTTCCGGCGACTGAATTCGATCCGGACGCTGACGGGGCGTCGGTTGGCCCAGAGTCAATCGCCTCCGCCGCCGTTGAGGGCTGCGGGCCAACCGGTTCGAGTCCGCTGGCGGCGGCAGACTGCGGTGTGGCCGGTCCCGGCCAGTCGCGGGGCGCGGCCGGCTCGGGGGGGAGGGAGGGGCCGGCTGCGTGATGCCGATCGGCGACGCGCCCAGCCCGCCGCTCCAGGACGATTCCCTTGGAACGCCTCTTGCCCGTGCCGATGCTGGCCAGTCCGATGATCACCAGCACGCCCAGGAGCACGGCGGCTGCGATTCCCGCGCCAATCCAGAAGCGATTCGGGTCGTTGCCGAAGGCCAGCTTGCGAAGCGGTATGGACGGCCAGCTTCCCATCTCGAACCGCCAGCAAACCTTCTTCCAAAGGGCCTGGTTATGCCACTCCGATTCGGGGAGCAGCGCCCGGCCAGCGAGGAGTTGAGCCCCGATCGTGCGAAGGCACTCCTGCTTGCGCGTCGAACGGGCATCGTCTGGAAACTCGGATGGCGGCATCGCGGCCGCGGCCGACTCGGCCATTCGCCGTGCGGCGGCCTCGAGGCGGCGAACCAGAAGCGGCCCGCTCCATCCGCCCACCTTCTCCGCGGCTGGCGCCAGGTCGCAGATCGCCTCGCGGCAGGCGTCCCAGGCGGCCAGCCGTTTCTGATCGACGGGGTCGGACAAATGCCGCCTGCCGGCATCGACCAACGCGTACCGCTGGGCAAACTCGGCTGCGTGCTCCGGCAAGGTTCGCAAGACGGCCTGGAGACGCCCGGCAAGCACGCCGCCGTCATGCTCGGCGGATGCAATCCATCGCGTGCCGCAGCGCCGCCAGACCGCGATCAGGGCTCCGTCGGTCATTCCGCCGACAATCTCACCAAGCACCGCCCACCGCGCGGGGTCCCGGTCGCAGGCATCGAGCAACCGGTCGACAAGATTTTCAAAACGCGGCGACTGGAGCGTCGCCGGCAGGGCCGCCACCAGCCGGCTATTCAAACCGAGCAGCACCCGCACGCCCAGTTCGCGGCATTTCTCGGCAGTTATGGCGCCTGGCGGCGGATCATCGTCCCAAATCCACTCGCATCCCGAAGGCATCCGCCCGGCTTGCTCGATTCGGCGAACCAGCAACTGGACCTTCCACCCCTCGGCCACCTCCGGCAGTCTCAGCAACGGCTCGACCTGCGGCTCCGCAAGGCAATCGAGCAGCCAGCGGATTGCGCCGTCGGGCCCCGCGCCCGGCGGAGTCGCCGCGGCCAGTTCCACAATCGTTGCCAGGCTCGCACGCCCGCGGAGTTCGGGCCGCTTCTCCCTGCACTCAAGCTCGCCGCCCAGCCGCGCAAGGACGAGGCGACGGGCGAAGTCCGTCCACTCCGGCCTCTTGCGCCACTGGTCACCGGCGGCGGTCTCCGGCGAGCCGAACCACACAGCCACGGTCCGCGCGGTCCGCGCGAAATCCTCGAGCGCCTCGATCCGTTTACAGCCGGCCGCGGCAATCGTCTTCAGGTGCTGATCGACCGATTCCCAGCCGTCGTCCAGCAGGCGCCGAATCATGGCCGGCGCGTAGCCTGCCTGGCCGAGTCCCTCGCTGCACGGATCGCGAAACGTGTTGATTGCCGTGCCGCATCCGCGGAGTCCATCAATGCGGAATTCGGCCGTCCGGGGATCGTGGAACGTCGTGGCGGCCAGCGCCGTGACCAGCCGGTCGGCGTTTGGCTCGAAGGTCGAAACACCGATCGAGGCGCTCAGATCGCCCGGGGGCACCAGGCGCGCAGCGCCGTAGAACAGCAGGGCGGCAACCTCCGGCTCAACGGCCAGGAAGACCGTCTGGCGGCGCGCGGTCCCGGCGGCGATCAATCCGCCGAGCACGCGTTGGAAGTAGGCCGCGCGCTGCCGGGCTGGCATCTGCCGCCAGCGTTCCGGCAGCCACGCGTCTTCCGCCCCCCCTCCGCCCTGGAGGAATCGCAGGAACGCCCCGTCGTCAATCGCCGGGCTGGCCCCGCCGAGCAGCAAGTCGGCCCGCGCCAGCGCCGGCAGCACGAAGGGATGCTCGGCGGCGTCCTCCGCGACCCAACCCGGTGCGTTCCAGAGCCGCAGGGCCTCGGCCGCCGTCCAGGCGGACTCCGTGGGCTGCGGCTCGCGGCAGAGGACGTGGGCGAAATAGGAGCCCGGACGGCCCGCGCTGTCGCGCTGGCGATAGCTCACCAGCGCGATGACTTGCAGCCTGCCGGCCGAGGGGATGAAGACCAGTCGCCGCGGGGCCGCCGCGGCGGTCCACTCCAGCTTGGCCTGGCCGGGTGTGTCGCGGGGCAGGTGATAGGAAATATAGCGTTCCACCTGGCGGTAAAGCCGTCTGAGCCGTTCTCCCTCGAGCGACCCTGCCCGCACCGAATAGCCCAGCATCCGCGCCGCCATCTCCCCCTGGCTCCGTTCGAGCGCCGAGCTGCCGTGCGTGCAGTGGGTGCAATAGAGTTGGTGGATCAGGCTCACGTCGGACGATCCTCGTTTTCAGGCAGCGGAGGGGGCTCGGCGGCCGCGCTGGCCGCTTGCCCCAGGACGCCGAACCACCGCCAACGGCGGCCGCCGGATTCAGCTCGCCGGGCCGCGGCGCCGAATTGTCCCAGGATCAGCGGCTCGCTTGCGAAACGGACGGTTCCCAGATCGATCAACGCCCAGGCAACGGCGAAACAGGACTCCCACTGCGGCAGCGCCCGCAAGCTGCGGCAGCCGCCGCCGGCTTCCCAACTTGTGCGGCCGATCGTCTCGCGATGCAATAGGTCGCACGCATCCGGCGGGTCCGTGCAGCCGGGCTTGTTTCTCGTCACGGCCAGCAGACACTGGTCGGTGAAGCGGGGCATCGGCCAGGTCCATCGCGCCCGGTAGACGCCCTGCTCCGCGTCGGCGATGACCAGGCTGGCACGGCCCACGGCGGGCGCAAGCCCGAGCAGGCTGGCCGCGAGAATCTCCGACCGGGTCCATTTGTGGAGCAGGGACTGGAACGGCTCGAAGCGATCGGCGAACTGGCGAATCAACCGCGCATCGAAGATTTCAACGAAGGTCTCGCGGTCCCCGCGGCGGAGAGCTTCCTCCAAAGCGCCGCTGGCGGCGACCTGCCGGCAGGCGTGCTCGACCGCCGCTTCGAGCGGCGCGGAGAGCGGGTATCCGGCCAGCAACTCGCCGGCAGCCAATTCGGCGATCCGGCGGTCGGACCGCTCCCGGACAGCCTCTTCGAGCCGCGCGAGCTGTTCCGCCCGGCGGACGGCCGCCTCATGCGCGCTGCGCCACCGGGCGGCCTCCCGGCAGGCGGCCAACAGGGCCTCGTCCCACGCTTCGAGCAGCACGCGATCGCGCTGGTCCGCGGGCGTTTCCGCGCTCAGCCCGCGAAGCGCGACCAGGAGCGGAGCGCGGCGCAGGGCCAAATCGATCCGCGCGTGATGGTCGCCGCTGACAAGCCGCTCCGCCCCGGCCGCGCCGACCCGTTTCCACATCGCGGCGATTGCCACGTCGTCGGCCTGTTCGGCGAGGGCTTGCTCAAGCCAGCGGACGGCGTCAACGCACCGCCTTGCCCGATCGACCCGCGCCTGGAGGTCGAACTGGTACCCGTCCGGCAATCGGCTGGCCGCTTCGACGATCCTCCACTCGTCGTCGATCGCGGTCGCCTGGGGGGATTTTTGCACGAGCAGGTGGAGTTGATCCAGCGCGTGGACGCGGCGCCGGGCCTGGCCCAGGCGCTCGCGCTGCGCCTCGGCGGGTGGATATCCGCTGAACAGGACCTCGTTCCAGGCGTTGACGAGGCGGCGGTCGTGGACTTCGCTCTTCTCCGGCCGGATTCGCCGAAAGGCCTTCCAGGCCTGTTCGCGGCAGAAATGCTCGTAGGCGTAATGAATCAGCGGTTCCAGGTGTTTCGGCGCGTCGCGAAACTGGCCGCGGCGATTGAGCAGATCGACCGCCTCGTTCCACCGCCGCGCGTGGAGCAGGGCCTCGATCTTGGCATACGAATTGGCCAGTTCGCTCAGCGGCGGAACGGCGTCCATCGGCCCGCGGGCGAACTCAACGAGCCGCGCGGCCAGCTCCCGCACGTCCTGGTCGGGAAGGCGGAGCAAGTCGCTGATCAGCGGGCTTGCTTCGGGCTGCTGGATGTCCTCGGCGCGGAACAAGAGCTTGTCGTGCGTCGGCCCCTCCACGTACCGCGCCCAGAGCGAGGGATTGACGGCCAACGCCCGTAGAGCGATGTAGATCACCAGGGCGGAAAAATGGTCCAGGTCGAGCGAAAGATGGGTATCGGCGTTGCGGTCGGGGTGCTGGTAGGGTTCCACGCCGACCTCGAGGTTTCGCCGGCCGACCAGCGTCGGAACGCACATGCAGTCGTAGTCGACCAGCTTCAGCGCGCCCCGCTCGGTGACCATCACGTTGGCGTGTTGCAGGTCGCCGTGGGCGATCCGGGTGTCGGACAACTCCTTGACCAGGTCGATCCAGCGCCGCGCCGCCGCGCCCAGGGCCCGGCGGTCGCCGGCCAGCGCCCGGGCCCGGCACCACCTGAAAAGCGTGTCGCCTTGGACCCAATCCATCACGATTAGCGGATACCATTTGCCGTCGCCGGCCGAACGGATGCTCTCGTCGCGATACTCGAAATCGACCAGGCAGCTCAGCTTGCGGCTCTTCAGATAGCCGCTGATCTCGCAATACCGCTCGCGCCGCTCGGGCGATTCGGTTGTGAACACGCGAACGGCGAACGGGCGCTGGTCGCCGCCGCCGACTGCCTTGTAGACGACCGCGAACGCCCCCGACCAGGGCCGCGGCTGGTTGCGATCGTCCTTGGCGATGAGGCACTCGCGGAGCGCGGGATCGCGAAACGCCAGTCGCGGATTTTGCAGCATCGCGCTGAAGTGCGAGGCCAGCGGCCAGGACATCGCTCTCCCCTTATTGGAGCACGGGATAGCCGGTCATTTGCAGAAGCCAGAGCAATGGCTCAAGCAGTCCGAACGGGGAAATCGTCCGCAGGCTCAGGTCGGTCTCGCCGCGCCCGTCGAGGCCCACCGGAGTGAGCGGGAAAAAGGCGAAACGGCCGCCGAACAGGTCGTCGACCTGCCGCTCGATCTGCCAGCCGGGCCAGATCACGTCGCGCAACCGCTGGGTGAGCTGCGAACGCTGCTCGAGGACGGCCAGCGCCGTCGACTCGCCGCTTGGATCGATCCGCGCCAGGTCCTCGTAGAATGCGGCGATTGCATCGCGGCCGTCTTCGAGGCGGAAGTCGTGCCTGGCCAAAAGATCGATCTTCGACACGCAGAGCGCTACCGGGAGCCGCAACCGTCGGCCGGCCTTGACCCCCTTGATCAAACGCAGGTCTTCGCGGAAATCGGCCAACGCCTTGGCCTGGACCTCGCTCGGATAGGTCGGATCGAGGAAGAACAGAAACCCGTCGGCGTCCAAGGCGCGCCGCCGCCGGTAATCGTGCGCGTCCATCTCCGAAGTGACTTCGCCCGAATAGTCGAAAATGTTGACGAGCACGTTCGATCGGCCGATCGGATCGCGATCGCGGAAATTAAACACCAGCGGATGGGGGATGCGGTCTTGCTGCGTGGCCGCCGTGCCGATCCGCGTGTTGAGGATCTCTTCGACGATCCGGTCGAAGTTCTCCGCACTCTGCGAACGGACGCGCTCGAACTGGATGGTTTTTGGATAACTGCCGCGATTGAGCACCCAGTAAAGCATCGCCAGCCAATGGGTCTTGCCGGCCTGGGGAATGCCCAACGTCGGAAAGCACAGCTTGGTCATCGGCCGATAGGCTTCTCGGAACGAGAAGTCGCACCGCTCGTGAGAATTCTTGCTGATCACATGATGGCAGCGAACGAGCCGCAGATCGTCCGCATTGTCCTCCGCATTGTCCTCCGCATCGGCTGCCTCCTCGCGCTCCAGCGAGCCCTGCCCGAGGCACAAGGGGCAGGTTTCCCGCGTGGCCTTGCGGCGGCTGGCCACGCCGCCCCAATACCAGAAGCCGCCGCCGGCCGTCAGCCCCAGCAGGAGGACGCCGAGGCAGGCGCGGATCGAATGGCGGAGCCTCAAGGTGCCGATCGCGGCTGCCGACTGCGACTGGAGTTGCTCCAAGCACTCGGCCAGTTCCGCCCGGTCCGATTCCCAGCCGCCGAATGCGGCCCGGTAGGCGGCGATCTCCTCGGCCGCCCCGATCACGCCGTCGCGAAGTTGCCGCCAATCGAGCGGCAGACGGCTGCGCGGTGACAAGGCGTCGGCAAACGGGCGGCAGAAGGCGGCTTGGAGCTCTTCGCGGTGTTCCTCCAGCGACTGCCGCGCGGCGGCCCGTGCCGCCTGCTCGGCTTCCAGCGCGCCGGCGCGGCGCTGCAACTCGTGGCGGGGCGAATCGGCGCTGCCGACCCCCGCCGTAAGCAGTGCCTCATAGATCCGATCGCCCAGCAGGAACATGGCCAGCGTCGCCGCCGTCATCAGCGCAAGCAGCACCGCCAGCAGCTTCGACAGCCCCATCGCCTTGGGACGCCCCCCGTTGAGCAGCTTGCGAATCTCGTGGCGGCGATCGTGGCAGACCACGCCCAGAAGTGCGGCGACCGCGATCACGCCGAACAGCCAGAACCAGCGTTTGTCGACGCTCAGGAGCGATGCCAACTGGCCGGCGATCAACCGGCTGTCGCGGATTTCCCCCAGCAGGAGCTCGGCCCGGTTCAGATCGGTTCGGACTTCGAGCCACGCTGCCTGGGCCTCCGCCACCCGCTCACGCAGCGCGGCCAGCGATTGCTCATGGTTTTCGACCAAGGGGGCGACGCCTTGCTGAATCGCCTCGCCCAGGGCGCCGCGCATCTCGGCGTCGACCTTCCCGAGTTCCCGCAGCCATTCCACCGCAGAACCGGCGCGACTGGCGCCCTCGAGCCGCGCAATTTCGGCTGCCAGCAGGGTATTGCCGGCGTCGAGCCTGGCAACGGCCATGGTGGCCGCTACGTGCGCTTCGGCCAGCCTTGACGCAGTCGCGCTGATTGAGGTCCGATCTTGCCGAGGTCCGCCCGGCTCAGCGGCGGCAAACCCCGGCAGCAGAAGCAATAGAGCGGCAAACCAGGGGGCTGGCCGCAAGCGGTGCCGGGGGAGCCGAACGTGTTTCATCGTCGAACCAATTCCTCGTGCTCAGCGACCGTACACCGCTAGCCTACCCAAGCCCGACAAGATTGTCAAACCCTTTGGTTTCAATGCTTTATGGCGAATGTCGAGCCTCGATTGCGCGCAGAAAGGCCACTTGGCCGATGCAAGCGGTCGAGCGGCACGGGTTTTCCATCGCCGTGGCGGGGCAAGCCCACGCGGTTGGGTAGCTTGCAGGTCGATGGAAAGTGGATGCCCACCGAGGCCACCGCCAAAACACGCCCTACAAGTAAAGGTGCCACCCACAAATGTAAAGGTCCCACCCACAAATCGGGGTGCGTACCGGTGCTGCGTAATTAAGTGCCACCCATAAATTTACTTGACACATGCATCGTTTCGGCTAGATTGATGTACATGCGTA
>JAAYCB010000224.1 GCA_012744395.1 Pirellulaceae bacterium
AAGCGGGGTTCTAGATAAAATCTACCCGGCGGGGTAAGCGGCGGGATACGGGGCGGGATTCCTCTCCAGCCAATCTATTCCAGAGTTCCGCCAGTTATTCCGGTCCCGTAAACCTGGGCGCCGCACCAGCTTCGCAAGGTGGAACCTGCGCAGGTCCCCGACCCGAACCGTCGTCCCCAAACTGCGCAGGGCACGGAGCAACCGGTACCGCCGGCTTTCGTAGGTTGTCGGCTTCTTCCTCGCCTTGGAATCGGTCAAGTACTCGTCTGCCAACGCTGCAAAGCTAACGTCGAGCCAGTCGTGGGTGCCCAAACCTCCGCGTTTCTGCTTCGAGAGAAGCGATTTGAGCTTCCAGCAAGCTGCACGATAGTCCTTATCCAATTTCCTTCGCTTGCCAGCGACGGTCGTGCACCACCACCCGCTTGCCCCATGAAGCCAGGGCTTTCCAGAATTCTTTCGGGCCATCTTCGGGCCTCCTATGGAGTTGGTGAAACTGCCACAGAAAACCCGGTACGGCCGGCCCGTGGGACCGAATTAAGTGTCCCATTAAGTGTCCCACGGGCTGGTCTTTTTGGGCAAACGCTTATCGGTAGCGATGTAAATCGTTTTCCGAAAAGGATTTGCGAAGTGGAGCGGAGGAGGGTCGAACTCCCGACCTCAGCATTGCGAACGCTGCGCTCTCCCAACTGAGCTACCGCCCCGCACCGAGTCCAGCAGGCGCCCCTCCGGACCGGCGATGCTAAGATTCTAGATCGTACCGCCCGGTTTGTCAAAAGGGGGCGCCCAGTCGCACGATGGGCAGTAAAGACGGTCCCATCGCCGATTCGGGCAGCGCCGGTCCAAGCAGCCCAAGGCCTCGGCCGGCGCAAGCGCGATCGGCCGATGGCAGCGGCCGCAGGCCAGGGCGGCCGGAAGCGGCGCTCCGCAGTCTCCGCACCGCAGGGGCCCCTTCTCCTCTGGTCCGATTGCCAACAGGACTCCCCCGACGATCTCGCACGCGCCGTCAATCGGCTTCCAAAGCTGCTCCAATTCCGCAAGCGGCAGACTGCGGCCTGCCCCGAAATGGGGGTCGTGAAGCACGACCTCTTCACGATCGAGCTTGACCAACACCGTGAAGTGGCCCAAGGCGGAGCCGGCATCAAGCCGATGGTTGAGGACAACCCGCGCCCCGCTTCCGGCCATCCGTCGCAGCAGGCCGATCGGGAACGCAGCCTGGAGAATCGCCGCCGAGAGGCCTTGCCGCAGGGCGTCCTCGGCCAGCCGATGGGTCCGGCAGACGCGTTCGTTCGGCCGGACCTCCTCCGCGATCCGATCCCAGATGTCCTCCTGCCGGCAGTCCATGCCGAACGACTGGTAGACCATCGCCAGCGCCGCTGCCCCGCACGCGCGGCCGCCCGCGACGATCTGCTGCCGCTGGTACGGAATCGGAAATGCGCCCATGATCGCGATTGGCCGAAGTCCAAGGTGGGGCAGGCGTGTCTGGCGGGACCGCCGGGACGCAATTGTACGTCCATCCAGCGGGGCTAGCGAGGAGGGCTGCTCATCCCCCTAGAATGACGGGCGCAGACAGTCAAGACTGGGACGGGCGCCGCGCCGGAGGGTCGATTCTCGCCAGAGACTGGGCCGGCACGGGGCCGTGTGCGTAGGATCTTACAGGGCCGGGGCAATCCCGATTGCCTGGAATGTCCGCGTTGCTGGAAATGGCTGTAGAAGCTACAATCGGCCGGCTCCAACCCTGTCGGCAATTTCTTCCGTCAAGGATGACGAATCGATGAGCTGGGAAGCTCCCCAAACGGCGGCCAGGCTGTCTGGCTTCGAACAACTCCGACTGGCCCGCGAGATTCTCTTGCAGGAGGGCGCGGCGATCCGGGCAATCGCCGAGCGCCTCGATCGGCGTTTCTGCCATGCGGTCGAGCTGGTCCACGGGTGCCGGGGGAGTCTGATTGTCTCCGGGATGGGCAAGGCGGGGCTGGTGGGGCAGAAGCTCGCCGCCACGTTCGCCTCGACGGGCACTCCCTCCCATTTCCTCCACCCGGCGGAAGCGGTCCACGGCGACCTCGGCCGGGTGCAGCCCCACGACGTTGTCTTGATGCTCTCCCAGAGCGGCGAGACGGAGGAGGTGGTCCGGCTGCTGCCATGCTTTCACGAGATGCACCTACCGCTGATCGCCGTCACCGCGCGCTCCGAGAGCACGCTCGGCAGGGCGGCGGCGGTCGTGCTGGAATTGGGTCCGCTGAGCGAGGCGGGCGCGTTGGGGCTGGCTCCCACGAGCAGCACCACGGCGATGCTCGCGATCGGCGACGCGTTGGCCCTGGTCGCCAGCCAGATGCGGCAATTCGGCGCGGAAGACTTCGCCCGCTTCCATCCCGCCGGCAGCCTGGGGCGGAAGCTGAGCCGGGTCGAGCAATACTGCCGCCCCTTGCGGCTCTGCCGGATCGCCGCGGAGTCGATGACCGTCCGCGAGGTCTTCGTGCAGCGGAGCATGCCCGGCCGCCGCACCGGGGCGATCATGCTCGTCGATGGGGAGCGGCGGTTGACGGGCCTGTTTACCGACAGCGACTTGGCCCGGCTCTTCGAACACCGCCGCGAGGAGGCCTTCGATCAGCCGATTCAGGCGGTGATGACCGCCCGGCCGCTGACCGTGCTGGCCGGCGAAAAGATGGCCGAGGCGGTGGCATTGATGGCCAGGCGGAAGATCAGCGAACTGCCGGTGGTCGACGCCCAGCGGCGCCCGCTGGGGCTGATCGACCTGACCGATGTCGTCGCCCTGTTCCCGCAATTGGACGAGCTGGCCGAGCCGGAGGATTCCGCCGAGACGCTCCGCGGCGCCGGCGCGACCGACCGCCGGCGGAGCGCCTGACCCGTGAAACCCCGCGAACCAAGCAGACCATGAATCTCCAGTCCAAATGCCAGGTGATCGAGCTGTTGCTCGCCGACGTCGATGGGGTGTTGACCGACGGCTCGATCATCTACAACAACCAGGGGATCGAGACGAAGCGATTCCATGTCCGCGACGGAGTGGGCATCAAGCTCTGGCAGAAGAGCGGCAACCGCTTCGGGATCGTCACCCAGCGGAGCTCCCACGCGGTCCGTGTCCGGGCGGGCGAACTGGGGGTCGACCTGGTGCGGCAGGGGGCGGCCGAGAAGACGGCGGCCGTCAGCGCGATCGTCGAAGAGCTGGGGCTCGGGTTGGAGCGGGTGGCCTACATCGGCGACGATCTGCCCGACCTGCCGGTGATCCGCCTGGTTGGACTGGGCGTGGCCGTGGCGGATGCCGCCGACGAGGTCCGCGCGGAGGCCGATTACGTGACATCGCTCGGCGGCGGCCGCGGGGCGGTCCGCGAGGCCGTGGAGATGATCCTCAAGAGCCAGCGGCGCTGGGAGGATGTCGTCCGCTCCTACCTGACTTGAGCCCGACCCATACCAAGCGAGGTTTGCGCCGGGCGCGACGTTCCGGCGCGCGGGGATTTCATGGCGCGTCTGATCCGGGTGATTACGAGCTTCGCCGCCGTTTCGACGGCCTACTGCGTGTACGCGCTGGTTGCCGTGCCGCTGATCGAGCCGCCGGCCAGGTCGCCGCAGTCCAGGCCCGCCCGCGCGGACCGGGGCCGGAACGCCAGCCGGGTCGACGCGGGGCTGGCCGAGCTGGAGGGGCTGATTCCACCCGAAGCCCGGCAGAAGCTTGAACACCCGAAAATCCTCGAAAGCGATCAGCTCAAGCTGCTGCTCTGCGACTACAAGAATCTCGGCGACGGCCGGGTCCGCATCCAGCCCTGCTTGTTGATTTACAGGCCCGCCGACGGGGCCGAAGGGGCGGCGGCCCCGGTCGTCCTCTACGCGCCGGACGGCGCGCTAATGCGCTTCGACCGGCCGCTGGACCTCCGCCGGGGCAATATCGGCCAGCCCGTCGCCGGCAGGCTCCTGGGCGAAATCACGATCCGCAGCCCGGGCCGGCAGCCCGGCCCTCACGACGACCTGGAGATCATCACGCGCGACGTGCAACTCACCGGCGACCGGATTTCGACGCAGAATCCGGTCCGCTTTCGCTATGGGGCCAGTTTCGGCAGCGGCCGCAACCTGGAGATCACGCTCCGCGGCGACGAGGACGGGCCCCGCGCCGGCCGGGAAAGCCTGAAGATCACCGGGATCGAGCTGTTTGAAGTCCGCCAGCTCGACCGCCTGCACCTCGAATTCCCCACGGCCAATCCGGCCGCGGTGGCCGGCGGCGGCCAGGCTGCCGCGCCTTCCGATTGGGATTCGCGACGCCCCCTGGAGATCACCTGCCGCGGACCGTTCCGCTTCGATCCCGTTCGGCAGTTCGCCACCTTCGCCGAACACGTCGACGTGCTCCAACTGAATCCCAATGGGCCGGTCGACCAGATCAACTGCGAGCGGCTGACGATCCACTTCTCCCGCTCGCGCCAAGGGCTGCTGGAATTGTCCGCCCCGAACCGCGCCGCACGCCACGCCGACCGATCGCGGGAGGCTTCCCTTCAGGTCCGAGAGATCGAGGCGATCGGCAATCCGGTGATTGTGCGGGCGCCCACCCGCGACGCGGAAGCCCGCGGCGAGCGCCTGGCCTACGACGTGCAGCAGGAGCAGATCGTGCTGGAGGGGAGCGGGGATGTCTTCCTCCGCCAGGGGAAGAACGAAATCCGCGCGCGGAGCGTCCGCTACCGGTCCAAGGGCCAGGGGCGGCTCGGCGAGCTTTTCTCGCGGGGGCCGGGCTGGATGCGCGGCGCGCTTGCCGAGCGGCCCGGCCAGGAAGTCCTCGTCCGCTGGGGGCAGCGGTTCCAGCTCCAGCCGTACGAGGAACAGCACGTCGCGTCGCTCGCCGGCGGGGTGGAATTGAACTACGCGGGGATCGGCAATCTCAAGGCGGGCGAGATCCACTGCTGGCTGTTCGAGCTTCCCGCCGGTCCCGGCCGTGAAAAACTCGAAGTCAAGCCCGACCGGATGCTCGTCCAAGGGCACGAGGCCGGCAGCGCCACGCCCGCCGCCCCCAGCCGGCAGCGCTCCCTTCCGCGCCCGCTCCCCGCGGCCACGGACGATCGGGATTCCGCCCCGCAGTATGCGGTGGAAATCGATTCGCCCCAAGTCTTCGGCGGCGTCAACCGGATGGAGGTCTGGTTCGAGGAGCCGGCTCGCCCGGCCGCGGCCCCTGGCTTGCCGGCGGCGGGACCGCCCGGCGGGACCGCCGCCGGCAAGCCAGGCACGCCGCTTGCCGACCAACTCGAGGCGGACCCGGCGGAGCCCCTCCAACGGCGATTCCGCGTTCGCGGCCAGCTTGTGCAATCCCGCGTGCTGATCCGCGAGCGGAGAGGGGAATTGTCGGAATTGATGCTCGAAGGCGACGTCGAGCTCGATGAAATCCCCCTGCGGCAAGCCTCGGAACAGCCGATCCGCGTCCGCGGCGACCGGATTCAGGCGATCGACGCGGAGAGTCCAAACACCAACATCTCGGTGATCGGGCGGCCCGCCCAGTTCAGCGGGCGCGGGCTGACCCTGACCGGCACCAACATCAACGTCAACGCTGGGACGAACCGGCTCTGGATCGATGGCTCCGGGCAGATGGAATTGCCGTTGGACCGCGATCTGAAGGGCGAGCCGCTGGCCCAGCCCGGCACGATCCAGGTGAACTGGCAGCAGCGGATGGATTTTGACGGCCAGACGGCCCTCTTCGAAGAGGCCGTGACCGCAAACACGGCCAGCGAGGTGCTGCGGACCGAGACCCTCGAAGTGCGGTTCACCCGGCCGATCCAGTTCCGCCAGGCCGGATCGCAGCCCGCCCCGGACCTCGACCGCCTGACATGCCGGGGCGGCGTCCTGTTTGAAGGGCGCGGCTTCGAACAGGCCGCCCAGGTCGCGTGGCAACAGTTCGAGGCGGAACAACTCTGGATCGACCGCACGAGGGGCGAAATCCATGCCCAGGGCCCGGGCCGCGTCACCTCGATTCGCCCCCGGGTCGCCGAACTGCCGCTGCGGCGCGGTGCGGAGCCCCACCGGGCACTGCCGCCCTCCGCGGACGCAGCCAAGCTGGCCTGCCTCGACGTGCGCTTCCAGGACGCGCTCCGCGGAGACATCGGCAACCGCAAAATCGTCTTTCACGACCAGGTGCAGTGTGTTTATGGCGATCTCGCCTCGTGGCAGTCGCGGCTCGATATCCACGATCCCGATTCGCTCGGAGAGGCCGGCGTGAAACTCAGCGCGGATCAACTTGCCGTGGCCGAAGCGATCGCGCCGCTGACCGGCCGCCAGTCGGTCGAATTGGAGGCACAGGGCAACGTCATCGCCGAAAATCGCACCTACACCGCCCGGGCATCGCGGATGACCTACAGCGAAAGCAAGGACCTGCTGATCCTCGAAGGCAATGGCCATGTGCCGGCCGAACTGGCCCACCAGAAATTCATCGGCGGACCCGTGCTCACCTCGGCCGCCCGGCAAATCTACTTCTGGCCGTCGACCAAGAGCGTCAAGGTGGCGGACGGCCGATCCCTGGAAATGAACGGGATCGACCGACCGTGACCGGGCCGCGGGGCGGGAGAGAGGAGACAGGAGTCGCGCCTGCTTGCCAAGCTCCTGCTTGGCAGCCAGCGGCAAGCTGGAATATCGCCGCTGGTTCCCAAGCTCCTGCTTGGGAACCTTCCGATCTTGAAGCAGACGCATTATTATCATTCCAGAAACCGTTCCCAAGCTGGAGCTTGGGAACGAGGTGTAGGCTGGAGCTTGGGAACGCCCCCCTCTGACCCCTGACCACTCCCCTCGGACTGTTCGCAAGTGCGCCCCCTTCGACTGGTGATCACAACCCGGCGATTCTGGCCCGCCGTCGGCGGCACGGAACGATTCATCGCCAACCTGGCGGCGGGGCTGGCCGCGCGGGGGGCGCTGGTGACCGTGTTGACAATCCAGTGGGACCCGAGTTGGCCGGCCGAGATCACGTACCGGGACGCCGCGGTCGTGCGCCTGCCGAGGCCCGAGGAGGGTTTCTTTGGCTCTCGCCGGGCGATCCGCAATCTCGCCCGCTGGCTCCACCGGCACGACGGCCTTTACGATCTGGTCTACGTCTGCGGTCTCCGCGACGACGCTTTCGCCGCTCTGGGCGCTGCCGGAGGCCGCGTGCCGGTCGTGCTGCGGGCGACGAGCAGCGGCCCGTTGGGCGATTGTCTCTGGCAGTTGAACTCGGGCTTCGGGCGGAAGGTGAAACGGCGCGCCCTGAAGGCGGCGGCCCTGGTCGGGCCGACGGCGACGAGCTATCGCGAGTTGGTCGCGGCCGGTTATCCGCGCGACCGGGCGTACGCCCTGCCGAGCGGCGTCCCGCTCCCCAGGCCGCTCGATCCGGCGGCGCGGCGGGCCGCCCGCGAGGCGCTCGAGTCGGTCAATCCCTTGCTGCACTGCCCCCCCGGCGTTCCGCTGGCCGTGTATACTGGAAGGCTGGACGATCCGCAGGGGCCGGGCCTGGCCGTGGCGGCTTGGCGCCCGGTCGCCGACCGCTGGCGATCGGCCCGGCTCTGGTTGATCGGACCCTGTGCCAACCAACCGGAACTGAACCGCCGGATCGAGGCGGCCGACCTGGTCGGCCGGGTGGTGATCCCGGGTGCGTTCGCCGACGTGGAGGAAGTGCTCGCGGCGGCCGACGGAGTGATCATACCCGACGGCGATGCGGACGCGCCGCTGCTGCTGCTGGAAGCGATGGCCTCCCGCGCGGCGGTCGTGGCGATCGATAGCCCGGACAATCGCGCCCTGGCCGGCGGCGGGCGTTTCGCCCGCCTCGTGCCCCCCGGCGATCCGCGGCCGCTGGGAGAGGCCCTCGTCGAGCTGTTCGATTCTCGCGCCGGCGCCGAGCGGCGCGCCGCCGCGGCGCGCGAGCACGTCGGGCGGGAGTACGGGATCGATCGCGCCGTGGAAGAGCACTTGGCGCTGTTCTCGTCGTTGTCACAACAGAAACGGAGTCCTGTTCGATCGTGAAGATGCGGATTTTGGAGATCATCCCCACGCTCGACCGTGCGGGAGCCGAGAAACAACTCTGCCTGCTGGCCGCCGGCCTGCCGGCCGGCGAGTTCGACGTACACGTCTGCGCGCTGACGCGCGGCGGGCCGCTTCGGGCCGACCTGGACAAGGCGGGCATTCCCACAACGGTGATCGGCAAGCGCTGGAAGCTCGATCCGCGGGCATTCTGGCAACTGAAGCGTTTCGTCAAGCAGTGGCGGCCGGACCTGATCCACACCTGGCTGTTCGCCGCCAACGCCTACGGCCGGGCCGCGGGAATCCTCTGCGGCGTGGAGTGCCTCGTCGCGGGCGAGCGCTGCGTCGACCCCTGGAAGAGCCGCCGCGACCTGGCGATCGACCGCTGGCTCGCGCGGCGGACACGGCGGATCGTGGCCAACAGCAGTGGCGTCGTCGATTTCTATGCGCGGCACGGCCTGCCGCGCGAGAAGTTCACCGTGATCCCCAACGCGGTCCTGCCACCCGAACCTGGCCCGACCTCCCGCGACTGTCTGCTCGAGGAGCTCGGGCTGCCGCCGGACGCGAGGCTGATCGGGCTGGTGGGCCGGCTCTGGCCGCAGAAACGGGTCGACGACGCGATCTGGGCCGCCGATCTGCTCAAGCGGGTCCACGCCGGCGCCCACCTCCTGATTCTCGGCGACGGCCCGTTGCGCGACCGCCTCCGCCGCTTCCGCGACAGGTTGCAGATCGCCGACCGCGTGCATTTCCTCGGCCAGCGCGAAGATGCCGGGCGGATCCTGCCGCATTTCGACGTCGTCTGGTCGACCAGCGCGTACGAAGGCCAGTCCAACGCGATCATGGAGGCCATGTCGCAGGCGATTCCGGTCGTGGCCACCGATATCGCCGGCACCCGCGACTTGGTCGTCGATGGCCAGACCGGCCTGCTGGTTTCGGCAGCCAGGGCCGACCGGGAGCGCCGGCGCGCGACCTTCGCCAAGCATACCCTGAAGCTCCTGGAAGACGCCCCGCTCGCCCGGCGGCTCGGCGAGGCCGGCCGCCGGCGGATGGAGACGGAGTTTACCGTCGAGCGGATGGTGGCGCGCCATGCCGAGCTTTACCGGGAACTGCTCTCGTGAAGCGAGGGGATTGACCAGGGGCCTGCCGGCTGGTGATAATCGGAATTTTGTGTCGCGCGGCCGCCGCCGCCGGGCCTTCTGGTTTGCTTCCGCTGAATGGTGCACGAATGACGCAACGCTCTGTCGCTCTCCTTCTTGGGACGGCCCTGCTCTGGGCAGCCGTTGCCGCCTGGCCGGCGGCGGTCGGGGCCGCGCCCCCCCCAAGCTCCAGCGCTCCTGCCGGGGCGGCCGAAACGGAGGCGTCCAGCGCCGCCGGGCACGGCCCGGAGACGGCCTCCGACTCCTGGTCGATGGTCTTCGTGCTGCTGCTCGCCACGTTTATCGGGATGGGCGTCATCGCCCGGGTGTCGCGGCTGCTGCACACCCCCCTGATGTCGATCACCAACGCAATCTCGGCAATCGCCGTCGTCGGGGCAATCATCGTCACGGGGCCCGATTTCCCGCTGCATATCCGCATCATCGGCGCGATCGCCCTGTTCGCGTCGATGACGAACATCGTCAGCGGCTTCTTGATCACCGACCGGATGCTGAAGATGTTCAAGCAGACCCGCGGGGAGGCCAAACCATGAGCCACGGCATGGTGCAGCTTGCCTACCTGGTGGCGACGGGGCTGTTTGTCTTCTCGCTCCACTGGATGAACAGCCCGAAAACGGCCCGCCGCGCGGTGCTGGCCGGCGTGGCGGCGATGACGCTGGCCGTGCTGGCCACCTGGTTCCAGCCCGGTGTCGTCCATCACCTCTGGATCATCGTGGCGATTGCGGCCGGGTTCGCCGTGGGGGTTCCGCTGTCGCGGGTGCCGCTGACCGCCGTGCCCCAGCGAACCGCCCTCTCGCACGCCTTCGGCGGCCTGGCCGCCGGACTGGTCGGCACCGCCAAGTACTTCCTCTGGCTCGGGGACGACCCGTCGCAGCTCACCACCTTCCGGATGACGGCGATTGTCGCCGAAGTGATCCTCGGCTTCGTCACGCTCACCGGCAGCCTGATGGCCGCCGGCAAGCTCCAGGAGATCAAGTGGATCCCCCAGCGGCCCGTGACCTACCCGTTGCAGAACGTGGGCAACATCGGCCTCTTGTCCGCGGCCGTTCTGATCGGGCTGGCGCTGATCCTCAATCCGACCGCCGCGTGGGCCCCCGCCGCCTTCCTCGTGCTGGTCCTCATGGCGCTGGTCTTCGGCGTGCTCCTGATCATCCCGATCGGCGGGGCGGACATGCCCACCGTGATCTCGATCCTCAACTCCTATGCCGGCCTCTCGGCCGTGGCGATGGGTTTCGTTCTCGACAACAAGCTGCTGATCACCGCCGGGGCGCTCGACGGCTCCAGCGGCCTGATCCTCTCGATCATCATGTGCCGGGCGATGAACCGCTCGTTCACCAACGTCCTCTTCGGGGCCTTTGGCAAGGTCCAGGCGGCGGCCACGGGCACGGAGGAACGCGTCTACAAGGCGGAGACGATCGAAGGCGCATCCCAGGTCCTCGAACAGGCTGGCGCCGTCGTGATCATTCCCGGCTACGGGATGGCCGTGGCCCAGGCCCAACACCGCGTCCGCGACCTCTACAACGAACTGACCAAGCGGGGTGTCCAGGTCAAGTTCGCCATCCATCCGGTCGCCGGGCGGATGCCCGGCCACATGAACGTCCTGCTGGCCGAGGCCGAAATTCCCTATACCGACCTGATCGAAATGGACGAGATCAACCCCGACATGCCCCAGACCGACGTGGCCCTGGTGATCGGGGCGAACGATGTCGTCAACCCCGCCGCCCGCTACGACAAGAGCACGCCGATCTACGGCATGCCGATCATCGACGCCGACAAGGCCCACGCCGTGTTCGCCATCAAGCGGAGCAAAAATCCGGGCTTTGCCGGCATCGACAACGAACTCTACTTCCAGGACAAGACCTTCATGCTCTTCGGCGACGCCAAGGCCGTGGTCGGCGACCTGGTCAAGCAGCTCTCCGGCGGCTCCGGAATGCACTAAACGCGTCGATCCACAATCCGCGGCAACCGGCTGGCGGCGGCAACAGAAGAGAAGCCCGCCAAGAAGGCTAAAGGGGGCCACGGATGGAGCACGGATCAGACACGGAAGAGCAATCACGATCCAAACG
The DNA here is from genome assembly GCA_012744395.1 of Pirellulaceae bacterium. Taxonomy (GTDB): domain Bacteria; phylum Planctomycetota; class Planctomycetia; order Pirellulales; family Thermoguttaceae; genus JAAYCB01. The sequence continues at coordinate 11,183 of JAAYCB010000224.1, forward strand.
GGGATTCGAGTCCGCCTTCCGTCCGTGTTCGATCCGCGCTCCATCCGTGGCGCGACTATCTCCCTCCCTGGCGCGTGCGTCTCGGCTGGCGTGCGTAAGTTATTGAGTAGTGGCATTTTAAGTGGCAATTTGTGTATTTACGCAAAAATTGTCACACCCTCCGAAAGCGTTATTGCCAAGCATTCCGCTGTAACAGATAATGCCCGGTAGTCCGTCAGCGAAGGGCTCCCGATTCCTTCTCTTCTCAATTCCTCAATCGCGATACCTGGGAGTTGT